>JAKAVF010000027.1 GCA_021827605.1 Microcaldota archaeon
GATCTGTAGATGTAAAAGAGCCTGAGCTTTGTGTTGTCGTCAAGCTTCTCGCTCCCATGTACGGTAAGTATTGGGAGGTAGTACATTAGGTCGCCGAGGTTGACAGCCACATCGTCCCCAAACTTCACATGTATAGCATCCACGCCCCTCCTTGTAAGGGAGCCATCCTCTATGTCATCGTGCACCAGCGTTCCGTTGTGCACGATCTCTGGTATCACGGCAAACTCGACATAATTGTCCGGATTCGCGCCGAGTGCAGCTATTGTCTCGAGCATAAGGATCGGCCTCCACCTCTTCCCGCCAAGCCTGAGCATGTACCTCATCGGGTCCACCAGACCCTTCCTTATCGCCTCTATGTCATAATCATAGTCGCTCTTGTTCCCCATCAGCCTGTCGAGCTCGTCCTGATCCAGCATATTTTCTAGCAGAGCGTATATGTGGTCGTCCACCAACTCTGCCTTCTCCTTTAGGTACTTGAGCATGGCTACGTTTTTTTCTTGATAATTTCCACTGGTCATGTCATCAAGAGGGTAGGGAATCCATGGTATATATATGAGAAATCGTCTTCCGAGGCTGACGAATGCGTTTCGCGAATTCCGCAATCGTCGAAGCTGGGTCAGTGTTTCCTGTAGTCCCTGAGCTTGCACTTCTTTTTCACTATTTTCGAGATCTCCTTTGCAATCTTGTCCTGCTCCTGCGTGCCGTCGATAAGGAATATCCTGCTTGGCTCCCTTTCTGCGGCAAGCCTGTACATTCTCATAGCAATCGTCCAGTATATCACATCCCCGTCCGTGTACGCCCTGTTTTCCCTCTTGAGCTCCCTGTACCTGACCTTTTCCACAGGTACATCCATGACAAAGACAAGATTTGGCCATTTTATTATCTTCTCCATGTCAAGGAAAACTTCATAAAGCCTATTGACCTCTCCCTTCGTGTTCTTTATCGCAAGGCTGGTGTACTGCTCGACGATATCCATGAAGGCTATATTCTTCTCAAGCGCTTCCTTCTTCAGAACCTCTGCGAGGAATTCAGGGGCAAAACTGCCGCTCTTAAAGAATCCGGCCATCTCTCTCAGCACAGCTCTTGTAGTCGCGTGCATTAGCCCGCTGTACAAATAACGCTCTACGACAATTACGTATGGTATCGGCGGAAGCTCCTTCCTTATCTCGACGAAGCGCTGGTCGTAGAGTGCAGTGTGCACCAACAAGTCAACTCCTATCTCTACCTGCGGGAAATATGCGACCCAGAACTTCTCCTTCGGCCCGTTCGAAAGCGGTTTGAGCGCGTCCTCAAGCAGTTTCCTGTTTATTATCTTATGCGCTGCTATATTGTAGTTGTTCCACAGCGACTCTGTAAGGAGCCGTATCTGCGTTGTCTTTCCAGCATTGCCTATGCCTTCTATGCTTATCACAAAGTCCTCTTTTACGTTTTTCGCCATATACGTCTTCCTCTCAACTAATATTGCAAGAAGTGTAAGTTCTTATAAGTATTGCAGATTTTGCCCTCGAAAATATCTGCACTACAGCACCTTATCAACAACCCGACTATCGTCGTAATAGATACTTATTCAGAGCTTCATCTTCCACAATCGACGAACATATGGTCTTTCCTTTTATATATGGTCAGCTTGTAACACTCTGAAATTTGAGGTCTTAGAATGGACAATAGCGAAATAGGTCATAACGGCAACGGCCACAATGGACACAATGGTCACAACGGCAACGGCCATGGAATCAGCGGTAGCGCAGACCTGAACGATGGCTTCAGCTACAAGACATTCAAGGAGTTTGTGGAGGGATACAAGCCGGCAATATACGGGAAAATATGCGATTATGTCCCAATCAAGGAGCCTGTCGCCCACTACAAGATAATGAGGGATTACATAGACAGGCAGGGGAAGTACAGGAGGCCTGGCCTTTTGCTGCTCACCGCAGCTCTCTATGGCGTAAAGCCGGCCGACGCGCTTCTTCCAGCGGCTGCACAGCAGCTTTCAGAAGACTGGATATTGATGCAGGACGACGCCGAGGATGATTCTGAGCTTAGGAGGGGACTCCCAGCAGCGCAGAGGCTTTATGGATGGGTCCATGCTATCAACGCCACAAACACAGGGCAGATAGCGATGTGGAGGATGCTCAAGGACTTCATATTGCAGGCAGGCCAGGAAAGGGGGAATAAGGTTTACGAGCTGTTCTACAACATGCTGTCGTACACAGTAGAAGGTCAATACATAGAGAACCAGTTCATACACCACACAAAGGACCTGAGCAAAGCCTCAGAAGACTTGTACATGAGGATAGTCGACAGCAAGACATGCTTCTATACAATATATGGGCCGATGCAGATAGGCGCATTGGTCGGTGGAGCAAAGGAAAGCGACCTCGCGGCTCTTAAGGAGATAGGGACGGCTACAGGAAGGGCGTTCCAGATCGTTGATGACATACTGGACATGACAGCTGATGAGAAGGTATTCGGCAAGAAGAACAACGGGGATCTTTTTGAAGGAAAGCTCACCATACCTGTGCTTCACATGTACAAGAATGCAAACCCTGAAGAGAAGAAGAGGATAGACGCAACATACGCGAAGAAGAGGGCCGACAAGTCGAACGAGGAGATACTTTATCTAAGGGAACTGATGGAAAAGTACGGCAGCATAAAGTACGCCCAGGAGATGGTTGAGAGGTATGGGATCGAGGCGAAGGCGACCTTCGAAAAGTACAGGAACGTATTGCCAAACAATGAATATGCCCCGATGTTCCTGCAGGCTGTCGAAGAGATGTACGTAAGGAAGAAGTAGCAGCAGCCAATGCGGCATGCCACAAAACCAACCTACAGCAATGCATATATATCTGGGGAAATAGAGAAACTGTGAGAAAATGGGAGAGGAAGGAGGCACAAAGACAATACTGCCAAATGTATCAGATCTTGCTCCGAGCAGGGAGAATGTCCTACAATATATGGGGAGGCTCGCCAAGCTGGTTGATGTGGAAATGTCGAGGGTCATAACCGCGGAGCGCTTGCTACGCACGATAAGAGCAGTTGGTGATCCGGAAAACGTTTTCGATGATAGGGTACTTAATCATGCGATTATCGAGCCTACAAAGTACTTGATAGGGCTAGGCGGCAAGAGATGGAGGCCATCGCTTATGATAACGATGATAAGCGCTCTTGGCAGGGACCCGAGAGAATTCATGGCTTTTGTGCCGCTCGTGGAATCGATCCATACTGGGACTCTCGTCGTAGACGACGTGGAAGACAGGTCGCCGACAAGGCGCAATAATCCCTCCGTGCATATGCTCTACGGCATAGACACAGCGATCAACGTCGGTTCAATCAATTACTTCTACCCGATCCAGGCGGTCTTGAATGGCAACAAGAACATAGACCCGAATACACGGCTCAAGCTTTATGAGGTCTATGTAGATACGCTTACAAAAGCCCACATAGCGCAGGGCCAGGATATTGCATGGCACAGCTCATGGGTAAAGCCGATAGTTGACAGGAGGACGGTTACGGAGCAGCAATACCTGCAGATGGTAAAAGGGAAGACGGGTTCAGTTGCCGCGATGGGTGCGAAATACGCTGCAATACTCTGCGGCGCAGACGACGCTGTCGTAGACGCTTTTGGCGATTTTGCAACCGCCATTGGCGCCGCTTTCCAGATACGTGACGATATAAACAACGTAACCATAGGCACGGGAAAGGAAGTCGGCGAGGACATAGTGGAAGGTAAGAACTCTCTCCTTGTGATCTACACCCTCCAGCATGGAAGCAAGGAAGACGGTGACCGCCTGATAGAGATATTTAACATGAAAAATGAGGAAAAGACTCCAGAGCTGATCCAGGAAGCGATTGCGATAATAAATAAGTATGGTGCGATTGGCTATGCACAAGACGTAGCCGAGAGCCTTGTCACAGGAGCGTGGTCAAAGGTAGACAAGGTGCTTCCTGATTCAACAGCAAAGCAGTGGCTCCACGCGATGGGAGAGTTCCTGATCAACAGGGAAGTCTGACTTTTGGGAAAGACGTTAAAATACAGCCCCCCATAAAGCTTTATGGCAAAACGCGTTTTCATAGTGCATAGGTGGGCAGCCGAAGCTACCGATGATTATTACCCCTGGCTCAAGGACCAATTGGAGGAGAAGGGATTTACCGCAAAAATAGTGGACCTTCCGGAGACGATGGACCCAAAGCCTGAAAAATGGCTCGCCCAGCTGGAAAAAGAGGTGGGAAAGCCAGATGAAGATACAATACTTGTCGGACACAGCCTAGGCGCACAGACGGTAATGAACTATCTTGAGAAGGATCACGGCGCCAGGATCCGCGGCGCAGTCCTGATCGCGCATTGGCCGCGCCTATCAGAAAAGGACAAGGAGCACCAGGAGTACATTGCGATGTCAAAGAGATGGCTGAGCAGGGAACCAAGGTGGGAAGAAATTGCAAGGAACACCGACGGCGTAATCGCGATATTCTCAGACAATGACCCATTCGTTCCGCTAAGTGATTCTGCCGTCCTGAAGAGAAGGCTAAATGCAAAGATAATAATCGAAAAGGGAAAGGGGCATTTTGGAGACGTCGAGCCGGCTGTGCTGGAGCTCCAATCTGCACTAAATGCTGTGATAGAGCTCTCAAAAAGGAAAAGTGGTAAGAAATGAAAACGGGTATCAGGATTCTTGCCGTTGCATGTGCGCCTCTAAAGAAAAAAGACACCCTGCTTGTGGGGATAATCGCGAAGGACAGCGTGATAGAGGGTGTGGTCTCTTCGAAAGTGCAGGTAAACGGCACCGACGCTACAAAGAAGATAATCGCGCTCGTCAATAAGACACGCTTTAAGGATCAGGTGAGGCTGGTTGCAGTGAACGGGATAGGGCTAGCCGGCCTGAATGTGCTGGACGTGGATGAGCTTCGGAAAAGGACGAAGGCAGAGCTGATTTCGGTGACACGGGGAAAGCCGCATCCCTCCGAGCTTATTACTGCGCTCAGGTCATTCTCAAAACGCTCGGGGGAGAAAGTCGGCGAAAGGATAGAACTGGTAAATTTGGCCAGGAATCTCAGCGAGTTCAGGCTCAAAGGTTTCTACCTGCAGACCACTCTTGAAAAGGCAGATGCAGGAAAGTTCGTCGAGCGGTCGTTCCATTTTCTGCGCCTTGCACACCTGATAGCAAGCGGCGTTACCAGCGGAGAGTCGAAGGGAAGAATTTAGTCAGCGCGTTCTGAGAAGCCTTTCCGGTACTGCATAGTAGCCTCTTCCGACGTGGACTATCCTTCCCTCTTTGCGCAGTGCATTAAGGATCCCCAGGAGGGAGTCGCTGCTTAGTGTGATGCCATAGGAACCAAGGGTATGCTGCATCTCGGATAACCTTGCAGCATGTTCCGGCGCGTATCTTGTCCTGGTCCTGATGAGCCTCTCCACCCTCTCAAGAATTGATTCGCTCCTCTTTATCCCCTTCTGGCTCTTTTCCTCATCCATGTTGCGTACAAACTCCTTCTCCTCGTCTCTCGATACCTGGTAATGCTCCATTCTTTCCGGAACCAGCAAAGCAGCCATTTCCGCGTTCTTCAATACGATCTCGTAGAACAGCTTCGTCATGTCGTTCGCAACGACGACGGACTGGTCCCTTTTCGTCTTCCTCCCCCTCCTTAACAGCGATTCTGCATTTGGATTATCAGGCCAATTCGCAAGCTTCAGCATACCGAGCCCTTCAAGCGAGCGGAGCGAAAGCCTGACCGCCGCTTTTAAATGTCTTGGAACTTCAGCACCACCCTTTTTCAGCGCAGAATGTATATAATCTGTAATCTCTTTTGTATTGTATGTGGCGTCTGGCTTGTCTGCGATATAGTCTACCACGCGTTCAAAAACATCCTGTGAGAACCACTGGTCGGGGACCTGTGTTCTAGCTTCTCGATAAAGAGAATCCTGGTCCTTGCCGAGGAACCCTATGCCAGAATCGGCTATCTTATACTGCTTCTGCGTGTACGAAAAGACATCGATCAATCCAGCCTGCCGCATATCGCGCAGCGTAGCGGAGAAGTTGCCCCTTTCTGAACTGGTCAGTGTGGATTTGCCGCCGAACATGATGTTCAAGTCTGTTCCAGTCGATGTGCCATTTTCCACCAGCCACTTGGCAATATTGAATACTTTTAGCACCCTGTCTGGATGCCCTAGAATCTTTTCCATGGAGTCAAAAGTATGCCCAGGAAGCTTTCTTGCAGTGGCGACAAAGTGGATGACGCAGTCTGCCAATGGCTTTGCCAGCAGCTCCCCTGCATCAGTCAATGAATAGCAGGCAACATTTCTGCCTTTTTCCTGCAGCTCTCTAACCGATATGATACCGCTCCTTACAAGCAGGGTTTTCCATGATCTGTCGCCGCTCCTGACCAGCTCAGGGCTTGGAAGCATGCCGCTTACCGAATGCTCCAGGAAAGAGGCTACCCTGTCTGTCGCCCCAGCCACTCTGCCTTTCCAGACCACTTCCCTAGCTGCGTTTTTCCTGGCCTCCTCTCGGTGCGCGCACTTCCTGTACTCTTTTCCAGGAGCAAGGCAATGCAAAGCAAAAACCCGGCTGTCGAGGGCGAGGCAGGCGAGCAGGTTCCTAAGCGCCATGTCATTGCTATAGCTGCCATCAACAGAATTGTGCGATACGAAATCCCGTAGCTTGTCCACCGTTTTCGGGCTGGAATTCACACCAAGATTTATCGAGGCTTCCAGATAATCAACCTAAGGAAAAGGTGTTTGGTATAATATTTAGAGTTAACTGCGGGTCTTGCTCCTTGTCTTCTCAACGTCCGGAATCCTGCATGAGCGCAGTTCCTCATCCGTTATCCTGATTGTCAGATTCCTCTCCTGCGCCGCCTTCGCCACGCCGTTCTCCCGCCTAAGATAAGGATGGGCAAATACAACATTCAGTTTTCCCTGTTCTCCCCTCTCTAGTTTTATCAATGGCGCTATCCCTCTGGATTTCGCTTCGTCAGACATTATTATCAGAGGACCAGCGAAATATTCCGATAGATACCTGAGAAGCTCGTCCTTCAAGACCTCTTTTGCAAATCCATTTTGCATAACCGGGAAATGCAGCTGCCTTCCGAAATCTTCCATCCCATTTATCGGCTGGAGGAGCCACGGTTCGCTGTCGTTGTCCCTGACTAACTTAACCTCAATCTCGAAAGAAACAGTTTTGCTATCTATTATAGTTGCTGAAAGGTAAGCCACTTGGCATCGTTCTACTCTTGAAAATTATTTTTCAATTCGTGAAAGAATATTGCAGCGATAATAATTTAATATTAACTCAATTTCCTATTTCTGGAATTTCGAGAACTGCAGCTAGAAATGTCCCGCAAAGGTTCTCTATTCTCTCGTCAAGCCCTGGTCTTTACCGCTTCAGCTCCGCCAGCTAGGCTGTATCCCTTTATGTTCATGCTCGCGAGCTCTTTCACAAGCTCGTAGGAGGCCTGCCCGTGGTGGCATACGAAGATCGGACGCTCATAGCTCTGCAACTCCTTAGGATACTTCTCCATATCCATCAGTTCGAATGGGTTTGCCTCTATCACTTTTCCCTTGTCTACCTGCAGAAGCTCAGCGAGTGGAGGATTCGTCCAGCCGCCGATCCAGACGAACACGCTTTTGTTGGATTTGACGAGATCGATCGCCTGCTCTATATTTATTTCATCCACATCCTGCTGCATGAAGGTCCCAAAGAGAGAGTGAACATACAATGTATTTATATATGACATTGCTTTCGTTGTTAATGAAATATACATTTTTGTTTTCAAAGTAAACGTAATCGTGGAAACAAATGCGAATTGAGATTTTTTTCGAGAAGCGCCTAATCCAAATGCGGCATCAGTCTTTCCCGGTAACCGATGCTAATAGATTTCTTAAGATGGAAACTGAGAGGTCTGCGCCACGGGAACCCATCAGTCCACTACCGCGCTGCTAAAGCAACCTTTAAATACGTTCCCGTAATAAAATCTGATTACCTATTCTTGTGTTTCCTGGTAGGACTTCCTGCCGGGGTGAACATCGAAGTAAGGTTCCTCAGCATACTTGCTGTGGATTTCGTGAAAATTCCTGCTTGGAATTGGATGTAGTCTTGAGAAGTGTAAAGAAAGAATCCACAAACGCACAATGCTTTAGAATTGCGGTCATTTCCAACACATCGACTCCAGTCGATGCTGCTGGAGGACACTGCTATCAGATTTCGACAGCCATGCAAGTCAGCTCATTCACCTGGATGGGCGGCGTACGGCTGAGTAACGCGTAATCAACATACCGTAAAGAGGGGGATAACGTCGGGAAACTGACGATAATACCACATAGGTTACGACACCTGGAAGGAGTTGTAGCTCAAAAAGTAGCGAATTGGAGCAGTACTGCTTTACGATTGGATTGCGTCAGATCAGGCAGATGGCGGGGTAACGGCCCACCATACCTATTACCTGTAGGGGCTGTGAGAGCAAGAGCCCCCAGAAGGACACTGAGACAAGGGTCCTAGCGCTACGGCGTGCAGCAGGCGCGCAAACTCCACAATGCACGTAAGTGTGATGGGGGGAATCCGAGTGGTTCACTTCGGTGAACCTTTTGCCAAGTATAGCAAGCTTGGCGAATAAGTGCTGGGCAAGACCGGTGGCAGCCGCCACGGTAATACCGGCAGCACAAGTGGTATC
>JAKAVF010000036.1 GCA_021827605.1 Microcaldota archaeon
TAATCTTGTAAAGATTCCCTCTCCAAGTGGAAATGAGCTAGCCGTTGCAAGATACATACAAAACCACTTGAAGAAGCTCGGAATAAAATCTTATACTGATAATGCCGGTAGGTCAGTATTGAGCAATGTTGGCAACGTAATTGCAAAAATCGGAAATGGCAATCCAAAATTGATGTTTGTTGCCCATATGGATACTGTAGAAGACGGGAAAAGAATCATAAATCCGATTGTAAGGAACGGAGTAATAAAAAGCGATGGAACCACTATTCTTGGTTCAGATGACAAAGCCGCTGTAGCTGCTTTGCTTGAGGCGATGAAGGTGCTCAAGAACAAAGAAATTCCTACCACTTACTGCGTCTTTTCATTGCGCGAAGAAAAAGGCGTGATGGGTGTGAACTACCTGGACTTAGACAAAAATATCGATTTCGTGTTTGATGTTGACGGCTCAAATCCCCCTGGACAGTTCATACATACTGCGCTTGGGAACCAGAGCTTTGAAGTGCAGATTTACGGAAAAGACGCTCATGCAGCAAAGGACCCCGAGCGCGGGCGCAATGCGATAAAGACCGCAGGACTGATAATATCTAAGCTCAAGTTTGGGAGGGACAAGGATTGGAACGTCTTGAACATAGGTACGATAGCTGGAGGAACACGCAACAACGTTATCCCGGGATATTGCGTCTTGGCTGGAGAGGCAAGGGCAACAACACTAAAAGGAATCGACAAAATACTCCTGTCTGTTGAAAAAGCGGCGACCGAGGCCTGCAGGGTTACAAAATGCAAATACAAACTCATAAGAAGAGAGCTCGATGTGCCATTGAATACCCCAAAGAGCGCAAAGATAATAAAACTCGCGAAGATGGCGTCGAAATCGGTAGGGATAAAGTTTTCTTTAGTAAGGATACCAGCTACTATACAGGGATGCGCTCTTGCAGCAAAGGGTTACCAGACTTTAGGGCTTTCGAAGGGCGGCAAGTTTCCACACTCAAAGATGGAGAGCATAAAGATAAAGGAGTTAGAGAAAACGAAGCGCCTGATAGTAGAGATAGTAAATGCTTCAAAGCGAATCTAGCTGCTGATGATAGCAAGCTTTATTAACCTTATTTATTAAATAAGATTGACTTCTTTTGATTGAGTCAAAGTTAATCTATCGTCTATCTAACGGTGTGAAAAATGGGAAAGTTTCCTATAGCAGATGCAGAGATTGCCAAGGTCTGGATATGCAAGAGGTGCAAGGGCAGGAACAAGGCTGGCGCTGAGAAGTGCAGGAGATGCGGCTACAAGGTGCTCAGACCGAAGAACAAGGATATCAAGACGAAGAAGTAGTCACGATTCGATTCTAAACCTTAAAGGTGTAAACATGGTTGAACTAAACCCTATGGAGCAGCTCATAATCGATGCGATGAAGCAGCTCGGTGCGACTAAGGACACGTCAATCAAGACGGCTGACGACATAATGAAGAAGTGCAATAGGCCAAAAGGTGTTGTCAACAACACGCTTGTTGCTCTTGTCCAGAAGGGCGTGCTCAAGAGGGTAGCCAGGGAAAAGTCCTCGGGATACTACATAATAGGCCAAGTGTGATTTCTTGGAAGCGGACGAATATATAGACTTCATGGTGAAGTACAAGGACTGGATAGCCATAAAGAGGATGGGAATCCGCGAGGCCACAAGGCCTGAGGAAATCGTTTTCCACCTTGCTGGAATAAGGAGGGCGATAGACGCAAAGTCCTACGGCATCCTTGGCATAAAGACCGCGGTCTTGGACTCTTATGCTAACGAGGCTACGAAGGGTCTAAAGAAGAACGCGAACTCCCTCGCAGCGGTCGCACAAAAGTTTGGAGAGAGCGGCGCGAAAAGCGCGATAGACCAGGCGTGCGACAACAAGGACCTCAAGCCGCTTGCAGAAATCTACCTTCTTGGAAAAATGATAACAAACACAGGCTATGACACCAGCATAAACCAGGAAGCGATGTCAAAGATCTGGAAAGAGCTCAAGATAAAGAAGCCGCGCGGCAGGGTCGCCGGTAGCAAATCAGAATCTACTGACGACGCATAGCGATATGCCTTGGTATTTCGTACGGAAGGCCCTCTTCCCATCTTATTAGAATCCTTTCCTGCTCGGGGGTGCCATAGTGCTCTATGAATTCCTTGCAATGCAGGCATACGCCGATTCCAACCTTCGGGTCAAAACTGTAGAGGTTCCTTGCTGTTTCCTCTTGCCCGCTGTGGAATAGGCATGGTGCTAATTGGTACCTTTTGTCTTTTGCTGCGCTCAAGACAGCCGCCTTAATCTCCTCCTCGCCGAACAGCCTCCGTTCCAGCTTTGGCATATCGCCTTCCCCGGTCTCTAGGGCTATTGCCTGCTCGTCCCCGCGCAGGATCAGCTCGGTCCGCGCAACACGCACCGTATCCATGCTGGATGGAGATGGCGCCAGCGCCCTTTCCAGCTCTGTCATGCTTCCTATGCCGATAGGAGATGTCTCTACGCCTGCTGAGTCACTCTGTATTGTCGTGCTTTTTCCCATGCGATCACTGGTCTCTGTTTATAAGGACAAGAAAAATGCATTTATAAAGGACGAATGGCTATTAGCCGATTGACGTTAACCATCTTAGAGCGCAGACTTCAGTTTCACCTGACCCTGCTGCCCTCTCAGCATAGAGCTTATGGCCGCTGGCGCATCCCTGGCGCTATCAAGCCTCACTATATTGCGGTCTATCCCGCTTATGAGCCATCCAAGGATCCTGTTGTAGTCTTTCCTGACAAGCAGGAAAGTGGCATCGTCCCTGTGTCTGCCGTCCTCCATTATCGCCCTGAGCAACGATGCGACTATGCTTACTGTGCTGTCCTCCACTACTATCGGCATTCTCCCATTTACCTGGGCAGCTTTGCCCGAAAGGCAGACTGGCTTGTCAATCTGCGCGGGGACGCCTTTCTTCCCCAATGACTTCTTTAACTTATTTGAATCGACCGTATCGTTGCTTGTGCGCACCAGTATATCGTATCCTAATGCATGCAGCTGCCTCGCCGCCGCTATTGCATCCCCGTCAAGTGCGCTTTTCTTCAGCTTTTCCACGCGCCTTGCCATCGTCTTCGGGAAAAAGCTGAGCGCGGTCACCACGAACTCGCAATACGCCTGCGCCAGGAATGTCTTTGTGGTCCTCATCCTCATCCTGAGAACAGCGGTTATATCGTCCCAAAGCACGCCGTCGAGGTCGAACACTATCGTCCGCTTCTGCGCTTCGGTTTGCATCTCTTTTATGTGAAACACCTGTCGCAATAAACAGTGTTAGGCGCCCTTCTTAAAGGCGAAGAGCAATTAGACGCATGACGTTTAAATCGATCAAAAGAGGGATATTCTTCTGGAATCCGCCAAAAAGGACATAAAGCTCATCACTTTTGGAAGAAAAAACAACCTATAAATATATACCAAGGGGAGAGAGTACTTAGGATAAGGCATTTGCATGGTGTCGACGGAAACCGAGAGGCGGGAAGCCAGGGCAAACGAGTACATCGGAATCATGGACAGCACAGGATTTACCGGATGGCTCGACTCCATAGACAGCTCTGAGCGAGAGGGCCGTCTTATAGACTTCTTCGGGGCTGTGATTCCGGAAGAAAGCATACCTGCATCGAGAGTTTCCGGATTTATTGATCTGGCTCTGGACTATCTTGAAGCGCGACGTGCGCATGACGCGTACATTGCCGTAGGGCTTGAGGTGAGGTCATTGGCAGCAGCGCGTTCGCTAGAAAGCGTCAAGTCCCTGGTAAAGATAGAGGGGCTCTTGTCAGCGATAAAAGCTGCCGGACCTGACGGTGCGCTGAAGCAGGAGCTCGATGCGATAGTATCTTCTGAGATGCGAGAGCTCCAGGAGTGCATAGAAGCGCTCGTTGACTTATCTGGCTTAGAATCTGAAAAAGCAGAATCGGCAAGCACGATACAGAAGATAGGCGATATGTGTTCCGAAAAATTCCAGGACATGGCAGAATCAGCAGAATCCAGGGAAGCGGACGAAGAATTCTACGCTGCGATAAATTCCAGGGATACCGTGCGCTTAGAAAAGGCGTTGAAGCGGAAAAAGGAGATGGACATCAGCTATAGCATGGAAAGGGCAACAGAATTCGAAGAGCGTGCAAAAATAGCCGCTAAAAACGCAGCCGGGAGGCTCTCCAACTTAATCGCTTCAAAAACAAAGCTTATGGCGGGGCGGGAGCAGCTGCTCAGGGTGGTCTTAGCTCTCGCTTACGTGCGCACGAAAACCCCCAGGTACAGACTAATCGGCTTGGAGGTCTTCAAGCCCGTGCTTGAATCAAAACTGGGCGTTGAAGCGGGAAACGCTCCCGAATTAGCCGGAGAAATCCTGGGAGAGCTCCTTGAGGCGGCGTGCGAACCGAGCGAGCGGTCGATGTGCAAAGCCGCACTTCTCATCGCCAGACTGTCGGCAACAGCCGGCAGGTTCCAGCGCAAGGGATAAATAACAGGCAATGCAAAATATAGATTAAGACAAGGTGGTGGTTTTGGCCGGCGCGACAAAAGAAAGCGGACACATGTCAAGGGAGGATGCTGTAGCCTGGCGTGATTCTGTCCTTAAGAGCTTTGAGGCAAGGCTTGGGAGTGAGCTTCCTGACAGGTTCGCAAACAGGTTTGCTGGATCGGAAAACACCCTCTCAATCTATTCTGGAGCGCTTGAAAACATAAGCAAAGATGTCTGGAGGGAGATATTCATCGTCGCGAGGGATCCAGCATCGAAGATGGGGCCTGTGGCGAGCAAGGCGGCGGAAAAGCTGGATAAATGCTATTCTGAAATAGTTGATTATGCAGAAGGTGCAGTCAAGACCGGCAACTTAAAGGTTCTAAAGGACAGAGGGTACCAGGTGCTTTTCGACGCCGGCGCTGTCCTGGCTGGCGTTCGCGAAGAGGCGGCGCCGTATAAGGCCAGCATGAGGGCGGAGGAGCCGGAAAGCGTAAGCACTTATATCGACATGATATTGAGCGAGCTGGAAAGAACCCACCAAAGAGGGCACTGACTCCTGCTCTTAAGGGCAAAGAACGAGCGGTCAGCCGCCAAGACCTATCTCTATCTGCACAGTATCAGGCACAGGAATCCTCATTACCTGGCGCAGAGCCTGTTCGCTTCCCTCTATCTCGACAAGCCTCTTGTGGACCCGCAGCTCCCATTTCTCGAAAGTGTGGCAGCCTGTCTTGCCAGGAGTCTTCCTCGTAGTCTGCGATATCCTGCTCGTCGGGAGCGGTATTGGGCCCTTGCTCTTAATATTCAAAGAAGTCGCAATGCTCTTTATCTGCCCGGCTATCGTGTCGACGTCCTTCTTGTTGACGCTTACCAGCTTTATGACTGCCCAGGCCACTCATTCACCTTAGGCCTTTCTCGGGACTATGTCAAGGATGACTCCTGCGCCGATCGTCTCTCCCATGTCCCTTATCGCGAACCTTCCGAGCTGCGGGAAGTCGCTGTACTTCTCGCATGGCACCGGCTTCGTCGGCTTTATCTTGACTATTGCTATGTCCCCTGTCTTTAGCGTCTGTGGATTCTTCTCCGCAGTCTGGCCCGTCTTTGGATCCTTCTTCTCGAGGAACTCGACGAACGTGCAGGCTACCTGCGCTGTGTGGATGTGGAACACAGGCGTGTATCCCTTTGCAATCACGTTCTGGTGGTGGAGGATAACTACCTGAGCTGTGAACTCATCCGCTACTGTCGGAGGGTTGCTGCTCGGTCCGATTACGTCTCCCCTCTTTATGTCCTTCTTCTCAAGGCCCTTAACCGCGAATCCTATGTTGTCGCCAGGCTCTGCCCTCTGCAGCTGCTGGTGGTGCATCTCTATGCTCTTTACCTCGGACCTTGCGCCGCTTGGCATTACTATTATCTGGTCTCCCGGCTTCATCACTCCTGTCTCTACTCTTCCTACAGGTATTGTTCCGAATCCCTGGACCGTATGGACGTCCTGCACAGGCAGCCTGAGCGGCTTGTCTGTCGGCTTCGGAGGCACCTTCAGCATGTCGAGAGCCTCAAGCAGCGATGGTCCAGTGTACCACGGCATGTTTTCGCTCTTCGTCTTTGCGTTGTCTCCCCTGAGCGCCGAGTATGGAACATAAGCAATGACGGTATCTGGCTTGTAACCGAGGGTCTTGAGCAGTTCTCCAACCGCCTTCTTTGTCTCCTCATACTTGGCCTGCTGGTAGCCGACGTCGTCCATCTTGTTTATTCCAACAATCATCTGCTTAACTCCGAGGACATTTGCGAGAATCGCATGCTCCCTAGTCTGCGCCTGCAGCCCTTCCTTTGCGCTGCACACCAATACCGCCGCGTCTGACTGGCTCGCTCCGGTAATCATGTTCTTTACGAAGTCCCTGTGTCCGGGCGCGTCTATTATTGTGAAGTAGTACTTTGGCGTCTGGAAGTCCCTGTGCGCAATGTCTATCGTGATTCCCCTCTCCCTTTCCTCCTTGAGGGAGTCCATGACGAAGGCGAACTCGAATGTGGGCTTGTTGAAGGTCTGCGTAAGCTCCTTCATCCTTGCCATATCCCTCTCTCCGATAGCTCCAGTTTCGAACAGCAGCCTTCCTACTGTCGTCGACTTTCCGTGGTCCACGTGCCCTATGAATATTAGGTTCAGGTGTGGTTTGTCCGTTGCCATATTTATCACTCGTTTTAAACATTAACCTTTTAGCATTATTCCCAAAATCGGAACATACCTTAAAATGAGCTGTCTCTGACGAGAAAACGCTCTTTTAACGGTTTATTATCTTGTGGATAAATATTTATATCTTACCCTCCCGGGTCTCCCACGGCAGGGCACGAGCCCCTCGCGCCGTCGCAGCCAAAAGCTATTATATTATAGGAACATAAAGAACGATCGAGTCAATGGCGTCTAATATTATGACACGCAGGAGCTCGGCACCGGGCACGCATGATGCGGGCAACGGCATTTCCTTCGTGAGACCCGACAATCCCATAACAGACAGCGAGAAAAGGCCAAACCATGATGTGGCGTTGGGCATCGCACTGGACCACGCTTTCGGGACCCCGGCAATAGTTACAAGGCGCAGGCTTTACGAGATTATCCACAACCCGCAAAAACACCAGGTGCTCGGGGAGTTCCTTCTCCTCTACCTGCGCCCGGAGCCTACCGCATTCGGCAGGCTTGCGGAGAGCGCAGTAGAAGGAATCCTTCGCATGCACCCGCACTTTTTCCACGCAAACGACGCGCTCATGGAGATAGATGAGCACGCAAAGAAGCTCCGTAACCTCCTCTCCGAGGTCAAGCGCAAGAGAAAGGCGCGCTTGCGCGAAATTGCCCTTTTCGAAAAGTATGTCAGGGGGGATATATCCGCGAAGTGGCCGGGCTGCCAGCCTACGGACTAGTCCTGTACTCCAATCGGAAAATCCGCCTTCGAGAGAGCGTAATGGTAAGTCTTAAATATCAGGGAATCCAAAACATATATTAAAGTAAAAGGTGTCCGGATGGGCTCGTTCACAAGACTCTCCCAAAGGGATGAAGATAGGTGCGTAGAGGGCGGGGTAGCACTGCTGCTCCAAAGATACTCGCCTGAGGAGAGGGAAAGGAAAGAGCGCAGGAAGGGTTTCGAGTGCACGGCCATGCGAAGCGAGAAGCCAACCACCGCGGCTAAGTTTTCTGGGCTCCTGACGAGGCAGATGCAGCACGACCTGTCAAAGCTTGACAGGCACCAGCTGACGTCTACCGTGGAAAAGATGAAGCATGTCGAGGAGAGGCCGACGGAGCTTGGTGATGAGAAGTTCGGGCAGTTCAGGGGCTTCAAATCATTGAAAATCGATGGGACAAGCCACGTGCTGCTGTTTAGAGTGGACGAAAGCAATAGAGCAGTAGTATTCGTGAGATACGCGCACCACGATGTTGTCTATAACGTGCTGCCGAACGTTGGAATCGAGTTC
>JAKAVF010000003.1 GCA_021827605.1 Microcaldota archaeon
AAGGATTATGGCAAAAGTAAAATGTAAACGTGCAGTTTTGACAAAACGCCGAGATTTACAACAATGAAGTGAGGGTTGCATTATCCATTCAACAGAGCAATAATTTATAAACTTTCGCATGCATTATTTTTGCAGGGTGCAATTGTTATGCATAATCGTCTCTCTCTTGTAGTATTAGGGTTGTTTATTTCATTGGTGCTGTTCAATTATGCAGGCGCAGCTCCCACCATAGTGCCGTGCGCAGGCACAGGCACGCTGACATGCGGCTTCATAAACGTGACAAATACCACCCTAGACGTCGGACAGAACACTATAATAACAATAAACGGGATCAGCGGAGGCGCGCCGGGTGTCAACGGCTACACAGCGAATTGGATACTGGACGGCTACTCTGGGACTCCAATAATATACAGCAAAGTTTTCGCGAACACGATAGCATTCAGGATAGTGCCGAGCACTACACTCGCAGGAAACGTCTTCGTATACAACGGCACAGTCTCCTCTGCCAATTCCGTCGCTAACGGCGCGTACGGTGAAGGCACAAACATATACACGGTCAACGCAGCAATCACTGACCAGCCAGGTGCGAACTCAATAGTTACAAATGACATACCGCTGCTTACGATAAACCTCGCATTCTCTTCCGGCAACACAAATCCATCCGGAGATTATGATGAAGGGCAGACTGTGAACATGATCGCATACGCTTACAACGGAACCCCGCCATATACATACAACTTCCTGATATGCCCCTCAGGCGGCTGCTCCACAATCATCGCAAACTCGTTAGTTGTAACATCCGCGACGAGCAACACGTTCGCATGGGTCTCGAACCAGGTCGGCACCGGTTTCCTTTTCATCGCACATAAAAACGACAGTGCCAGCACCCCTGAGTTTGCCTCGGGAGTCCAGTCCTTCACTGTCGATTCCACTCCAGCAGTAACGCTCACGCCGAGCAATAATCCGATTGACGCAGGCCAGACAGAAACATATACAATTGCAGTAAGCGGAGGGACGGGTCCATTTACCGCAGAGCTTTATAACGTCAGCGGCAGCGCGCAGGTCGGGAGCAATGTGATAATAAGCTCTCCGGGAGGCAGCAACACCATCAGTTTCCCAGCATCAACAACAGGGACCTTCAGCTACAACGCAATAGTTACGGACTTAGGTACGTTCTTGCCTTATGTATTCAATTCGGTGTCAAACACTATTATACTCAACCCTGCGCTCGCAACGCCGACAGCGCCTGTTCTCAGCGGGAACAATATCGATTATACCGGTAACCCAATTGGAAACCAGAATATAGATGCGAACACATTGGTAACTGGAGGCACATCACCTTACACCTATAACTTCATAACATCATACGCCAGCAACGACGTGGTCTTCAGTTATACTCCACAAGCATCAAACAGCCTCTCCGACTCCACCCTGCAGACAGCTCCGCCAGGCAACTACGTGATGAACGTCATAGTCACGGACAGCGCCAACACTCCTGTAAGCGCAAACTCCCTCTACACATCAAACATACTTGTGTCTGTGGCGCCTACCATATCTTCGCTCGCTGCCAGCAACACCACGCTTGATGCTGGGCAGGTAGAGGTATACACGTTCAACGTATACAACGGCATCGGACCATTTACCGCAGAGCTGTACAACAGTACAGCTGGCAAGTTACAGGGAAGCAACGTCCTTATAAACTCACCAGGCGGCAGCAACACTATATCCTTCATCACATCCAATACTGGCACATTCAGCTACGAAATCTTTGCGACTGACGAGGGCAGCGATGCCATCTCGCCCCATGCGGTTTCTTCCATAACCAACAGCATAACCGTGAAAAAGACACCTACAATCACACTCACAGCCACGAGCAGCACATCGCTCACCCTCGGAGGTACGGTAACCTTCCTGGCCAGCGTGCCATCCGGAGGCGCAGGTCCGTTCACAGTTGCGCTGCATGGCGCAACATGCGTGAGCGGCGTTGTTACTAACACTATAACCACTTCGGGAAGCAACGCGCTGCTCTCATGCGACCCGCAATCAACAGGCTCATACAACATGTATGTGAGTGCTGTGGACACGGGCACGACAACGCACTACAACCTTGTAAATAGTGGGACGGTAGCAGTGGCAGTTTCATCTTCTGGTGGCGGCGGAGGAGGAGGCGGTGGCGGCAGTGGTGGAGGCGGTGGTGGCGGAACACAGAAGCCAGTCATAGTCAACATCACCAACGGCTTCAACGTCACAGGAATAGCGCAGCTCAACACATTCAACGTAACCCTGTGCGGAGGGAAGTTCTTCTTCACCGACAACTTCATATCCCCGAATGATACCGGCATGTCCGTCAATGGAAAGAACTACACGATGTACGTAAACAAGCCGATAGTGCTCCTGAGCACACCTACGCAGACCTGCTACATGGATCTGCAAAACGTTTCATACCTGCCTGTACTTCACACAGTCCAGCTAATGGTTTATGTCAAGTCTAACGGAGTCGTCCACACAGTGATTATAACGGAGCAGAACTTCATCGGCGTACTCAACGGCACATTCGCTATTTCTGGCAATTCCTCGGACAAGCTTAACTTCAAGCCTGCCAATGTAACTGTATTGATATCCCTTGGCGTCAACAAGACAATAACGCCGAACTACACGATAGAGAACGTTACGGCCAATACCCCGGCATTGGCGAACGCCACGAAACTGGTTGCGATAAGACTCAACATCAGCAACAGCACTGTGATTCTGTTCTTCACAATGCACTACCCGTGTGGCATGAACGTATCGAGGATAAATGCATACAAGCTGATTAATGGGGCGTGGACTTCGGTCACAAGCACGACAAATGCGAGCGCCTGCGCTGACACGTTCACGCTAACAGGAGGAGATCCTACTGTTGGGTTGTTCGAGGCTGCGCTTCCAGCGGCAACATCCTCAACAACCTCCGCTTCTACAACTGTGTCAACAACAAGCGTTTCTGGCGTGCAGCTGCCTCCAGCACCGGATTACACAGGAACAATCATAGCCATAATCGTGATAGTGGTCGTAGTAGTGGCAATCATGCTCTACTACCGCAGCGTAGCGATGAAGAGGAAGCGCATGCCCGGCGGTGGCAGCAGGCGCTGAATGCGCTTGCGCAATTGGCAGCGCAGGTACCGGTTCATGAGCCGTAGGAGCCATTATTATAAGGATTCCGCAATGAATATATTGTGAGGGCATGGCAGTTGACCTGAGCAAGCTCGTCTCAAAGCGGAAGATCACTCTCGACGAGCTTAACAACCGCACCATTGCAGTTGACGCATGGAACATCCTCTACCAGTTCCTCTCCATCATAAGGGGTCCTGACGGCAATCCGCTCAGGGACATACACGGGAACGTGACAAGTCATCTGTCCGGCGTATTCTACAGGAATATAGAGCTAATCAGCCATGGGATCTCTCCAATCTATGTGTTCGACGGGATTCCTTCGATGCTTAAGCAGAAGACTATAGAGGCGCGCATGAACCGGAAGCGTGCTGCCCAGGAGGCCTACGAGAAGGCGCTTGCCGAGGGAAAGCTTGAGGAGGCCAGGATGTACGCCCAGGGCACCGTCCGCATGACAAAGGAAATAATAGAAAGCGCAAAGAAGCTACTCGAGTACATGGGAATCCCGTTCATAAACGCGCCCAGCGAAGGAGAGGCGCAGGCGTCGATAATGTGCAAGAAAGGGGTCGTCTACGCCGTCGCGAGCCAGGACTATGACACTATGCTGTTTGGAGCCCCTCTCGTGGTCAGGAACCTAAACATAAGCGGAAAGAGGAAGCTGCCGAAGAAGAACGTCTACGTCAACGTGGAGCCAGAGATGCTGAGCTTCAAGGACACAACAGAGAGCCTTGGGCTGAACCAGAAGCAGCTGATCTGGATTGGCATCCTCTTGGGAACGGACTTCAACGAAGGAGTTAAGGGAGTAGGTCCTAAGACGGCGCTCAAGATAGTGAAGGGTGCGAAGAGCATAGACGACATAAAAGGGTATGTAAAGGAGAGGTACAACACGGAATTCGAGCTCGACATAAGGGAGGTAGAGTCTCTATTCCTGAATCCTGAGGTAAAGGAGGTGGGGGAGGCCGAGCTCGGCACTCTCATGGAAGCGCTCCCAAACAAGGAGAAGATAGTCAAGTTCATGTGCGACGAGCACGACTTCAGCAGGGAGCGGATAGAGAAGTACACAGACAGGCTCATGGAGCTGCGCAGCGCATCGCGCCAGAAGGGGATAGGCAACTGGATAAAGTAACGACCCTTTACCTGGAAAACCTAAGATGAAGAAAACGCTTATATACTCTATGTGGCAAATAGAATTGGGTAGAGAGGATGGCGCGGAAACGTGCAGGGGATGCAGCTGAAGGGCTGGATAATTTCTCAGAGATAAACGCACTAATAGCGCGTTTTCTGCATGACGTAGCAAAGGACTTCAGCGACTTCTCCGATGTTGGTCCTAGGAGCCAGCCAATCATCTATGGCTTCAATGTTAGAATAGGTCAAAATGGCGAGCCTATAGTCAACAGTTTCGGCAACGTGAAGCCAACCGAGCCGAGAATAAAATTCAGCGAAGACAGGGAGCCTCTCATCGACATAATCGATGTCGAGGAGGTAATTACGGTTCTTGCAGAGATGCCGGGCATCGACAAAAAGAGCATAAAGGTCACAGCCATGCCAGATGAGATAACGATAGACGCGCGAGAGCGCGGGAGGAGCTACCACAAGGTCGTCAGGCTTCCAGCAAGCGTAGACCCGCAGCAGTCGGAATCAAGGTTCCACAACGGCGTGCTGCAGGTGGATTTCAAAAAGTCGTCAAAGGCAAACTCTAATAAAACAGTTGTCATAAGGATTAACGAATAAATCGTGATTTTATGCAGAAGAAGGTAATGAAGTCAAACAGAAAGAAGGGAAAAGTCTACAGGAACGTGCAGAAGCTGCGAAGGTTGAAAAGGAACACAAGGAAGATCTACAAATCGTCGCGCAAAGGGTAATCATCGATTCTACCGACCACTTGGTTTTTACGATCTTGCGCTCCCCCTTTTTATGCCTACTTTTACTCGGAAACAGCAAATATTTGAAATGTAGCCATAGGAGTCAGCTTATCTCAGTATGTATCTGGTCGTTGAACTCGTAAGCGGTAGTCTCGTCGTTTATCTCCAATGATTTTATCATCTCATCTCTGTTAGCGAACTTCTTGAATCCGCTCGCGAAGTCTAGCGCATAAGCCTTTCCGTCGAATTCGTAGTAGGTAAACACCCTTCTGACTCCCTCTTTCACGCAGACGAATACCTTTGCTGATGGGTTTCCCAAGTCTATGAGCAGGCTTGCGAGCAGTATGTTCCTGTCCATCACATCCCCTACTCCGAACGTCAGCGTTTCCTCAGGCGTCAGCCAGAACTGTAGGGGAAGAGCCGTGTCCTCTATGCTGTTCTTTACGAAATAGAATGCGTTGATGCTCGCCTCATAGAAGTTTATCTTGTAGTTGTAGACGCCGAAGCCCTTCTTTATGTCGTCCGCCTTCTTCATCACCATCTCGTTCTTCGGTGTCACCAATGCAGGCAGCTCCGCTACTGATATGTGTTCCATCTCTTCGATGTAATCCTTGTATCTTGACACTATTGCGAGGTAGAGCTGGTTGAGGCGCATCTCGCGCTCCAAAGCCCTATCGGTAGCTTCTGCCACTGCTATCCACCCCGTTATTATATTCGATGCAAAGAGCCAAATATCTTGTCGTCCGTCCGCGTTGGCGCATAATAATCGCCATTTTTATACCGGTAGAGTAAGCCTCTTTGTGTCAGGAATGAGAGACATGCTCATCTCGGACAAGAGCCAGAGGAATGGATCAGCGTGTACAAGACGATACCTGCGGCAGGGCTTGATCCAGATTTCGACAGGAAGTTCAGGTTCCTCCTTCTAGAGCGCACTACCTGTCTGATATTCGGAGACCTTGGTTCTGGTGAATACTAGTGCAGCGAAGAGGGCAGAAAACATTTCCTGCGCTTGTCCTATGGAGCTTGGCATAGGCCTGTTCGGCCATCTCGCATCCCAGCTTCAGAAGCAGTCTCAATAAACTTTTAAATGCAGCCACCCATTAAATTAGAGAGGGGAGCCAGGGCATGATAAACAAGACCATTGCCGACATTTTCAATGAAATCGCGGCCATGCTGAGCCTCGATGAGAGGCCGACGGTCAGATTCGAGGTCCGCGCATATCAGAAAGCAGCGCTTACCATCGGGATGATGCAGGAGCCGATAGAGGACATCTACAAGAAGGGAGGAGTTAAGGCACTCATGGAACTTCCCGGAGTCGGAAAATCCATCGCGAGCCACATAGAGGAATATGTCAGGACAGGCAGGATCAAGAAGTACGATGAGCTCAAGAAGAAGTACCCCATCGACATGGCTGGCCTCACATCCATATCTGGGATGGGAGCGAAGCGGGCGATGATACTTTACAAGAAGCTCGGAATCAAGAACATAGATGACCTAAAGAAGGCGCTCGCACGGCACGAGATAAGGGCCATCGAGGGATTCAGCGAGAAGAGCGAGGCGTTAATCGCAAAGGGTCTTGCGTTCAGGGAGATGAGCAAGGGTAGGATGCTCATTTCTGACGCTCTTCCTGTCGGTGAGGGAATAGTGAAGGCGCTGATGGACAGCGGGCTGGTTGAGAAGGTCATGATAGCCGGGTCAGCCAGAAGGATGAGGGACACGGTCGGCGACCTCGACATCCTTGCAATATCCAAGGAGGGCCCCAAGGTAATGGATTTCTTTACCAAGCTCCCAGCGGTCTCCGGGATTGTTGCAAAGGGGCCGACAAAGTCCACAGTCAACCTTGACATTGGAATATCATGCGACCTGCGTGTGCTCGAGCCGGAGAGCTTCGGCGCAGCTGTGCAGTACTTCACTGGCAGCAAGGACCACAACATACAGACGCGAACAATCGCGGTGAAGAAGGGATACAAGCTGAATGAGTATGGCCTGTTCGACAAGAAAGACAGGAATATAGGAGGCGTTGAGGAGGCAAGCATCTATGAAAAGTTGGGGATGCAGTGGATGCCGCCGGAGATGCGCGAAGCGCGCGGGGAGGTGGAGTTGGCACTGCAGCACAGGATCCCAAAACTGGTCGAGCTAAATAACATAAAAGGGGATCTCCACAGCCACACGAAAGCCACAGACGGAGACAACACCCTTGAGGAGATGGCCAGCGCCGCGATGGAGCTGGGATACGAATACATTGCGAATACGGACCACACGAAGAGCCTCTATGTAACCAAGGGGATGAACGACAAGCAGTTCGACGCGCATTTCAGGAAGATAGACAATTACAACGACTCGCTTAAGGGAAAGTTCAGGGTGCTCAAGGGCGCCGAGATAGAGATACTGAAGGACGGCTCCCTGGACCTTGCACCCCATACTCTAGAGAAGATGGACTGTCTTGTCGCGTCTGTACACTCCAACTTCAACATGCCGAAGAAGGAGATGACCGACAGGGTGATCAAGGCTCTCGACTCAGGATACGTGCACATACTAGGCCATCCGACCGGCCGTGTCATAGGGGTCAGGTCAGCCTATGAAATCGACCTCGAGAAGGTCGCCGAAGCCGCCGAGAGAAACAGGGTCGCCCTCGAGGTGAACTGCCTGCAGAGGTTCGATCTAAACGACACCAACATACTGCTTACATCGAAGTACAAAGTCAAATATGCTGTCAACACCGACGCCCACCAGACGGGCCACTTCGATATGATGAGGTACGGCGTGGGAACTGCGAGGAGGGGATGGCTCACAAAGGAGAGAGTGATAAACGCCCTCCCACTGGGAAAACTGTTGAAAGAGCTCCACAGATGAAAGTTTAAATATCCTCTCTCTAAATAAAAAACGACAAATTAGCACAAAGCACGTGTTCTAATGGTATCCCTGGCAATCATGGACAAGATAGCACGCTTTATCCCTACGATTAGGGGTCCAGCCAATCCGCTCTCGCTTAGGGAGAAGATGGTCTGGACTGCTGGCGTGCTTGTCATCTATTTCCTGCTGTACAGCACAGTTGCATATGGAGTCAACCAGCAGACCCTTTCGCAGCCGTTCCTCCAGCTCATCAGCATAGTGTTCGCGGGAAAGATAGGAAGCCTCATCACCGTTGGCATAGGCCCTATCGTGCTCTCAAGCATAGTACTACAGCTGCTTTCGGGTTCAGGACTGTTCAAGCTTGACATGAACGACCCGGTGCAGAAGGCCAGGTTCCAGACGCTGCAGAAGTCCGCCGCGATAGCGATAGCGGTGATAGAATCCGTCATATATGTCGCAACAGGCTTCGTTCCGATATCTGGGCCAGCTTCCTTCGGCATAGTTGCGCTGCAGCTTGCCATCGGCGCAATAATGATCATATTCCTCGACGAGATAATGACCAAGTGGGGGATAATGTCGGGAATCAACATATTCATAGCAGCCGGGGTTTCCTATTCAATCGTTGCAGGAACCTTTTCCATCCTCCTTCCAGGTGCGGCAGAGGCGCTGAAGAACGGAGGGGCATCAGCCCTATCCAGCGCAGTCCTCGCATTCGGGCCGCTCTTCTTCGCGATAATAATATTCCTGATCAGCATCTACGCCTATGAGACCAAGGTGGAGCTGCCTCTGGCATTCGAGCAGCTCAGAGGAGTGGGTGGCCGTCTCCCAATACCTTTCTTATATGTCAGCGTTCTTCCCGTAATACTCGCATCGTCGCTTGAGCTCTCTCTTACTGTCTGGTTCCGGTTCCTTGCGGGGATGTCTGGAAACATCGTCAAGTTCTTCGCGCTCTATGTCCCAAGCAGCGCAGGCCCGCAGCTAACCGGAGGTCTGCTTTATCTGATATCGCCTGTCTTCCCATCCCCGTATCCGTCGCCTTATGGAATAGGTGGATACGGCGCATACTTCAACTATCTCGCGACGTCGTCATCGCAGCTCTACCTTCCATGGGGAGGGATGATAATGGTCCCGGAATTCGTGCACATAATACTATACACCCTAGTCCTTGTCGGGCTGTGCGTGATATTCGGGAAGTTCTGGGTCGGAATGACAGGCCAGAGCCCGAAGGAAATGTCTGAGCAGCTTGGCGACATGGGCTGGCAGATTCCCGGATTCAGGAGAGACCCCAGAATAATAGAAAGCGTGCTGAACAAGTATATCCCAACCGTGACGGTACTGGGAAGCATATTCGTCGGGCTTCTCGCTGCGCTCGCCACCCTGACGGGAGCGATAGGGACAGGAATGGGAATACTGCTTACAGTTGGAATAATCTACATGGTGTACCAGCAGCTGCAGCAGGAGCGCCTCTTCGAGACGTATCCGCTTCTGGACAAGATCATGAAGTAGCGCAAGCTCTGCAGGCTGCGCTCTCTTTATAAATCTTTCATCCTCAAGTAATTCTAGATTTGATGCGCTCCAATAAGCTAAGGCAGCAGTCTGCGATAGAATATCTCATGACATATGGGTGGGCGATCCTTGTCATCGTCGTTGTGCTTGCGTTATTGTTACTGATGAACATATTCAATACCGGGACGTTCACTACCGCAGGCTGCGAACAGCAGCCAGGCTTCCTCTGCAGCAACCCGGTGCTCAACACATCTGGCTATCTGAGCATGAGCGTTGGCAGGAACGGCGCAGCGCTGAACGCGACCGGAGTCGCATGCACGTTCAACAACACCGTCCCGACATCCTTCAGTGCAATACCTACGACGCAGATGCTCAACGGGTTCACATACCATCTGCTGTTCCACTGCCAGATTCCCCAAAGCTCGATCGGCAGCTGCTTCAGCGGAACGGTGTGGGTGGAGTATACCGAGCAGGGCCAGGCCGGGCTTGTAGGCGAGATCGGAAGGGTAAATGCATGCGTCAAGACGAGTGGTGTAGTCACTACCTCTGCAGCAACTACCGCATCAACCACCTCCACGACAACATCCACCACCTCCACATCCGCATCAACCACTTCCACCACATCCACCACCACGTCCACCACGACCTCAACGACAACCATAGGCGTCAGTATACAGTATGTCCCAATAACCATCACGAATGGCGAGAGCTCTCCGACTCCAGCCCCATTCCAGCAGTCCCTTGCCATAGACAGCGCAGCGTACAGCAGCTACATCAACAGCAACTGGCAGAATGTAGAATTCACTACTGGCGCAGGCGCCACAGGCACCATCCTGCGGGCTTGGATTGAGGCGAATGCGTCCAACACCTCTTTGAACACTCCGGTGTGGGTAAACCTTCCAAGTGGGATATCGGGCAGCAGCAGCGTGACGATATACATGGACTTCATGCCCACAAATGTGATGAACGCGACGTGTGCTGCCGGCGCGAATCCAGAAACAAGCCCATCCACATGCGTTACGGGAGAAGCACCGCAGCTCTCTTCATCGTATGGCGAATACGACAATGGAAACAGCGTGTTTACGTTTTATGATGGTTTCGCAGGTACATCCCTTAGCTCAGAATGGACTGTGAGCACGGTAGGCGGCGGTGCAACAGCAACTGTGAACGATGGACTGACAATCCAGACGACGCAAACCTCTTCAGGAATAGGGATATTCAGCTCTTCCAGCTTTGCCTACCCCATGGTTGCGGAGAGCGATATTACCTCCTATTCAAACAACTGTGGAGGCCCCTATACAGGAATATTTGAGTCCTTAAACAACGTGATGGACACGCAGAACTACGCCGAACCTGAAAACGCTTATCTGCTTTCTCTCGGCGGTTCTGGCACCAATATAGGCGCCTTTACGATTACAACGCCCTCCGGAAGCTCCAACCTCTATTCCGGCGAACCTATTCCGTCATACCCATTCATCTTGGGGGTAACGTGGGTAACCACTGGGAACGAGGTTGCATCAATCGGCACTACCAACTATGCTGCAAGTGACACCACGCTATCGGTTGGCAACTATTATGTCGGAGTGGCGAACAATGCCGGTGGATGCGTTGCAACAGGGACCTACCAGTGGTTCAGGGGCAGGGCGTACCCGCCAAACGGCGTCATGCCAGGATTCAGCTTCGGCAGTGTTGCGTGAATTTGGCTCAGTTTGCAAATGAGCAGCCGCTATGTTGTGTCATTGCCACCGTACAGAAGTGAGCGTAATTTACAGTTCTCCGACTCTCCTCTTCTGCGCTCTCTTCAATCGCTTTCGCCTTTTCTTCTTCCACTTCCAGCGCATTCTTCCTTTCTTCTTCCATTTCCTAGGTATGCTTCCCAAACATAACACCGTAGAATTACGAATAACTATCTATCAGATACAAATAAATACCTAATTGAGTGAATCTAATTGAACCCATTGGTTGGTAGTCTTCATGGCAGGAGTAAGCAAGGGGCTAATTACGTACATCGTAATGGTCGTCATCGTGATATTGGTGTGGTATCTCAGCACCGGCTTCAGGCTACCTGGCGGGCAATCATCCACGACCACGACGACAATATCTGGCCCTTCTACTTCATCCGTATCAACCACGAGCATAATGTATATCTACCCGTGCTCAAACTTTGATGAATTTACGCAGGCCAATAACACTACGGTCACGAACGAGTGCAACGCCTCCTCAGGATATCTCGGCCTATGGGTGGCGAGCGGGAACTCCCAGTACGAGAAGGTATTGATAAAGGGGCTTTCCGACAACAAGACTTACATAAACCAAACTGCAAACTACTCATGCACGACGTTCTATTCGAACTTCTCCGTCTCGAACCAGATTTATTCGATCTCGTTAACAACAGGGCCGCTTGCCAGCAACACCCTTACCTCTTGCACGCTCGCACGCGCAAAGCTGAACACAACCCTCTTCCCTCCACCTACAATATACACTAACGTTTACAATGGTAACTTCATGAATGGAGAATATACCGGTTGGTCGCTGTATGGGAAGGGATTCGGCACCGCTCCTCTTAACATAACGAAGGCAAACGAGAACACCACTTCGCAATGCTATGTCGGTCAGCCGTGGACAGGATACGTAGGCTCTTACATCGCAACGACATACAACTGCGGCCTGAGCAACGCTCCTGGGAACATTACATCAAGCCTGTTCTACGCGAACCAGCCATTCCTTAACTTCAAGATAATAAGCCCCCAGGACAACTTCCTGTATGTGGAAATATTGTACAACAATACCCCATACATAATCGCGCACTACAACACGTTCAACATTTCAAGCGGAAGCACGTGCAATGTAACCAACCCATTACCGAATTCAACTGGAAGGAATTCATCCGCGTGCGCCTCTACCACCTTCAGGAATGCCAGCATCCCGCTGGTAACCGTAATCAACAAGCCTATTCAGGTAAGGGTTGTGGCAGACACGCTGAACCAGCAGACCTACATCGCGGCCGGGGACTTTTCCCTTGGTGCAAAGCCGAAGCAGGACCAGGGAATACTATACGGACCCTACAATTTCACGCATTGAGGACGTGGATACAGGGACTACTTCTTCTCCTCAGTTTTCTTCTTCTCCATGAGCTTCTTTCCTAGCTCAGCCCTGTTCTCCAGCTGCTTCTTTATCTCGATCAGCTCGTCAGGCTTGAGCACCTTCTCGAGCATGAACTGGGAGTAGCCTATGGAGAGCGCGGACATGTCCATGAGCATCGATTGCAGCTCTCCAGTCTTGAAGTGCATCTCCTTCTCAGGCTTAAGTATCTCGATTCCAGCCGGCGCGTACCGGAAAGATATGCTGAGAAGAGGCATGAAGCTGTCGAAGAGCACGGTCACTATAGCGCTTGTTATGAAGACACCCTCCTTCTCAAGCGGCTCCTCAACGCTGCCATAGACGTACACGACACCAGGCTCCTTCATCAGCCTCTCGTTTATCAGGTCGACGAGGAGCGGCTGCAGCTTCTCTTTCTCCTTATGCTGCATGTCAAAATAGAACTTGACGAGCAGCCCTCCGGCACGTATCTTCTCCTCTGTCACTTTTTCAACATCGTTCTTTGCCATCTACTGACCATTTATCGTTTTGATTGCCTCATCAAGCGTTGCGCTTTTCTCAACGCCATCGATAAGGTTTCTGACCTTGACATTATTTAGCTTTTCCTCAGCGTCCCCGCACACGATTACCCACTTGAACTTCAGCGCATTAGCGTATGCGAGCTGGTTAGATATGTTCCTGCTCGCCGCGTTCAGATCGACTCCTATGCCGGCAGCCCTCAGCGCCGCCGCGACCTTCAGCGCATATTGGTAGTTGCTGTCCTTTATGTTTGCAATGAAGACCGTAGCGAAAGTCTGCTTCTGGGAAGAGGAGAAGTTCATGACTTCGAGAATCCTGTCTATTCCGAGCGAGATGCCAACGGCAGGAACCTGCCTGCCTCCAAGCATGCTTGTCAGTTTGTCATATCTTCCGCCACCGGCCATGCTGCTCTTGTATTGCTTGTCCCCAGCCATTATCTCGAAAACTATACCCGTGTAGTAATCCAAGCCCCTCATAAGCGAAAAGTCAACAATTATATCTCCCTTGAGCGCATAGAGCTTCAGGAGTTCTAGCGTTTCCCGTACTTCCTGCAGTGCAGCCTTGTCGCTCATTGTCTTCTCTACAAGCTCCAGCTTCTCTTCCTCGCTGCCCTCAGAATTGATAAGCCTGTCGATTTTGTCGACCGTATCCCTGTCAAGGCCGAGCGCCTGCAGCTGCTCTATTACACCATCCCTGCCTATCTTATCCATCTTATCGATAATCCTCATTATCTGGTTGAAAAGCTCTTCCTTCACTCCAATCGATGCTAGCAGAGAGTCTATGAAGACTCTGTTGTTCAGCCTTACTACATATTCGAAGCCGATCTCCTCAAGGGCCTTTGCTGCCGTAGCTATGACCTCAGCATCAGCAACCGGAGCCCTTCCGCCAATTATGTCCACATCTGCCTGCGTGAACTCCCTGTACCTTCCCTTCTGCGGCTCATCTCTCCTCCAAGCCTTGTCTATGCAGTATCTCTTGAATGGCATTGGAAGACTCTGGTACGTGGCAACGTACCTAGCAAGCGAGACGGTCTGGTCATATTTTAGGGCGAATCCCTCGCTTTTTGTTTCAAATATCAGCTTAGACTCGTCGCCTATCACGTCCTTTGCTGTGAGGATCTTAGTCGCCTCGAGCACTGGCGTGTCAATCGTCAGGAAGCCGTACCTGCGGAACACTCTCTCTATCTTTTCGAGCAGCTCTCTCCTGAAGAGCGCCTCGTTTGGCATAAGGTCTCGCATCCCCCTAGGTGTCGGTATATCTGCCATAGAATCAATATTTACCCGTCTTCAAACTTAGACGTTTTCCATTTAAAACCCTTTCGTAATTCTTGGATTGGGATCTCATAAGTGCCGCCATTCTGCTCAAGAAGGCCCGCCATCTCATTTAAATCCCTCTCCCTTGCCCTATCGATTGACTTTATGCCGTCCCACTCCGCCCTGGAGTTCGCGTCGGCTCCCAGCCTGAGGAGCCTGCCAGCAGACACAATGTCATTACCAAGTACAGCGAGAACAAGGCTGCGGTCCAAGTCCGCCTGCCTGCAGCCTCTTTTCCCTATAGCGGTCGCCATGGTTCATACACCTCCGCCAATTATACCCAGTATCTGACTGCCTGCATCGGTCAATCTTGCATCCCGTAGTCTGCTGCCGTCGCTGAAGTCTACAAGTTCAAGCTCTTTTAGTATCTTTGCATTGAGTTTCAGGGTTGATAGAGGAATTCCCCTCTCAGCCTCCAAAGCGCGCAGTATAGAGCTTATGCTGGAATATTCATACTCATAAATTCCGCGAAGGACTATTATCTGATTGCCGTTAAGAGCCCTAAGAATAAGTTTTGCAAGCAGAGTGCGCTCTAGGTTTATGCTGTTTGCCCTGTCCTGGCATCCGTAAACGCTCTTTTGTGTTGGTAGCGCATCATCTCACTCTGTGTTATAGATATTGTGAAGCTTCAGATATTTAAAGCAGTTAGGCATATGCGCATGCCTAGCCGATTGTCTAAGCTGTCTTCGTCGCAAAAAGGTATAAATATCTCATTTTCCCTCTGTATTCCGGCGATTTAATGGCCTTCCAGCAAACAAGCATAGGAGACAAAGAACCTGCGGCATCTGCTGCAGGTGCGGCAATGGTGGATGACACGGCAGGGGCGGGAAATTTCTCGGTAGAAAACCTTGATCTATCAGACATAGGCGGAAGGACGGAATGGCAGCCTCATCTTAGGGGTCCGGTAGAGATTGAAATCCCTACTTCCCCAAGCGTAAAATCCACAACGAAAGCTATTGGAGAGCTTATCGTGAAAGTCGAACTATGCCCATCCTGCGACAGCGAAGACCTGCACAGGGATGAAAGGACCGGAGAGCGATTTTGCAACGAATGCGGCATTGTGATAGACTATTCATTGCCCGAGGGCTGCGGCGCAATGCCGAAGCTGAAAGAGGACGAGCCTGTGGAGGTATACGATCCGGAAGAAGGCGGCATCACCCTTAGGGATGAAAGAAGAAATAGGGTCTGGAACGATAGATTAAGGAGGAACTAAAGGTTCTTGTCTATCCATCTCTTCAGCACTTCCTTTGGTACAGCTCCCACCTGCATCGCCTTTACCTGGCCCTTTGAAAAGAGGATAGTAGTAGGAATGCTCATTATGTTGAACTTTGCCGCTATGGCCTGGTTCTCGTCTACGTTCAGCTTCATGAACCTTACCTTCCCCTCATAGTCCTTCGACACCTCATCGATGACCGGGCTGTACATCCTGCACGGGCCGCACCATTCCGCCCAGTTGTCAACAAGCACAGGAATCTTCGACTTTATCACCTTCTCGTCAAAATCAGCTTCGTTCACGTCTTCTACTGCCATTCTAACACCTTTGCACTAGCACTTTGAACGTGCAGGTATAAAAAGCGTATTGATATGTATTAAATTCTAGAACTGCGCAAATATAATGTGGGAAAATGGCTGAGGAGACGGTGGAATTTTTCTGTTATGGTCCTGGTGCTGACCTGGATGTAGTTACAGCAGAGATAGGGCATCCGCCAATAAGCGGAAGACCGGCTGTGTTACACGGTTTCAAACTAGGGATTCAGGGTGTGGAAAATATTCCGGATAAAAAGGTGCCGGTACCTGGTCATCCAGAAAAAATATCGCCGGTTACGGCTAGGAGCATAATCATAGATTCGTGGGGAAAAGACTTTGAGATGTACGTTGTTCGGGAAGGGGAGGGAGAAGTCAGGGGCACAGTGTGGACCATTAAGAAATCCGACCTTGCACCCATAGAGGACTGGGAGCTCGTTGATTTCGGGTGGTACAGCATAGTGCGGGGCGTCGTGACGCTTGAAAATGGGGAAAAGCGCGACGTTTGGACCATAGCAGTGAAGGACCAAGGCGTGAGGAGGGAAGTCGATGGCATGAACTATGATGACTGGCTCGGCGGAGGCAAAAAATTCAAGGAGATATTCCTGACGCATGTCGCCGAGAACTTCAAAAGGTTCACTGAACGGCAGCAAAATGGGCAGACGCTTGAGGCCGTTACACCGATTACATTCTCGAAGAGTGGGGAGGGCGCTGGCAAAGATAAATCAAAGAGTAAAGGCGACTAAGCGGCATACGCAGCATATGGAACCCTTTTCGACTACGCAATCAATTAGGAAACGGCAGGTAGAAGGCTTCAAGATTATCTTATCCCTTTAATCCTCTTTAAGATCGCACTAGGCAGGCTTGGTTTTTTCAGCTTCTTTCCATTCCAAACACTAAGAATAAAACCCTTGGTCATTACATATGCAAATAGCATATTCATTACGGTAAGCGCAGCATAATGTTCCTCTTCCATCTGTTTAGGCATGGCGACAAGTTCTATCGGCACAAAGACATTGTATCCTTTTGTTGCAGCCGACCTTACCGTTGTATCTATTGCCCTTGAGGTATAAGCGCCGCTTACGACAAGAGTTTCTATCCCGCCTTTTTTTAGGCTTGAGCGGAGCTTTTCATTCGAAAGTGCATCATAATTGTTGCAATCGAAGATATGTTCTCCTTCCACGGGCTTAACCCCACACCAATCATGGCCCCACCATCCAGGGACCGCAAGATCTAAAGCTCCCTTGCCAAGCGACTCCATCTTTAGCTTGAAGTTTTTTTGCATATGTGCCGAATCTTCTGAAAGCTGCACCCAGAATATCGGGATGTGGCAGTTCCTCGCTTCATCAAGGAAAGCAGGGAGCTCCGACAGCATTTCAGTTATTGGCGCTACATCAAGATCCCAATGCTTTATCAGTGCACCATTCCTATCGCAGTAATCGTTTTGGATGCCGATAACAAGGATTGCAGCATTCTTTTGCAGAAGTGGCTCAAATTCCATGATATTTATTAAGAAGAAAGTAATAAAAGCAATAATACAGTATACAATAATTAAATACCCAATAAGGCAATTTCATGTAGTGATGCTTTGACCGAAACAGAAGAGAGAGCAAGCAAAGGCAAAGAAACACCAGGGTCTGTGACTCTACAGGGACGAATAGATGAACTGAAGATGGTCCTTTCACGTGTCCACATCAACGACTTTCTTGATAACGGCGCCACGCTTATAAGAGATATAGAAATGACAGCAAAGGCGTATTCCAAAATAGATGGTGCTCCGGAGTATTTTGTCAGCACAGTGCTCAAAACTGCATTCAACGACACTGACGAATTTAATTACGTTCTCGGCCCCACATATATAAGCCGCGAAGGGGCAGAAGCAGTGCAGAAATTCGTCTTGGCAGCAAAGGATAGGGAGGTGGTCAAGGCGGTAACGAACAGCGAAAATCCGGAAGCTTGCGCAAAGTTCGCATTCGAAGCCATTTCCTCAACGACGGAAAAAGAGGTCGTGCTAAAAGCATTGGAGGTAAGAGAATTTTTTGAAACGGAAATTAAATCCTACGATGCAAGCATTGGAGACCTGATTAAAATTACGACGAAGAACGTCGGTGCTGATGTCGGGATGGGGGCAGCAGATGAACCCGGGTTTAAAGCTGTAAGTGGAGCAGAAGGCTTTATCAAGCTAATACGCGAAGGCGCATCATTTGAAACGATGCTCCTTACAATACTTGAAAAATCAAAAATGGCGGATGATAATGGCGAAAAGGTAATGGTAGCGCTGCAAGGCGTTGATAACTACACACCACGCGCCGCAGCGATATACCTTGCTTATATCTACGATGCGGCAGTGGGGCCAGCGGGAATTGGGCTAATAGTGAACACCGGCAAGATTGGCAATCCATTTGCCGAAGGCTCGTTTGGCCTTGTCGCATCCAAGGAGTTTGCCAACTTCACCAATAGGTTCAAGAGCCCAAAGGAGAGGCCGGAAGACGAGATTAGGAGGCTTGCAGCTGCATTCAGGTGGGGATTCTCTGTCGAATCGCAAGCACGCGGCGAAAATGCAGATCAGCAGCTTGAGGGCGTCAAGAATCTCGTCGGTGACTGTAAGGAAAAGGAAATGTACAATGAAATACTCAACATGGACGTCCAAAACTTGCTGAACATATTCAACACTCCTGGAATAAACGGAAAACAGATCAAGCGCAGGGAAGACCTACTGCGTGCAGCTACGCTAGCGAGGCTAGTAAGGTACGAAGTTTCGCAGGACTTTGACCTCTTAAGCAATGAGGAGTATAAGAAGCTGAAGAATCCCAGAAAAGACAGGGCATATAGTCTTTCAATAGACCCCTTCTTAGGTAACAAAGCCGGCTACGTTGCAAGTAACTCAGCAACGGAGGAATTGATAGCAAAAGTAAATGCGCTGCCTCGTGATGCGCAGACCCAGACATATGAAGACCTCGCGAGATCCTATATCGCGAAAAGATATGGCGTAAGCAAGTCCGCAGGGCTGACACTTGACGGGCTATATGCTTTTAGCTGCATGGACCACAGGCACAGGATAGCGCTGGCGGAATCCCTTGCCAAGTAATGCCAACCTTTATAATGTTTAATCGCAAATAGCTACTGCATGATGATAATGCACTACTCTGAGCTTTGCTGTGAAGAAGATCTTGAGTGCTGACATGACTAAAATCTCTAACGCGATGATAAAGAAGCTTGTCAAGGAGCAGACCGGCTCGACGATAAGCGACACCGCGGCAAGTGCAATAGCAAAGCTTCTTGAGAAGAAGGCGAAGATGATGGCGAAGTACGCAGTCGCAAGGGCGAAGAAGAAGGGACGAGCAGCAGTGACAGAGGACGACATATACTCATACAAGATGCAGTTCGGTGAATGACTTGCAGCCGGCGGTTCTCTCGAAGAACGGGAAGGGAAAGGCAAGGCTGGACTACATCGAGAACGGCGGGAAAAGGACCATGCTCTGGGAGCGGGTCCGCGACGGGGTAATCGAGACTGTTTTTGATGGGAACGGCATAGTGGTAAAGGAGCTGTTCCATAAGAGCGGGGACAGTGCGGAAGTGTTTGCAGACACGTTCATGAAGGAGAAAGGCATTCCAAAATCTGAGCGCGGGCAGTACTCCGAGGTCAAGATAGGGAAGAACTGCCCTGGCTGTGGAGAGGATTCGCTTGTGCGGATCGCGGAATCAGCAGAAGACTCAACGAAGGTGCCGATAACCCCATTGTACAAGTGCAGCAAGTGTGGGAAGCGGAGCTACTACCTTTCCGGAGAGTATCTCGACTACCTTGTCGTAAACAACAGGGCTCTCTTTTCCGAGCAGGAGCTGAAGGAACTGGACTCTGACAAGGAGAAGTTCATGACCGAGTTAAAAGAGTATATAATAAGAATATTTGCATCCCAAAAGATTATGCGAATCAGGTAGGTGTAAACATGGCGATCTTACTAAGCGAACTCTACGGGAAGCAGATAATAACCAACAACGGGCAGATTGTTGGCATGGTCGAGGACATAATAGTCGACTTTGAGAAAGGGAATGTTGCAAACCTTCTTCTTACGAAGATGGAGAACCTTACACGTGCACAGAACACTGCTGGCATACTAAGCAAGAACAGCGTGAAGTACGAGAGGGTCAAGAGCGTTGCAGAGTCAATCATAGTCAGCACGGGGAAGTAACGCGACTATTGGCTACCAGGTAGCGCACTCAGCACCGGAGTCCACCGCTCATAAAGGTTGATTATCGATGTGGTGTGGAATTCAACCCTTCCATAGGCTGCGAACTGCATCTCTCCCGCAATCACTATAGGGAATACTATCTCCCTGATTTGGGTCTCATTTGCTATCTTCTTTGCGCACGCAGTGCAGCGCACGTTCTGTGCTCCAATGGGAAGCACCTCCTTCCTGTTCTTCAGCCTTGCGACCACCATAGATGCCTTCTGTTCCACTCCCCTCCTTATGTCTACCGGAAGTTTTGCAAGATTGTCTGCAGCATCTTCCTCCGCGTGTATGACGAAACAGAGCTCGGACCCTACTCCTCCCTTTAGCTGTTCAACGCCCAGCCTTGGGCAGTGCGACTTGCAAGCCCATCCTATTTCCTTAAGGTGGTCTGGAACGTGGTTGAACCCCCTCGCAAGCTCACGCTGTTTGTAGAATACGACAGCGCCGAACTGAGCTTCGCTGCAGTCGCTGCGTAGAGCAATATCAAGCGCAGTCCTGTAGTGCGGGAGCACCAGGCTCCTCTCCTCACTTCTGAGCGTCCTCGGCAAATGACCACTCCTAGTAATCTGGTCCGACTGATATTTAAAGCTTGCATAAGGCGAGGCTTTGCCGGAATATACTCTGCACATATACCTGACGGTTGTGCAGGACGGCAGAACAGCAGGTCATATAATAAGAAGGATCAATGGAATCACCATTGGCGAAGCGGTAGGCTGCTTTGCCGCAGAAGCAGGAATTTCATCGAGCCCAATGAGCCATTCTTTCCAATGCGGTAAGAGGCACCCCATCTGCGATATATCCCCTACCCTACTTAAAAACACCAGGTCAGCAGGCACTCTTTGCATGTCCCTGCCAATTCCAGAGCCAATTGCCGCCTTCCTAAAATATCGTCAATTATCCGCTGCAGGTATTTTCTATGTCCTCAATCAGTGCTGATCTCCCTTGCGATGTTAGGCCTCTCCTTTATCAGGACCCTGCTACCGCAGTAGGTGCACCTTATGAACTGGTCAAGGAGCTTGACCTTCCTTCCGCATCTTGAACAAGCGTATCCCATTTTATCACACCTTTATCATAATCGGTAATATTTAGAGCTTTGCCTGGCCCTTGAGCCACTTCGCAAAGTCCTTGTGAAGGCTGCTCTTCGTTGTATCTATTATCTTGATCTTCATCTCGGCCTTGTAGTTCTCGTCGTTAAGGATTAGCACAGGCGAATACTTATCCAGCTTAGCGAACTGCACCTCTGACCAGTGTACCTTTCCGGAAAGGTAGTCCCTTACTATATCCCTTGTCCAAGGCATCGAGTTGAACGTGAAGAGTATTCCGTCGCACCAGTAGAGTGGGTAGTTGCCTGCAGGCGTAATCCTGCTCCTCAGCAGGTCGTCCATGTCGACAGCTATGAATTCGTGGACCACCACTTCCTTAATTGGAGAATAAATTATTGCTACCAGAAAATCACTTCTTTATGCCCGCTATCAGCCTTCTCGCTACCTCCCCTTCCGGAGTTGTCATCGTGTATGCCCCTCCCGCGTATGTCGCATTGCAGTGCCTGCACCTCCATATACTGGTGCCTATCCTCTTTACGGTCATCTTACCGCAAGCCTCGCACCTGTAGAAAGCCTGCTTCTTCTGCTTGACTCCTGCGGCTCTCTTCCTCGTGCTTGCCCCGTATCTAATGCTAGAGTTTGCCATGTCATCACTTTCCTGCTGCCTGCTCTATGATCCTCTTGAGCTCATCATATTTAGACAGCGAAACATCTACAAGGCTTTCTATCTCCTTAGGTGAGAAGCTGCCTCCAAGGCCCTTCTGCATCGCCCTGACAACGTTGCCATCATTCGCTATGGTGATCCTTGCGCTCGCAGCGTTCTCCTCATGTATGTTCGGGTCCAGAAGTATGGTTTTGTCGACTTTCGCAAATGTGGTGGAAGCGGCAAGCCTGTTTATCTTGAGCGGTTCGGTCCTTTCAGTGTAGATTCCCTCCTTCTTCTCGCTGTCGTACTTCGGCATCTTTGCGCTCGCCAGCGCTGCCATCGCAGCCATCATGCTTGCATCGAACAAGTTGCCGTTGTAGTTGAGCACATACAGGTCTATGAAGACCGTCCACGCCTTCCCCTCTTCTATGAACAGGCCTGGCAGGTCTACCGTTTCAGCTGCCCTTATGCCCCTGTCCACAACCCTCGACAGCTCTATCGATTCTGGGCTTGGCGGCCCCGACTCGAATTCCGCGTGCGCGAGTGGCAGCAGCTCAGATGAAACCATGAGGTTTCCCTGGTTAGGCGTGTCCTCCATCGTCTCCTCAACCTGCAGCTTAACCGCAGCTAGAACCCTTGTCGCGCCCAAGTCGACCTGTGCAGATCCCTCTGCATGGTCTATCACATTCGTAACAAGCTTTATGGGCCTGAAGCCCATCATTTTCCTTCCATCTTCCCTTGCGTTCTTGAGCAAGAGTTCCTTCACATAGCTTATCTTTACAACATCGAATCCTTCCATTCAAACACCATTTCCATTTTCGCTTCCTTCGTATACTCTCTGCAGCGCCTCCTTCTGTATCTGCGATATCGTCTTTCCTGCATCGAGAACCATCTGCAGCCCGTTGTGCAGCTGCTCCCTCGTGAGGCTTCCATCCATCTGCAGCAGCACCAGGTCGTTGTTCCTCGGCGACACCGCAGTCGGCATGTCGCAGTCGGAGTAGTTGTCCTCTATCATGTTGAGATCAAGGATCAGGTCCTCTCCAACCTTCCCGAAGGACACCGCGTATATCAGGTCCTTCATGTGTATGCCTGCGCTAGCCATCGCGACAGCAGCAGCGGTTATTCCTGCTGCCCTTGTTCCGCCATCGCTCTGTAGTATCTCGATGAATATGTCTATCTCGCTGGCGGGGTAGTCATGCAGCATAGTCACGCTCTCGAATGCCTCTCTAGTGACCTTAGATATCTCTATCGCGCGCCTATTTGGTCCGCTCCTGCTGTGCTCCCCCATGGACGAGAACGGCGCCATTGAGTATTTGCACTTTATTATCGCCTTCGCGGGGTCCTGCACATGCTTTGGCATAGCCTCCTTCGGCCCGTATACAGCTGCGAGCACCTTGTTGTTCCCCCATTCCAGATAGGCGGATCCGTCAGCGTTCTTTAGAACCGAAGCCTCTATCTTCAACGGCCTCAGTTGGTTGAAGCCCCTTCCATCTAGTCTTTTGCCGTCAACTATCAGCTGCGGCCTGTTTGATTTGTCAGCCATTATATCACTTGCTTGTAGTTTGCGTTTCTTCTTCTAGCATATGCTTTATCTTTTCGGTTAAACCTGGTAAGTGCGCTTCATTCTCTATCTTCCTTATGGCTTCAGTCGCAAGCGGCACATTAGCGCCCTTCAGCCATATTATCCCGTTGTTGCCTACAGAGATGTTGCACCTTGTGAGCTTCGATATCTGTTCTATCATGGTGTTAGCCTTCCCGATTATTCTCGGAACCTTTGTCGGCTTCACCTCAAGTATTGTCCCTCCAATCAACGTGCGCGGCCTCCAGAGGATGAGCGTCTTTCTGTCCTCTATGTCCTTTACCTCAGCCTCTATCACGTCTCCGGGTTTGTAAGCCTGTCTGTCAAACTTGCTCCCTATGAGTATGCTTCGCGTGAAGTGAGAGAGGTCTATCTCGTAGACCGCATTCCTTGCGTTGACGACTATTCCGACAACTATGTCGCCTATCCTCGGCTGCCAGATTCCCTCAAGAGGGATCACCTGGCGCTTCTCGCTTTCGTAGAATCCAAGGACCTTCGCGAAGGTCTTTCCGTTCTCCACATAAGTATTATCAAGCCTAACAGGCTCGCTTGCTATCATCTCTCCGGGTATCACTAATTGTCTTGGCATATTTCCACCATCACTTGCTTTCTAACATCTTTGTAATCGCCTTTCCCTGCGTTGCTTTGTTTATCCTGTCAAAGAACTCAGACTGCATCCCAGCCGGGAATTCAACTGTTGCCTTCAGGCTTCCATTTGCTAGCCACTCCTCCCCCTTCAAGCCGTACTGCTTTAGTATCCCGTAGCACCTGTTTGCCGATTCGGCAGGGAGTATGACTTCAATCCTCGCTGTCGTAAACTTCAATGGCAAGACCGCTCTGAGCTTTTCGACGACTATCTCGACCTGCTCTGACACACTCTTGACCGGGTCTATTGATACCTTTGCCTCCTTCATCGCGTTCTCTACCCTGAGCGGCGGGTTCGGCGCGTTTGTCCTCGGATCGATGGAGTTCCTGGATATTATATCAATGATCTGCTTCCTCTTTTCCTCAGTCATTTTCGCTCTCTGCTCTGTGGTGATCGGCACATCGCCCTTCTTCAGCATTATGTCGACTACCTTTGCGAGTTCGGTTGTTCCGAAAGCCTTCTTCAGCTTCTCCTCGCTCGCCCTCTCACCCTTGTTCGCATCCTTGAATATGTCCTCTGCCTCAAGTACGCTAAGGGGATCCTGCCTCTTGCCAGTTATGTACTCGTAAGCCATGTCTGAATTCACGAGTATCTCGAACTCATCTCCAGCATGCTTGTACTTTACTATGACCGTTTTTGACATTTTACCACAGAAAAGGAAAAAGAAATATGAAATTCAAAGGATCTTTGCTATCTCGTCAGGAGCGTACTGCTTGAAGCCTGCCTTCTTCGATATGACAGCTACGTCGAGGCTATTTTCGGTGAGCTTTCCAGCCACTTTCTTCATCACCCCTAGGGCGAGGTGCAGTGCATCGTCGAGCGGCATGTTTTCCTTGTATTCCCTCATTATGAGCTCCTGCGCAGCCTGCTTTCCTGATCCAATCGCGTCAGCCTTGTAACCGAGGAACGACGCTCCGGCATCTATCTCGAACAGCTTCGGGATTTTGTCAAATCCGCCAAGAAGCAGGGATATCGCATAAGGCCTCATGCCAGCATACTGGGTGAAGACCTGCATCTCCTCAGCTATGTCGCGAGCCACGGTCTCGACGCTTTCCGTCTCGTCGTACAGCATCCTGTGCGACTGCGTCTTGTGCCTCATTATGTTTATGAGGTGAAGCCCGTCTGAGACTAAGCCTGAATAGGTTGCGCCTATGTTCGCGTCTATCTTGAATATCTTCTGAACAGTTGCGGGTATGGCAAGAGGCTCTGTTATGTTCTTGTGCGCTACCAGCACGACTGCGTCGGCTGCTATCATCCCTATGGAAGTTGCTCCCTTCCTTACTGCTTCCCTTGCGTAATCAACCTGGAACAGCCTTCCGTCTGGGCTGAACATTGCACCTCTGTCATAAGCCTGTATGTTTGGATACATAATTCCACCAATTAACGTGAATCTTGAGCGTAATTGTTGAAGATTTCTCTTCAAAACAAGATAAAGTATTAGTGGTATAAGCCTATAAAAAGGTTTTGCTCCAGTGCGTGTCGATGCGCGCTATCTTTCAAGATTGTGCTCAGCACGTATGAGGGCGGCCACGAACTCTTCCGGCGTGCTGGCGAGGCTTCCGCGCTGCGCCACTCCCCTACCTGTTATATCGGTGTTTATCTCCTGTATAGCACTTCTAATCGATCCTAATTCATCCGTGAATATCTCATCATACCCTTTAAAGCGCGGGTTCTTAATACGGAAATTCTGTATGGTAAGACTAATATCGTCCATGTCGAGGTTTTTTTCCGTAAGCAAGTCATCGAAGAGCTCTTGCGCCTTTTCTCTTTTTTCTGCTTCCCTTCTGCCAAACTTCAAGTATAGCGGTTGGCCGCCAGGATTTGCGCTGTATGTCACATTGCATTTGTCCCGCTCGATACCGACGCGCAGCCCAGCTCCAGAAAGTGCTGCCCTGCTTATCCCGCCTAGCGCATCTGAAACAATCGCCAACTCCCTGATTGTCGCTATAGGAACAGCCCGCGACCTTGCCATCGTCATCTCCACAATCTTTCTCCTCTTTTCTGGGTCATCAACTGGAGCGGCAAAGAGTACTTTCTCTCGGCTGGAATAGTCTATGTAACCATCATCGCGCAGGGGAAAACGCTGCACAGATAGGCCGCCGTCGAAGTAAAATAATGGTATATCAGTAACCTTAAATGCCCTAGCGATCCTGTCTCTAGTTTCGTTAATCAAGCTTAATAATAGCGTTGCAGCGTAATTCCTTAAACTAAGATCAAATAACCTATAATCATCATCGTAACGTTTACCCCCGCTATTGGCGAAGAACGCCGTCAGGACTTTTATCATCGCCTCTTTTCCCATTGTCGCTACTGGCTGCGTATCACTGCCCTCCTGCTCTTCGGTAAGTGGATTCTGAAGCAAAAGCCTCTCAATCCTGCGCTCATCCCACAGTTCCTTTGCCTTGCTAATGATGAGGTCAGGCCACTGCGCAAGCACAAGCGGCATGAACTCCTTTCTGACGCACCAGGCTGTCAAGTCCGGCGTCTTCTCATCAAAGAATATCTTGAGGTAATCGTCTGTCATGCCCCTATAGTCAAGGTTCAGATAGCCGCCCAGCTCATTTTCATCGTATGTCTTGTTGAGGTGCTCCTTAAAGAACTCCTCGTCATAGGCATCTCCGATGCATCCGTCCAAAAGGAGTGCAAACCGTTTGCGCATCTCATCATTCTCGAAGCGCATAGCCGTCATTGCCGGGCCCTCAGCCATCACAAAGACTATCTTTGCTCCAATCCTTTCAGCCTCGCTCTTGAAGCCTTCCAGGAACTCAATCACCATTTTTTCGGTCAGCTTTCCGCCACAGAGCCTGGAAGCCTTCATCTCCTCGATTAGGTAGTGCACGTCGTCGACTACTATCATTTCGGGTTTTTTGTTATCTACAAGCACGGTAAAGGCGATCTCTCCATTGTCAATTTTCCGTTTGTCAAACTCAATAATCCTCATCGGCTTTTCCCTAGAGTGGAAAATAATAATGTGGGTCTTTCCACAACCACGCCCACCAACAATCACTCCCGGGCTCCTTCTCTGTTCGATATTCGCCATGAGGAATTGCGAAGGAATACCCTCAAAACAGCTAGTTATCTGGTCGCTCGAATATTCTGCCCTGCCACGCAGGTTAGCTGCCGTTATAGTTTTTTGCATAAATGTCAAAAATCCTGTGGTGCATCCTGATATTTAAAACAATAGGACTCCATAAAATTCTGGCTTCCAATCCTACGGTTTTGCCGAGACCACTTCTCTGAGGAAGTATACCACAGCCGCAGCCGCTACCATGCCGGGACTCAGCCCGAGTATCGGTGTCAGGCTTGCCAGGAATGCGACAGCCGCGCTGCCGAATAGCCATTCCCTCCTCGGTATCAGATGCTCGAGCTTCAACCTTCTAGCTATCAGCTTCGTCCAGGCCCATGCAATCAGCACCGAGACGACGATGAGGAGCAGCGAACTCAATAGAGCATGCATATATTCCGGCACAAGAACCACGTTTGTTCCTGAAAGATAAAGATTGCTTGCGGAGCTTCCCAAGTAGTTCATGTAGGCCGCATAGCCTCCTATCCCGTATGGAGCGGCGAATGGAAGCGGGAATCCGTTGTCTGAAAACAGGTAGACTATGCCGCCGACAGGCACGCTGCTCTGCTGGCCGAACTGCTGCGTCTGGGCATATGTGATCCAGATATCGTTATTTGTCCCGTTTGCGAGTATTATCCCCGTAAAGACGATGCTTATCAGAAAGCCCGCAAGAATGTAAGAGAAGTAAACAGGGTAGAGGAATGGAATCGGTATCCTCCTCCCGCTGCCGTTGAAGAGCGTGCCTGCAACGTGCCTCTGTGCTTTCATCGTCTTGAACACCCTGTATCCAAGGAAGAAGATAATTATCGTGAAAAAGGTCGGGGCGAAGTTTATGAGCGTCGTTGCAAGCGCCGAATTCCCGCCGGAACTGAGGGTAGAGGCCGCACCATCCAGCTGGAACAGGAACCACTGCAGGAACGTAGCAGCGAATATGGCAACCATGAAAAAGTTTATCCCAGACGCAATGCTGTTTTTGAGCGCATAGTGGTCCAGGGCGACTATTAGGATGCCGAAGATTATCCACTGCATCCACTGCACCGCAATAAGCGTGACATCCGGCGATTGATAGAGGACGGCAGGCGCTATCAGCAGCACGATTATAAGCGCTATTGCAATAACATTCCTGCTGTCGAGGAATGGTATGCTCTCTTTGCTCTTCTCCTTTTGCACATAGCCAAGGCCATAAAACAGCATAGCCAGGGTAGTTACCAGGATCAGTATGGAATAGCCCGGATCGCCAAGCCCGGATTCAAATAACGAGAATGGAGATGGCTCTCCATACGGTGCTATCAAGAACAGGACAAATGCGATTGCAGTTACGGCAAGAGCCATCTTCATCTTCTTGTCAGACAGCATCTTTCCAAAATCCATGATATTGCTTTAAGGAGCAAGTATAAATTTACTGCTGCTTGGTCTTTTCCACGTGGACCCTTCTTTCCTCTGGGACTATCTTGTACTGCGCATTCTCGAAATGCAATGAGAGTTCCCTTCCCTCGAAGAAGTGATGGAGGAAGACGGCTACCGCAGATGTGGCAGCGTGCGGCTGCGTTGTTATGCTCACGTTGAAGTCCGCCATCTGGTAAAGATTCTTCGCAGCCTCAGTGATCGTGACTATAATAAGTATGTTCTTGTAGGTCTTGAGCGTGTACTCCACCTTGTTTATTGGGACTCCGTACCTTGTCAGGTAGACAATCTTGTAGTTCTTCTTCGTCTTCAGGAACTCCCTCCAGTTGTTGGTGAAATCGACAGAGAAGGTACCTCCCCACCTCCTGTTGAGGCTCTTGAAGTATTTTATAAGCCTGCCATTCTTCGGGGATGCGAAGGTCACGTTCGAAGCGCCGAATGCCCTGGCGGCGGTGCATAAGTCCAGGTTTGATTCGTAGGCGTTCTTCCCTATGACTAGAACAGATATCGTGTCTTCCACCCAATATTATAATTCAATGTCAAGGTTTAAGAAGTTGTTGCGCCTGTGCCAGAAGAAGAAAACGTAACGGAAATCAGAATTTTCAATGAATCTGTGCAGGCAGTTTGCTCTCAAGGGGCGGGATCACAAAGAGTGAATTTGCAGGCATGGATTTTTCTACTGGGAAAAGGAGTCTTTAAATGCGAATACGTACTCTCTCACGCCAAGGGGGCGCAGCAAAGCGGAGAACTTGGTGTGTGGATTTTCAGCATCGTAACAGGATTGCATGCTCTGCATCAATGACTGGAAGATTCTAGACAGTCTGTGCATCTACGACCCTTACTCCCTGCTCGACTCTCATTAGGCGCACCCCGCTCGCGCTTCTTCCGGTCTGCCTTATCTCTGGAACAGGGAACTGTATCGAAAGACCCTTTGAATTTATCAGGAGGACGCTCTCTTCAGGCACCACCTTCATGGATTTTACGACATAACCCGTCTTATCTTTCACTTTTAGGTTGATGACCCCTTTCCCTCCCCTTCTCTGGAGCCTGTATTCCCTGAGCTCCGTGACCTTTCCGAATCCATTCTCCGTTATCGTTGCTATGAAGTCTGTTTCCTTTGCAACGAGGACGTTGACGACCTGGTCATTGTTTCCGATCCTTATGCCTCTGACCCCTCTTGCAATCCTGCCCATCGGCCTTACGTCGTTTTCGTCAAATCTCAGTGCCTTGCCCCTCTTTGTCGCTATGAATATCTGCGACTTCCCGTCGCTTATGCAGGTGTCGGCGAGCGTGTCTCCATCCGTCATCGGCATTGCTATTATCCCATTTGCCCTAGGCCTGGAAAATCTCTCAGCGTTTACTCTCTTTATCCTCCCCTTCCTTGTGACAAATGTCATGAAGCTCTTTTCAAATGCACGCGTGTCTATTATCTTTTCGATTGATTCTCCTTCGGCAAGCCTGACAAGGTTGACAGCTGCCTTTCCGTGTCCATACCTGCTCGCCTCAGGAACCTGCCATGCCTTCATCCAGTAAGCCCTTCCCTTATTCGTGAGAACGAGCAGGTAGTCCTTTGTCATGCAGGCGACAATCTGCTTTACGAAGTCCCCTTCTGCGAGTTCTATTGCTATGATTCCCTTCCCTCCCCTTCCCTGCGCCCTGTACGCGTTAGCTGGCAGCCTCTTCATATAGTTCCTGCTAGTGAGAATGACCGTTGTCTCCTCGTCAGGAATCAGGTCCTCGTTCTCTATCTCCTCAAATTCCGCCTGCTCTATCCTCGTCCTTCTATCCCTTCCATACTTTTCTTTTAACTCCTTTGTCTCCTCCTTGATTATCTGGAAGACCCTGCCTTCGTTTTCCAGTATCTCCTTGAAGTTTGCTATCTTCTGCACAAGGTCCTTCTTCTCGGTTTCAAGAGAGGTGCTCTCGAGGCTCGTGAGCTTGCTGAGCTTCATGTCAAGGATTGCAGTAGCCTGCTTTTCAGAAAGAGAATACTTGCTCATGAGATGGGAGCGCGCCTCCTTTGCGTCAGAGCTTTTCTTGATTGCCGCGATGACCTCGTTTATGTTTGCGATTGCGATAAGAAGGCCATCTACAATGTGCAGTCTGTCGCTTGCGACATCAAGGTCAAATTTCGTCCTTCTCTTTATAACTTCGAGCCTATGGTCGACGAATATCTTGATGAAGTTCCTTATATTCATGGTCATAAGGTTGTTGCCAATCACCGCGATGTTCATCACAGGGAACGATATCTGCAGTTGCGTGTGCTTGTATAGCGTGTTGAGAACTGCGTTTGCGTTCGCATCCTTCTTCAACTCAATAACCACTCTAATTCCCTCTTTTCCGCTCTCATCCCTGAGATCGCTGATTCCTTGAATCTTCTTCTCCTTTACAAGTTCAGCAATCTTCTGCACCATCGTTGCCTTATTCACGGTGTAAGGTATTTCCGTTATTAGTATCACATTCCTGTTCTTCTGCTCTTCGATAACTGCCTTCCCTCTCAATATGCAAGATCCCCTTCCTGTGAGATATGAAGCAATCAGTGCATTGTTCCTGAACACTATACCTCCAGTAGCAAAGTCCGGTCCCTGTATGTACTGCAGGAGCTCCTGGGGTGTTATGTCCTGCTTATCAACATAAGCGATTATCGCATCGCACACCTCTCTGAGGTTGTGCTGCATTATGTTGGTTGCGAACCCCACCGCGATCCCCGCGGCGCCGTTTACCAGCAGGTTAGGGAACTTTGCGGGAAGGACAAGCGGCTCCTCCTCTGTGTTGTCGAAGTTTGGGACAAAAGGAACCGCTTTCTTTTCAAGATCCGCAAGCATCTCCTCTGCAAGTTTGTTCAATCTTACTTCAGTATATCTTTGAGCTGCAGGTGAATCTCCGTCGATGCTTCCCATATTTCCCTGTCCCTGTACAAGGGTGTGGTTCATTGAGAAATCCTGCGCCATCCTCACAAGAGTCTCATATGCAGCGAGGTCGCCGTGCGGGTGGAAGCGCCCTATTACCGTTCCAACCACCCTTGCGCTCTTTATAGTCGGCTTGTCGTGCGTGTTGCCGAGCTGCTGCATCGCGAAGAGGGTCCTCCTCTGCGCAGGCTTGAGACCATCCCTTGCGTCGGGGAGCGCCCTGCCTACAATTACGCTCATGGCGTAGTCTATGTAGGAGCTCTGCATCTCCTTCTCAATTGGCGCATCGTTTATCTCTTCTGGCATTGATTCACTTAAGTTTGAATTTTTTCATAGTAACGTCCATGAATTTGTCATAAATCTGCTGGTTATAAAGTGCCTCTATTTCAAACGGTTCAGAAATTATGGTGTGCATACCGTTTTTGTAGTCCTTGTGGTAGTTATCTATCACGACTTTGACATTTTTGTACTCCAACAAGCGTTTAATGTCCTTCAGCTCTATTGCAGTACCTTTCTTTTTGGGACTGTCATAGACCTTTTGTATGATTGCGTACCACGTCTGCACAACTTCTTCCCTGTTAACGTTAAACCAACGATCAAGCACAATCCAAAATATCTTGAAAAACCTGACCGCATCGGAGACGATGATTATTCTGTTGGCGCCATCCAGGTTAACGAACTGTTTTGCGAACTTTATATTTTGCTCGGTCGTGAGGGATTGATCTTCTATATGCACTTTGACATTTGCGCCTATAAGTGGTTTCAAATATTCTGCAATCGTACCTGCTTCTGACTTCTCCAACATGTTTTTGTCTGTATGCCCACCGCACAACACAACCTCCTCTATCCTTTTTTTGTTCACAAGTTTCGCAAACCGGTCGACATATGCTTTATACTTCGGATTGCTCTGATCAAAAAGTCCAAAGCCAAAAAGTAGCGCATATTTTGTCATTTATACCACTCTATACGTCAAGGAACTTTACCTCGCTGGAATGCTCTTCTATGAAGTGCCTTCTCTGTTCGACATCAAGTCCCATGAGTATTGTGAACATCGTGTTCGCGAGTTCTGCGTCCCCTATCGTGACCCTCTTCAGCACCCGTGCTTTCGGGTCCATTGTAGTCTCCCAGAGCTGCTCCGGATTCATTTCTCCAAGACCCTTGTATCTCTGGACCGTTGCTTTTCCATCATGGCCTTTCATAATTTCATTAAGCTGGTTGTCCGAATATGCGTAATTTACCTCCCTCCCCTTTGTTATTTTGTAGAGGGGTGGCTGCCCTATGTAGATATATCCTCTCTCGATGAGAGACTTCATGAACCTGTAGAAGAATGTGAGAAGCAGAGTCCTGATGTGGCTTCCATCAACGTCTGCATCCGTAAGAAGTATTATTTTCTTGTATCGTACGCTGTCCGCGTTGAACTGCTCCTTTATCCCTGTTCCAAAAGCTGTTACCATTGTGTGCAGCTCGGCGTTTCCGAATATTTTCTCTTCTGTCGCCTTCTCCACATTGAGTATCTTCCCTCTTAGTGGCAGTATCGCCTGGAAGAACCTGTCCCTAGCCTGCTTGCTGCTTCCTGCTGCGCTCTCTCCCTCTACTATGAATATCTCCGACTTATCCGGGTCGCTTTCTGTGCAGTCTGCTAGCTTTCCCGGGAGTACAGCACCCTCAAACAGTCCCTTTTTCCTGCTGAGCTCCCTCGCCTTCCTCGCCGCTTCTCTCGCCTCTGCGGCACCGTAAACCTTGTCGATTATTCTTCCCGCTTCGGCAGGGTTTTCCTCAAAGTATCTCATGAGCTCGGAGTAGACCGCATTCTCCACAAAGGTCTTGATTGCCGTGTTTCCCAGCTTCTCTTTTGTCTGCCCCTCAAACTCAGGGTTCTGCATAAGTATGGTGATGACAGACACCAGCCCTTCCCTCGTGTCGTCCCCCTCAAGTGCAATAGTCCTGGGTTTCTTTGATGTCTTGTTGTAGTTCGCAATCGCCCTGGTAAGCGCTCCATGGAACCCGACCACGTGCGTTCCTCCCTGCGGCGTCTTTATCTTGTTTACGAATGAAAGGAGATCTTCGCTGTAAGTGTTGACATACTGCATTATTAGGTCAAGCTTGAGCGAGTCTGTCTGCCTGACCACGCGCACAGGCTTAGATACCTCCTGCTTCTTGTCCCTCATGTAGTTAAGGAAGTCCGGAAGCCCCTCCTTCGAATGGTAATCGACCTGCTTTGGAGGCTGCTCCCTCTCATCGGTGTATTTTATGACAAGACCTGGATTGAGGAAAGCCAGATCCCTGAGCCTCTCCACAAGCTCTATCGTATCAAAGCTTCTTGCGGAGAATATCTCCTTGTCAGGCTTGAACTTTATCGTAGTGCCTGTGGCGTTGTCGGGTGCGTCCCCGATTATCTCTAGAGGGCTTACAACCCCTCCCCTGCTGAACTTCTGCCTGTAAACCTTGCCATTCCTCTTTACCGTAACTTCCGTGTATTCGGAAAGGGAATTGACTACTGTAAGACCTACCCCGTGAAGGCCTCCTGAAACCTTGTAAACCTTGCTTTCGAACTTCCCTCCGGAGTGGAGCGAGGTCATGATTACCTCAAGGGCCGGCTTCCCCTCCTTTGGTATTATGTCAACAGGAATGCCCCTTCCATCGTCGCTTATCTCTGCAACATCTACATCCTCATCCCTGGAGAGCTTTACGGTAACCGTCTTTGCATATCCTGCGATAGCCTCGTCTATTGCGTTGTCCAGCACCTCATAAAGAAGGTGGATAAAGCCCTGGCTGCCAGTGCTCCCTATATACATAGCAGGTCTTTTCCTGACTCCCTGCGGGCCGGAAAGAACCACTATGTCCTTTGCAGTGTACTCAGTATCACTCATGCTAACTCCACACTCTAACCTTTTGCTTATTTATCGTCGGAAAATAGGGCTAGAAACTCGCCTGTAGTTATTGTGCTTTTCAGCTTTAAAAGGCTTGCGGTATGGGCATTAAAGCACGATAATTTTGCTGTTATGTAGGTTGCTGAAATCGCCGTCTGTTGCTAGAAGAAGCTGGCCCTTCGCGATTGCGGTCCCTGCAATAAGGATATCGTTTTCATTGATGAGTTTGCCATTCTTCTCCAATTCCTTGTATAGCTCCGAAGCTATGACCGCTGCCTTCTCATCAAATTGATATATCTCAACGTCTTTCAGGAATTCTGAGACCCTCTCAAAGGTTTTCATCCCCACATTCTTTAAAAGTTCATAAAGCGTTATTGCGGTAATCGATATTTCCCCTTCTGGTCCGGCGTACTTTTCAACTGCTTCCTGCGTTTTGGTATCGCTTCGCATCAGCCTTATAATAACGCCGGTATCTAAGCAGATCATCGATCCACCTTAAATTTTCTGCCAAAGTTCCGTCTCCTGCCTTCAAGCACGTTGCGCTCCATCGCCTCCCCCTCCTCTCTCGTCAAAAGCCCGGCCAGTTTCATTATGTCAGGATGTCGTTTCTCCATGAGCGACTTTATTGTCTCGGTATACGACCTCTTTCCCTTAATTTTAGTCAGCTCGTTGTACAGCTCGTCCGACACCGCGATCAATCTCGACATAAGTCCACAATAAGTATATACATATACTATATATTTATATCTTACGCAGAAGAGCGGCACACCCCGAAGGGCATGCCGCCGTTTCAGGTGGGTCCTTGGTTGAAACCCACACCGGACCGGCTTGCGCCGGCAATATTTTATATACAAAAAGGAATTTAAGGCTTTCTTTTATCTTCATACAATATTATATATTGAAGTAAACAAATAAATACTTTAGTCTTCATAATTCCTGCACAGAAATGCGGCCATCGCTATAACTGGCAAACTAGTTTTAGGTGGATTCCTTGGTTGAAGAAAAACGCACTGGGGAGCATGAGCTCTGTCGGGGCTCAAACACGGAAGGAAAGCGCACTACGGAAGAGGAGATAGGCAGCCTGGGAAGGTTCGTTGATCTCTGCTCGCAGACGGATAGCGTCATAAAGAAGGTATTCGCTTGCATGCTGGAGTCGACGGAGAATCCGAACCCATATGGCAGCTTCTGGCTCACCGTGGACATGGGTGAAGGGCAGACCATTGCAAGTTTCAATGGAGCTGCCCCGAATCCGGTGTACATGTGCATCGCCACTAAGATGATGGCGGAACACGTGCCGCTCGATAGCAGACCCTACCTTTCCCTCGGGAAGGTGGTCAGCGCCCTCTATGACGCATGGAGACGGACATGCGAAGAGGAGAACAGGCATGTGAAGATCGTCATCAGGGTAAGCGGCGGAAAATGCGAGGTGTACAAAGTGTGGGAAACTCCCATGCGCTGGGACATGCAGGAATGACAGATTGAAGGGCTTTTGATTTTTGGCCCTTTCGTGCTTTCAACTCCTGGTTCCTATATAGATGCCGTGGCCTATCGCATCCTTCTGGAAGCGGGCGGCTATGCCATATTCTTTCATGATGCCAAGCACCCTTTTTATCTCGAAAAGGCCTACTTCGTATCTATCTATGAAATACCTGACCCTGTCCCCTTTCTCTGCTATGAGTGTGTAATTATCCATAATCTGCCTGTAACCAATCCTTCTGGGGATCCTTAGCCTGGCAATCTTAAGTTCCTTGCTGTCATAAGTTGCCATGTACGGCATCCCTACTTCATAAAGATATTTCGTCCTGTTCCTCTTTCCATCTGTTGTCGTGTACCATGGGTCGACTATCAAGACCCCACCTCTCTTCATATGATTAGCGAAGTTCCTGATTACCTTCCTCAGGTTCGAATATGTTTTGACATACGGGAGCACTCCAAATAAGCAGAGCACGACGTCGAACTTCTTGCCAAGCTCCATCCTCACCATGTCACCTTCGACCAACTTTACGTTCCTCAGCCTCTTCGCCCTAGCTATCTTAAGCATGTTCCTGCTTATGTCGATGCCAGTACAGGAGAAAGAGCGGTTGAACTGCTCGAGATATCTGCCAGTGCCGCACCCTACCTCGAGAAGCTCGTTGCCGTCCGATCGCTTATTCCTTGCTATTATGCCTTTTAGTATCGCCGCATCCTTCCTGTAGTCCTTCCAGGAATAGACCTTTTCGTAGAAGCCAGCCAGCTTCCTGTAGAGCATCTGTTCGTTTGAAGCGCTATCGTAAAGTTGTCTCATCGTCCAACGACCTCGGTGTAATCGACCTCCTGCCCAACCAGGAACTTGTAGACATCGCCTCTTCTTCCGCCGTTGAGTATGTAGCCCCTTGTCCCCGTTCCCTTCACAGCGTTGTAGAGCAGTGATATCTTCGTCTTCATGCCTCCGGTTATATCAACCTTTAACGACGGCCCAGCGCACCCCAGAGCCATCTTTATATTTTTTCTGTCTACCTTCCTGATGAGCCGCGCGCCTGCGTCTAGCTTTGGGTTTCCTTCGAACAGCCCGTCAACGTCTGTGCATACAATTATCTTTTCCGGGCTGAAAGAGTTTGCAAGTGCGCGCAGCACCTCCTCCGTAGAAATGTCGGAGAATCCCTGCTTTAGGTCCATCATCACATCCCCATATGTAACCGGCACCCAGTTGTATCTGAGAGCGGCCTTCAGCGGCGCAGCGTACACAGAGGAGATCTTTCCATTGTTCGTTATGCTGAATGAGTGGGGAGAGAACGAGAAGACGGGCATGCCTATGTCGTTCGCGATCTCAGTAACTATGCCGTTGAGCCTGTTGCATGCGCGCTCTGTTATGACACTCCCAATCCTGGCCTTCTCGCTTCTGAAGCCGTTTGGCACATCGTAATGCTTTGATGGGGCGTGTCCGACAGCGCCGCTCCCGTGGCTTATGATTATATTGAAGCCCCTCTCCCTCCTCGCATTGTCTATTTCCTTCAGTATGCGCCTTATCTCGCTGTACTTTATCTCATTCGGGTTCCTCTGGCCGGCGATAAGACTCCCCCCTATCTTTAAGAGGTACAACTCTTTTTTTATCAAACCATCCAAACCTCGTGAAGGATTGAGTAAGTGTTGTATTAAGCTTTAAAAAGGGCGATAGCGGGTCTGCTGATAAACGTATGTTCTCAAAACCGAACGGAAAGGTTAAAAGAGACATCAAGCGCATATACGTTATCAGGTCATACTATTCTGTGGTATAATGAAAGAAAGCCAGATGAGCATGCATTCCAGCCTTAGAAAACTGTCCTTTGTCCACAATGCGCTTCCAGAGTTATCCTTGGGGGAGGTGGACACCTCTTTCAACCTAGGCAAGGAAAAGGTCAAACTGAAGTTCCCACTCCTGGTGCTTTTCAGCGACAGAACAGAGGCGATGAAAGAATCCTCTGCAAGGAAGGATGTGCCAGCTGCCGTCATGGACGGCAGAAGCGTCGAGGTGTTCCTGAACGGCTCCAGCCATAAGGTCGCGCTTGACGGCTACAAGATGGAAAACGTAGGCGACGGAATAGAAGTCGCAAAGGCGTTGAGGATGGACAGCAGTTTCATACCGTTCATTGAAAAGAGCAAGCTGGAAAACTTTGACCTATTCATAAAGCAGCTAAGGATAGCCATGTTCTTGACGGATTCAAGGGACATAAAGGCGCTGAGGAAAGCGCCGATATACACGACGGGATGATATTTTGCCAGATGAATCGAAAGAGACGCAGAGCAGGAAGATAGAGCACATAGAGATAGTGCTGAACAAGGAGACGCAGTACCGGAGCAAGACGACTCTCTTCGAATGCATCGAAGTGCTGCCTAGTGGGAAGAGGATAAGCGGTGAAGATGTCGATGCATCTACCACGCTGCTCGGCAGGAAGATCGCAGCGCCCATATTCATATCCGGCATGACCGGAGGGCATCCTTCGACTTACGAGATCAACAAAAACATAGCGGTAGCTGCTTCTAGAATCGGCATACCGATGGGAGTAGGGAGCCAGAGGGCAATGTATGAGAAGCACGATCTTGCATATACATATGACGTCAAGAAGGCCGCTGGCGACCTGATACTCATAGGGAACATGGGAGCCACGAAGCTCCTGAAATACGATGACAGGAAGATCCAGGAGATGCTGGATTCGATAAATGCGGATATGCTTGCGCTGCACACTAATCCAGCGCAGGAGAGCGTACAGCCTGAGGGCGACATCGACTTCCGGGGAGTCTACTCAAGAATATGCGAAGTCGGGAAGAGCATAAGGCAGCCGGTAATACTCAAGGAAGTGGGGAATGGAATCTCGAAAGAGGTCGCGAAAAGGGTGGACGGAAAGGTCTACGCGATAGACGTGCAGGGAGCCGGCGGCACGACGTGGGTCGGAGTGGAAACATACAGGAGCAAGGGCGCTTATGGAAGCGCATTCTGGGAGTGGGGGATTCCGACAGCTCTGTCTGTCCTCGAATCAAAGTCCGCATTCCATGGCCCCGTGTGGGCGAGCGGAGGAATAAGGACGCCGTCAGACATAGTAAAGGCGGTTGCGATAGGCGCAGACATGAGCGGGATGGCGAAGCCGGTGCTTGTCAGCGAAAGGAGGAAAGGCGCAGAGGGCGTCTACGACTACCTCAACAAGCTTATCATGGATTTCAGGAACGAGGTCGGCAGCCTCGGCTTTAGCTCGATGGAGGAGCTCAAGAATGCGGAGGTGAAGATAGGCGAGCCGCTGGCCAGCCTGCTCAAACAAAGGGGCGCAATCCCGAAGAACATGGTTAACAAGGAGGTCCAAGAAATAGCATAGGTATAGTCAAAGCGATTTCTTGAATCCTTCCATGCTCTCGAATATATAGTCCGGGCCTGTGGACTTCAACTTATTGTAGTCCGAGAATCCGGATGCGATAGCGCAGGAATGCACCTTCGCGTACTTTGCCATCATTATGTCGTCGACCATGTCTCCGATGTAGACCACCCTGTCCTTTTTCGCGCCGAGCGTCTTTATTATCGTCTCAAGCCCTGCTGGGTTCGGCTTTATCGCCTTTATCTCCTGCGCGCTGACTATAATCTCAAAATAGTCCTCAATCCCGAATTTGGCAAGCGCACGGAGCGCCCTCCACGGTGCTGCATTCGTGAGGAGGCAGATGACCTTTTTCTTCGCCCGCAGCTCGTCCAGGACCGCCTTCGCGTCCCTCTGCAGGTGTGGCCTTACGACGAAGAAATACAGGTCAACGAATCTTGCAAACAACGTTCCCTCGAGCTTTGCCTTCTTCATGCGCTCCTTTATGTTGTAGTCTCCCTTTTCCATAGGTACACTCTTCCTCTTCCTGCTCCTCTTCTTTTTGTACAGCCACAGCGGACCGTATCTTTCGTTGAGCTTCGATACTGGACCTATGTTCGCTAGCGTTCCGTCCCAGTCGAAGATGAAGACGTCGAACTTTTTCAGAAGATGATCCATTAACCCCACACTATCTCTATGCTTGGCTTGCCCGGCGCCGCCCTCTCCGCCCTTGGCGAGGACGATGCCCCTTCCCTCTCCACTATTATCTCTGCGCCGAACTTCCTCTTCAGGTATTCTCTCGCGCTGAGGAAACTGGAGTAGATGTCGCTGCTCTCTATTTCCGGAGCAGGCACCAGCCCATTAAGCCTCTTCATGAATTGCGCAAGGAACTTGGAGAGCTTTTCCTTTTCCACGTCTGATAATTCGGGTGCGTTCATAACAGCTGACATCTCCCTCTTCTCTACGAGCATGTTGTAGGCCGTCCTCTTCCAGTCATCCGCCACTATTATCTTTATGTTTCTTACACTCCTGCCCCTGTTCGCATCTATTTTGGATGAGAGCGCCATAGTATGCGCTATGTCATCCACCGTGCTGCTTATCACGTCCTCCATCGTTTCTATCTTGCTGTTTATCATGCTTTCATTTGCCTTCGGCCACCTTTCTTGCACGACGAAGGTCTTGTTCCCAAGCCTGTGCCACATCTCCTCCGCGAAGTGCGGCATTGTCGGCGACATCATAAGCACCATCTTTTCAAGGAAATCCCTGAACACCATCTGGTTCTTTCCTCCTCTTGCTATGTAATAGTCAAGCTCAGCGGTGGAGTTGTAATAGATCTCAGTATAAGCATTTCTGAATTCGAGCGCATCCATATGCGCTGTCGCCTTCTGTATCTTAGAATTCAGTTTTGAATAGAGAAGATAGTCAATGTTCTCAAGCTCTGTGCCAGCCATGGTCTGCAGTCTCTCCACCATGTTTGCAATGTACTCGTTTCTTGTCACTATGCTCGCGGCGAGATC
>JAKAVF010000022.1 GCA_021827605.1 Microcaldota archaeon
GATCTCTACAAGCAAAACCTTATTCAATCTAACAGACGGAGAGGCGCCGGAACTAAGCCCCACATACGGGCAGTACGACAGCGGAGCGAACGTATTCCTCGTTTATGCGAACGGCACAGACAACGGAATACTCAACCTCAGCGCAGACGCGCACGCGACTCAGGCATCCGTGGCGCTGACGACTGGCACAGGACCCGCAATCGCAATATCGACTACAGCGTCGACCAACGCAATACAATGGGCGGGCTTCAAACTTGGCCGGATTCGATATATACTGAACGGGTTCATATATCCAACACAAACCGCACAAATCACAGGTCTCGGCGGGGAGATGGAGCTCACGCCCCAGGGATACATCTTCGGTGCAGGCTCTGGTGCTGGCGGCACACTCGCTTCCATATCAAGAGCGCTCACGACGACGATAACGACGCTTGCAAGCGGAGGCACCGCAGCGGCGAACGCATGGAAATATCTCCAGGCTATATATAATAATGGAGCGATGAACGCAACTGTCGGCACAGCTGTCCTGCAGAAGACGCAGTCGGTCACGGCAACAGACAACACCTTTACGGGAAATTCGGTTGGCATAGCCGTTTCTGACACATCAGCTGGCTCCAACCTCGCGTACTATGAGTACTTCTATGCGCACTCATACCCGATGGGCAACACGCAGCCCAGCGCCACGTTCGGCACAATAGAGTTTATACCTCCTCCTGCATCAGGCACGTGCACAATAAGCCTTAGCAGCAGTCTGATAAGTTTCGGCTCTATCGCAACTATGGCCAACACCGCTACGTCGAACCTCATAGTAGATACGGATTCAGGCAGCGTAGCCTCGAACATAATGGTAGAGGGCGGCAACTGGATATCCGGAAGCAACAGCTTCCTCCCAGAGAATACCCTCTGGAATCCTACAACATCAGCATCGTACATAGGCAATGCAGTGCAGCCTATCCCAAACCTCGTCGACACTAAAATAAAGATAACTGCGGGCAACACAGGAAACATCTACTTCGGTGTCGGCGTCCCGTCAGCGCAAGCGGCAGGATCCTACTCCCAGAATATAATACTGGAGAATTTGTGCTAGCGGTATTCCGCTAATTACAGAAATGGAAGGGAAATACACATATATTTATAAATGTATTCTCAATAGTAAATAGTGAGAACGTGAACGTAATAAACGTCACGGCGAAAAGGATGACCAGCCTAGTCGCCGCAATAATGGTAACATTCACCCTAGCATTCGCATTTTATGGGATTAACCTCGCCGGTGCGACTTCATCGCCAAGCAATGTTGTTGCATCGCTCAGCGTACAGAGCACCTGCCTAATAAGCGCCCCGAGCAACACCGCTATCAACTTCGGAAACCTTAACCCGACGCAGTCTTACTCCGCGACCAATGCAGTAACATTCACGGACAACGGTGGCAATGCGCCAGCAAACATACTCGTAGCAGGCTCAAACATGATATCCGGAAGCAACAACTTCTATGTAACCAATACTCTCTGGTCTCCGACCAGCGCCGGCAGCACCACACCGCTTACTTTATACACAGGGCTTGCAAGCCTCGTTGACACGCTGATACAGATACCTGCTCCATCGAGCTCCAATCCGGCAACAACCAATACAATATACTTCGGAATTGACATACCCGCAGGAACTCCTGCCGGAGTCTACACGCAGAACATAGTATATGGATATACGTGCAACGGGGGACCGGCGAATGCGATAGCAACCAATACGGTAGCAACTGCAAATGTCCAGACAGCATGCTTCATAAGCCTGAATACAGGAACGATAGACTTTGGCACTCTCAGTCCAAATGGAAACGTCCCGACCGCAAACCAGATCATAGATACTGATCAGGGGGGCAACATCGCTGCGAACATACTTGTAGAGGGCGGCAACTGGATATCCGGAAGCAACAACTTCCTCCCAGAGAACACGCTCTGGAACCCGACTACTTCCGCATCGTATGTAGGGAATGCGCTTAGCGCAATACCTACGGTTACAGACACCCACATCCAGATAGCAGCAGGCACAATATCATCGCCGAATCCGGCTGCAAGCATATACTTCGGAGTAGGGGTACCTGCAGGCCAGGTAGCCGGCGCATACACCCAGAACATAATACTTGAGAATCTGTGCTGAAGATGAGACGCGATAATAGAGGCAAAACCGCATTCACAATATTCATCGCCAGCATAGCCGCTATAGCTTTCATCTCCCTCTTTGCATTCGACTCGATACTATCAAACGCAAGCACAGCGTCAACGAACGTGATAGCCAGCGCTACAGTGAATTCGGTATGCATTATGAGCATAAGCAATACGGCGATAGACTTTGGGCTCGTGTCTCCTACCGTCTCCACAGCGACATCGAACATAGTTGCGATAATAGATACCGGAGGCAACGCGCCAGCCAACGTTCTAGTGGCAGGCGGGAATTGGATCTTCGGAAGCAACAGCTTCTACGTCGCAAACACGCTCTGGAACCCGACCAGCGCATCGGCTGGAGTCGGCAACGCACTCGCGCTTTACACAGGGCTTACAAGCCTTGTTGACACGTTCATACAGGTGCCTGCACCAACGCTCTCCGTACCAACAACCTATAACAACATCTACTTCGGTGTCGGAATCCCTGGCGGCACTCCCGCAGGAATCTACACCCAGAACATAGTTTATGGTTACAACTGCGGAGCAGGAGCCGTCCCAATCGCCACCAACACCGTAGCTACGGTCAATGTCCCCAGCACGTGCTTCATAGGCGTCAGTGCAAACACCATAAACTTTGGCACGATAAATCCTGGCGCAAATGTTCCAACAGACAAGCAGATTACAGTACAGGATCCTGGCGGAAACATAGCGGCGAACATACTTGTGGACGGCGGAAACTGGATATCCGGAAGCAACAACTTCGGAGTAGCAAACACACTCTGGGACACATCCAACGATGTGACTTATATAGGAAACGCGCTGAAGCTCGCGCCTGGTGGACTCACCGATACGATGCTGCAGACTCCTGCGCCGACTCAATCCAATCCTACGACATCGAACAATATCTACTTCGGCCTTGGAATCCCAGCTGGAGCAGTGGCCGGCGCTTACACTCAGAACATTATAATAGAGAACTCGTGCTGAGTAACTAAATTTAAATACTCTTGCAACGATAGATTAACGACGGAAACGGTGTTTTCCATAGGAAATGAAATGAGGGCGATCGGTTTATTCGCAGTCTTCGCACTTCTGGTGCTGCCTAGCATCACGCATTCGCAGATAGGAGAGCGCGCAGGCCCTCTGCAATTCAACGTCTCAATAGGCGGAAACGAAACAATCCCATGGACAATATTCAACAACGGGAACTCGACAGTCTATTTCATAACCTACGTAGGCGCGCTGCAGCAGTCCGACAACCAGATCACGCCTACTATAGTGCTCAATCCTGCAAACGGGAGCATAGCAGCGCATTCATCCGTAAACATAAATGTAACCGTCTACATGCCAGCGCAGAACAAGCCTGGCATAGGTTCGTGGAGCTCAATCCTCCAGGTGATACAGACAAGCAACCAGACAGCATCCGGCGGCAGTGCTGTGATAATGGCTGGTCTTGCGAAGGCGATGGACATAGTCTCCAAGCTGCCTCCGCCGACAACAACTACTGTTCCTGTAACGATAGCGCAGTCAGAGAGCATATTCCCGCTCGGCAGCGCCACTATCGCGATAATCATTGCACTCATTGCGCTTGGAGCCGCAGGATACATGCTATCGAAGCGCAAGAAGCGTGCTGCTAAGAGGAGACCCTCCGCGAAGCGCGCAAGAAAGAGGCCATCTGCAAGGCGCTCTTCTGCAAGGAGGCGCAGCGCATCACGCGCAAGGAGCGCCTCAAGGACCGTAAAAAGAAGGAGAAGGAAGCGCTGACTCCGGCTTCTTCCAACGTTTTCTCAAAAGGATCAGGCTGCATACCCGCTTCAAAATGGTAAAAAGCATGAGGCAGTCCGAATCGGGACTGCCGTCAAAGAAGGATTATCTCTTTCTTCTTTTCTTTGGGTCCTTCCTTGCTGTCTTTCTTTTTACTCTTTTTGCCATTTTTACCACTGATGATGTAACACTGCGAATTTATTTAAAAGGGCGCACCCGATGCGCGAACAAGAAGTAAAACATTCCTGAAAATTTCCTTTTCTCACTTTTGGATGAGATATCCTTTGCTGTATCGCCTTATCGATGCATATTCCTTGCTTATGTCGCCGCTGCTTATCGGGAGCATTCCAAGAAGAGGCCGGCCAAGCTCTCCGTATTCCACTTCGGTCGGAGCGAGGCTGCCCATAAGCTTCTTGTACGCCTGCACTACATACTTGTACGACTTACTGAAGTTGTCGAACACTCCGATTGCGAATGAATCGTATGTGCCGACAAGCGACATCTTCAGGATATACCTGCTTATGAGCGGATTCCTCTCGTCCTTTGTGAAAAGCAGCCGAGAGTAGCTGCTGGCTCTTGAGTGAGACTCGGACGGCACATATTTCGCAAACAGCGACATGAAAGATGCGCTTTCCCGCATTTCCATCGCGATGGTGAACCTCTTTATGTACTTCTTCTTCAGCAGTTCGTTGAACTGGTATATACAGGTCTTGTAGTTCATATTCATTCTCTTAGCCAGCTCCTTCAATGAGATGCGTGAATCAGTATTGAGCAGCATCAGCATTTTCTTATCACGTTCCGGTATCCTCGTCCTCTGCAGTATCTCGTTTCTGACCGGGATGTGTCCGAGCCTGGTGAATACTATCTGCGACTGCTCCCACTTCATCCCATACTTCTGCATCAGCTCGCTCCTCATATCCCTGTCCCAGTTCGCATAATCCCTGAACGATGTCGAATTGGAATAGATGAGGAGGTCATAACTTCCCTTCTTTACCGGAACGACGAGCTGCGGTATATAGGACTTCCTGAAAAGATTACAGAGAACTGCAGTGCTCGGCCTCCTCCTGAACTTCACAAGGGTAATGTGCGGGTTGTTAAGCCCGATTCTAGTCTTGCTTATGTTGATGGTGTAGCTGATTCCGAATTCCTGCTCTATCCTTTTGAGGCGTTTCGCAACGCTCCTCCTTGAGAGATGGAGCTCCCTTGCCATCTCGGTGAGCGTAATCCTGGAGTTCTCCGACAGCATGCGAAGTATCCTTCTCGTTACTATGCTGTAGCGCCTGTTGAACTCACACTCCACAGAACCAATGTCTATCATGATTACTTCTTTCCCAGTTAGAAATAAATGCCTATCCCAAAAGTCTAATAAAATATTGAAAAATGACCAAAAATGATATCCATAACTTTTTGGACAGCCATAGTATAAATGGTGAGAAAATGATAGCAGGCATTCAATTGGCGGGGAAGGGGAGTTATGTGAGGGAGCCGGCAATGCAGCAGCTAAGGACGCCGCTTAACCAGAACGGCACAAAGACAAACCTTGCAATAGTAGACGTCGATGGCACGCTAGTCTTCGTAACAGAGGCGAAAAGGCGTGCAGACACCGAGGTGTTTGGAAGGTCGCTAACGAGACCGGAATTCGAGATTCAGCCAAAGGAGCTTAAGAGGCGATCTTACGACCTTGTAGCTACGAAGTACAAGGACCTGCTTGTGCCAAACAAGTTGCTTGTCGAAATGCTCAATAGGAAGAGGGAGCAGGGAGTGGTGGTGGCTGTGCTTACTGGCAGGTGGAAGCACATGGAGGAGCAGACCAGGGAGACGCTGCAGAAGATAGGCCTCGAGTTCGACTGGCTCTTCACCAACCCAGATGGGAACGTGAAAGATGAGGAATTCAAGATGGGGCTTCTTCCGCAGTTGGCAGTCGGATTCGAGTCCATAGATGTGTATGAGGACAAGGAGGACAATATCCACTTCTTCAAGAGGAAGACGGATACTAGGTTCAGCTTCCACATAGTGAGGCCTGAGGGGATGCTGCGGATATGCAGCGGCTACATTCCGCTGAGGGTGGGATGATGGCTGGTGAGAGAAGGATCCTGATAACTGGGGGAGCGGTTCCTGTCTACATAGACGACATGCGCATCCTGTCGAATGGCGCGAAGGGAGGGCAGTCTGCGGAATACGCTGACATATTCGCAAGGAAGGGCTACACTGTCACCTACCTCACGGCGCAGGCTGCGATTCTACCAAAGGAGAAAAGGGTGAATGTAGTCTACTACAATGGATTCGATGACTATCGAGAAAAGGTAATCGCGATTTCGAAGGAGAGCGACCTTGTGGTGCTGTCAGCTGCGGTCGCCAACTTCATGAGGAAGGGAGGCCGCTACAAAGGGAAGATAAACCCAAATGCGGAGGGAGAGCTGGTCCTCAGGCTGGTACCTACTCCAAAGGTAATAAACGAGGTGAAGAAGGTGAATCCTGGCTGCTGCCTAGTTGGATTCAAGCTGATGAGCAGAGCAAGCAGGGATGAGCTCATCGATGGAGCATGGAAAGTGATGCGGAACGCTAGGGCAGACCTAGTAATCGCCAATGACAGGCAGGAGCTGATGAGGAAGCTCATCCTTGCAAAGGATAAATCATTCAGAGAGGTAGGGAACCTCGAAGGTGCTGCGGATTTCATCGAGCAGATTGCGAATGACAAGCACTTCAGGACAAAGGTTTCTGGTGGAAGCCTTTCTAAGCACGCCGCTGTGGCGAAGGCATGCCAAGATCTCGCAGAAAGGAACAGCAGGAAGTTTGTTTCTTGGGGAGATGGCTCAGAGAGAAGGTTTGGCTGCATAGCAATGCGCTCCAATGGCGGAATGGTGATAAGCCCAAGAGAGAAGGACACCCCTAAAACGAAGTGGAAATGGGTCTTGGTCAGGGATGTGGATCCACGAGGGATGCGAATCCATGCAGCTGGCGGAAAAGCCTCGCTCAACACTCCACTTCTTTGGAATGTTTTTAGGAAAAACAGAGACGCAGCCTACATAATCCACTATCACAGGCAAAGGAAGGGCCTTCCAACCGTTGGCTGGGCTCCTCCTGGGACGCTAAGGGAGTATAACCTTGCAAGGAAGGGCTCGTTCAATGTATTCGGCCACGGCGCAATCGAAATATATGACAAGAAGGGTGATTTGCTTGTTGAATAGCTGCTACAAAAGTGGGAATTACGACGTGCTCTATGCAAGATACCTGAAGAACGCATCGCAGCTTACCAACCAGATAAGGATAGACAGGCGCATGAGCTATGTTGACCTCTGCGGTGGAACCGGTGCGGTATCGAGGGAACTGGTCAAGAAGGGTGCGGCAGACATAACCGTCGTAGACCTTAACCGGAATATGTTGAAGCATGCACCAGTCGGCATCAAGCGGGTAGTCGCCAATGCAGAGGAGTGGAAACCGGAAAGGAGATACGATGCGGTATTCTGCAGGCAGGCAATCACTTATTTAAATCTCGAAAGGCTGGAAAAGGTTATCGACAGCGCACTGAAGCCCAGCGGCGTCTTTGTTTTCAATCTCATCTGCACAGAAAAGAGCACGATTGCATCGTTTGACCGGAAGGCTTACGAACTCAATGGAAAGAGGTACCAAGAGATGACCTTAATCCTCTTCGGAAGGGCATATCACTTCCAGCACTCAGAAAAAGACGGCATAGATCTCACATCATTCAGAATGTACGGTAGGAGCGATATCAAATCCGCCTTCAGGAACTGGGACATAAATGTAAACCGTGGCCCGAAGGCGATGTACTTCGTATTGAGGAGGAAGCGCAAGAGGGATTAAACTGATTGCAATTGACGTGTTGGTCACCATAGCGGTTGCTGCAGTGGCACCAGCACATGCAATCGCATATAGCCAAAACCCATTAATAAAAGCAATGATGTGAGCACCCAAAATCTGCGCATCTCAGTTTATCCTCCTTGCGATCCTAGATAGCCTGTGGCCTTTTGTCCTGAGCTCAAGCTCGTAAAACATACCAAAAGCCATCTTCTGAACGTTGAAGCCCTTTTTCAGGAGTGCGTTGTAGAGCAGGTCCAGCATCCTCTTTGCCGTCTCCGGGCTCGACTGCTCGGCGAAAAGATGAGCAAATGGATTTAACACAATAGAAGTCACATTAAGCTGGACAGCTATGGAAGATATCTCGTTCACTGACCTATCTATGATAGTTTCCTCTTGATTCTCATCGCTCTTCTCAAAGCTTGCAAAGACCAAGATAGTGTTTTCTGCGTGGATTAGAGCTGCGCTCTCGATTATCTGCGAGCGACCTTTCTCAGTCGGAGTCGCAGTCACGTAATCTACATGCCATGCAAGGAATCTCATTCAATCATCGTAGCTCGCAATGGATCTATAATCGAGCTATACCTTGATACCGCTTTCGGTCTGCAGGCCAGCATGTTCCCTAAGAACCCCCGCCTTGTCAGTCCTCTCCCACGGAAGTCCTTCCTTGCCGAAGTGGCCGTATGCCGATGTCTTACTGTACCTTATGCCCTTCAACCCGAGAGAGCTTATTATGTCCGCAGGCTTTAGTGCAAAGTTCTTCCTTATAAGTGCCTCTATAGTCTCAAGCGGCACCTTGTTGGTGCCGAAGCATTGCACATGTACGTTCAATGGCTCAGCGTAGCCAATGCAGTAAGATAGCTGCACTTCGCATTCGTCAGCTAGTCCGGCAGCTACAATGTTCTTCGCTATGTACCTGGCTTCATAAGCTGCCGAGCGGTCAACCTTCGAGGGATCCTTCCCGGAAAATGCCCCGCCGCCGTGCCTGCCCCTTCCGCCGTAAGTGTCTACGATTATCTTCCTGCCAGTGACACCGGTATCAGCGGCCGGGCCTCCGAGTACGAACTTCCCCGTAGCATTTATCAGAATTCTCGTCCTGCTGTCGAAGAGGCTGCCGAGGACTGGCTTTATCACCCTCTCCAGCACCTTCTGCCTGAGCACTGCAATGTCGCATTCCCTATGGTGTATTGCAATTATGACTGTATCAACTCTTTTCGGCGTACCATCTTCGTATTCCACCGTCACCTCGCTTTTTCCATCAGGAAGCGCCTCTTCTATCTCGCCACTCCTCCTCACGTCAGCCAGCTTTTTTGTAAGGGCGTGCGCAAGCATGATTGGAATAGGCATGAGCTGCGGGGTCTCCCTGCACGCATAGCCGAACATTATTCCCTGATCTCCAGCGCCCTGCCCCGCGAAGTCGCCCTGTCCTTCTGTGACTCCCTGCGAGATGTCAGGGCTCTGCTCGTGGATCAGCACCAGCATCTTCGACTTGTCGGAAAAGCCAAGTGCCTCATCTGTGTAACCTATCTCCCTTATCTTCCTCCTCGCCACAGTTGCGAAGTCTACTTTCGCCTTTGTGGTGACCTCCCCAGCCATGCAGCAGAAGTTCGTCGTTGCCAGTGTCTCGACAGCTACCCTGCTGTCTGGGTCCTGCTCTAGGCATGCATCCAGGACCGCATCGCTTATGGCATCGCATACCTTGTCCGGATGCCCCTCAGTTACGCTCTCTGAAGAGAAGTAAGTTTTCATAAAAGCACCACATAGAACTATTCTGGAAACTATTTAAAAGCGCAATAGAAAGAGCGGGTAGCCAGCGTAAAAACATGCATGGCACGCCCTAAGCTTTAGTGGAAAAAGTGGGCCTGCGGAGAATCGGACTCCGGTCTCAAGCGTGTAAGGCTAGCGTCCTACCATTGAACGACAGGCCCATAATAAGCTTACACTAACTCCCCCTTCAGGAGCTACTTACCTTTGTACCAAACGCCTAATATCCCTTTCGGTGATGTAATCTATAAGAGAGAGGAGTGGATGGCAGAAGGAAAACCGATAAAACTCAAGCGCGACAGCTACCTTGCGGAGAGAGGAGGGTCTGCTAAGCTCGTCGACGTGATATGCGCAAAATGTAGCAACAGGGTCCTTCTCTACCAGAAGGACGGGGTTGGCTGGCTGAAGCGCTGCTACCTCAACAGGATAGTCGGGCCAGAGGAGTATGCCGAGCTGCAGAACAAGGGCCTAAGGGTCGAGACGATGCCATACCTAATATGTCAGAAGTGCAAGAGCGTAATCGGCACCCCTATACTCCATAAGGACGGAAGGCTCGCCTTTCTCCTGAGGCGCGGCACATTCATAAGAAAGCAGAACAAGACCGTAAAGTACAGGTAATCATTTCTTTGCGTTCTTCCTGCAGAAGTCATTTATCTTGTTTATCGCGTGCTCAAGGACATCTTTCTCAGCAAGGGACACCATCCTGAAGTGCGACGGCTCCCCGAATCCGGAGCCCCAGACTACTTGCACTCCCTCCTTCTCGAGCAATGAAGTGACAAAATGTACGTCGTTCTTGAAACCCATCTGCGAAAGGTCTATCCTTGGGAAGATGTAGAATGCGCCATTCGGCCTGACAATGGACAGATATTGGTTCTCTCCGAGAAGCTTCGTCGAGAAGTTGACCCTTTTTTCTATCTCGCCGACCATCTTCCTTATAGTCCGATCGTGCTCTCCAAAGTTGTTAATCGCAGCTGCGGCTGCGTACTCCGCCGGTGTGTTGATCGATATCCTAGCGCGTGCATAGTCGCCCAGCTTTTTCTTCAGCATGATGGACCTCTTGTCACTCTCTGGGAGGACCATGTAGCCTACCCTGAAGCCAGTTGCGTCATAGCTCTTCGATATCCCATTCAGCAGCATATGCGGCACCCCCTGCGCGAGCTCAGACACGCTGGTGAACTTCGCGCCGTTGAAGGTGAGCTCATCGTATATCTCGTCGCTGATCAGGAATATGCCGTACTCATTGGCTAAGTCTACTATCTCCTCAAGGATTTCCCTCCTTAACACCGTGCCAGTCGGGTTGTTCGGGTTGGTTATCAGCATGTACTTAACATGCTTGATTCTGTTTGACCTCTTGAGCTGTGCCAGTGACCTCTTGAGTTTTTCTATATGGACATTCCACGAATCTTTCTCATCATACTGCTGAAATATCGGGATACCATGGTTCCTCTCCAGGTAAGTTGTATAGATCGCAAAGTAAGGCTTGAATATTATTGCGTTTTCCCCTGGATTGACTATCGCGCTGTTCATGAAAAGGATTCCCTCTGTGACACCGGCTGTTGCAATTATGTCGTCTGGGTTTATGCGCAGGTTGTGCATCCTCTTATATCTTCCACAGACAGCCTCCTGCAGCTCGATGGTTCCCTGGGCCCTAGAATAGAATGTCTTGTGCTCTTTCAGCGCGCTTACATATGCGTCTATCACGTATTTAGGAGTAGGAAAGTACCTTGCTGGGTCTCCCCTGTTAAGGCTGATTATCTTCCTGCCCGCTTTTCTGAGGCGCTCTGAGACCGCATCGAGTGCTTCTATATCGTTCTTTGTAAACTTGCTTCTCTCTGAGAGGAATCCCATGGGATTAGTGCTCTGGGAAAGGCTAAAAAGCTTTTCTGCTTCGGTCAAAAGCTTATATATTTACTTTAATATAAAGAGGTATAGTCAAGTAAATAATAGCGACTATGAGTGTGATTGGGGGCACGTATTAAAATGGATATTAAGGAGGTTCATTTAAGATTCGAGATTCTAAACTTCGCGTCCTTTGGCACAGTGCCGAATTTTTGCATTTGGCAAATGCCTCCATGGCATTTTCTAGAAATATTTCTGGTTTCAGCCTTTTTCTAAAGGTTTCGCTGCGCAGGCGCGGCCTTTTGTATGCCCTCAAGCTTTCCAGTTTGAAACCGTGCTTGTGTATGATGCTGAATCTTGCTATGTACCTCTTTCCGTTCATTAAAACAAGATAATTCGTGTGTGCGAACCCACCCCTAACGAATCTCTTAACCATTTTGGCCCTTAAGGCGCTCTCACAAAATACGTGCGGGCCCACCCCTCAATATACCCCTTTCCATTTTATCAGCCGGATTTTTTCCAAAACTAGCGTTCATTTCTACTTATCCATCCACTCCTTGTGGTAGATGACCTCTTTCAACCTTAGTCCGAGGCCATGCTTTTTCAAAAGCTTGGCAACTATCCTGTCAAGCTCCCTTCTGTGCGGCTCGGTATCCGCATTCGCATATACCTCCCTGGCCTCCGGTCTTGACCGCTCCAGAGCCTTCATCAGCCGCTCTCTTATGTAAGCCTTCATGTTGATGTGCTCTACATAGACCTGCTTTACTCCTGCGTCGACAAGGCTCCCGAAGAGCTTGTCGAGTAGCTCGGGTTCGTAGCGGAAGTGGGGCAGGAGCGGACCGACAAACGCGTAGGTATCGAATCCCTCCTCACCAAGCCTCTTAAGCGTGTCTAGCCTCAGGCTTGTCGCAGATGCGCGCACCTCAAGGAACCTGCCGAGCGCATCATCGGTCGTTGTGATGGTCATCCCTATATCTGGATTGACGATCCTGTGGAATATATCAACATCCCTGAGCACCATCGATGACTTCGTGAGTATCCCCACCTCTCCAGGGTAAGCCTCCTTCGCAAGGACCTCGAGAATTCCCCTCGTAAGCTTGTACTTCGCCTCCACTCCCTGATACGGGTCGGTGACGGAGCTGAGGAATATCGAGCTCCTCCTCTCCTCCGGACCGAACCGCGCGAGATCTCTCCTGAATGCCTCGACTGCATTCTTCTTCACATAAACGTAATCGCCCCAGTTGCCGATGGGTTCGTTCACGAACCTTCCCATGAAGCTCGCATAGCAGTATGCGCACCCGAATTCGCAGCCAGTGTACGGATTGACGACGTAGTCGGTATCAGGCAGATTTGACTTTACGAGTACGTGCTTCGCCTCTATCTCCTTTATCCTGATCGGCATATTATCACTTTCTGCGCAGTTCCGAAGCTTTCACCCCTACTATAAATTCAATTCCATTTTCTTCTAATAAATCACTTCTCTGCGAGCTCTGCTTCCTCTATAATGTAAGCCCCGACTGAGCCATTCCATTCCTTCCTCGCTTTATTTATCACAATCCTCTTCTTAAATAATGGAGCATCGAGAACGAAGGATTCTGCTTCCCCGCCCTCAAACGACATGTTTATCCTGTATTTACGGTGCAGCGTCTGCAACTTTCCTATCAGTCTCTCGTCTATACGTGCGCCAAGCATAGAATCGTCGAACCCTTCGGCTGCAACCTGCGTGACTATCGCGTTGAACTTTGCTGATATCTCTCCGAGCTCCATAAGCGGATCCATGCCCCAGAGCGGCGAGTAATGTGTTATTCCAAGCCCATCGCAGATTCTGTTTATCCTGTCCGCCTGATATTTGCTTGCGACCGCTCCGGTTACTAGCTCTGTCACCTTATACTTCTTCAATGCATCCTCTATGTCAACCAGCTCCTTTTCCTTTTCTCCCTTAGTATTGTAGAATGCGTGCTTGACTCCCATCGCCTGCGCCTGAAGTGCGGTCCAGTTCACATTTATTCTCTGCAGCATGTAGCTGAACTTATTCTCGGATACTAGGGTTATAAGAAGCTCTACCCTCTTCCCCTGCTCCCACATTCTGTGTATTGCAAGCGTGGAATCCTTACCCCCGCTGTAGAGTGCAGCCAACATTGGTATCACAAAAGCAGTAATTGATTATCCCCTCTATTATATTTGATTCTTGCTGTTCGGGTAAAGGAAATTGCAATTAATCTTTTATAGACAAAACACCCAATTTTATCTTGGTGAGCGAATGCAGAGCATGTTAGAGATAGGGGAGGCAGCTCCGGAGATCGCGGCAAGGACATGGAATCCAGAAACAAAGAATATAGAGGAATTCAAGCTTTCGGAACACAGGGGAAGATGGGAGATACTGATTTTCTATCCCGGCGACTTTACCTTTGTGTGTGCAACAGACATCGAAGCTTTTGCTGCTTCTTATCCGGAATTCATCAAGAACGGCGCGGAGATATACGCGATAAGCACTGACAGCATATACTCGCACAAGGTATGGAGCGAGACGTCTCCGAGGGTCAAGGAGAGCAAGATACCACTCATTGAGGACTTCAACAAGAAGGCCTCGGAGGTTTATGGATTCCTAAACAAGGGAAGCGGCGCAGCAAGGAGGGGCACTGTGATAATAGACCCGGAAGGAAGAGTACAGTACATAGCTGTGCACAGCGACGCCCTAGGGAAGGATGCAGAGCACATCTTCACCTCTTTCATGGGCCTGAAGTACGTGCACGACACTCCAGCTGAGAAGGGCCATATGTGCGCCATACCCGCGAACTGGAAGGCAGGGAGGAAGGCATTGGAGATAGATCTTGTAAATGACATAGGAAAGCTATGATTTCTTAACCGTACTTGAGGGGCAGATGTCGTTCAGCACGCAATCTTCGCAGTATTTCCTTCTTGCGGTGCACACGTCCCTTCCGAGCGCTATGAGAAGGTGGGTCGCGTTTACCCACTCCTTCTTCGGAACAAACTTCATCATATCTTTTTCTATCTTCTCCGCGTTCTTTGTATTGAAGAGGAAGAGCCTGTTTGCGACTGTTATGCAGTGAGTGTCTATCGCAATGCCCTCAGTGACCCCAAAGGCGTTTCCCTGCACTACGTTTGCAGTCTTTCTCCCAACGCCGGGTATCTGCACAAGCTGCTCCATGTGCTTAGGCAACCTGCTATCGAAATTGTCATGTATATAGTGCGCCGCTTTGATTATATTCTTCGATTTGTTCCTGTAGAGCCCGAGCGTCCTGACGTATGGGTAAAGGTCCTGTGGCCTTCTATCAAGGTAGTCCTTGATGTTCGGATATTTCCCAAAAAGAGCTGGCGTCACCTTGTTTACCTGCGCATCCTGTGACTGCGCAGAAAGCATGGTTGCCACAAGAAGCTCCCACGGATTCTTGTAGTGCAACCTGGTCCTGAGCTCCTCCGGATACTTCTTCTTTAATCTTGAGATTATAGTATTTATTTTGCCTTTGGCGCTTTTCATACCCTCATCAAAAACCGTTATAGCTATGAGTATTGGTATCCACCGTCGACTACCACTGTGCATCCAGTCATATAACTTGCATCATCCGACGCAAGAAATAGGACAACATTTGCTTGCTCTTCAGGTTTGCTAAATCTCCCTAACGAAATATGCTTTTTCTCTTTTTCAACATATTCCTTTGTGAGTTTACTGTTCATATCAGTGTCAACTCACCCAGGCGCTACACAATTTACCCGTATATTGTACTGACCAAGAGAATGGGCAAAACTCCTTGTCATATTAATTACGCCGGCCTTCGCTGCGTTGTAATCAATAGAGTAAGAACCGCCCTGATCCAAGCCATTTGTTGAAGAGATGTTAATAATTTTACCTGACTTTTGCTTCTTCATCTGCGGTATGGCATACTTGCAGCATAAAAATACGCCAAGTAGGTCAACATCCAAAGTTCTCTTCCACTGTTCAACAGTCCTCTCAGAAAAAGGCACGTCAAAAACAATACCAGCATTATTTACTAGGATATCTAATCTGCCAAACTTCTTTATAGCCAGGTCTATCATCTTTTTAACCTGGCCCTCATCAGACACATCGCATTTGATTGCAATAGCATCAGAACCGAATTTCTTTATTTCAGCGGCTACCTCATCAGCTTTCTTGCCTGAATTCGTGTAATTGACTATTACATTCGCGCCTTCCCTGCCAAAGCCAAGTGCTATCGCCCTTCCAATACCTCTGCTCGCTCCTGTTACTAGGACAACCTTCTCTTTAAATCGCATAAAATGATTTATACTTATCTTGTTATTAAGATTTATGGTGGGGGAAAGATTTCTCAATCCGAAGGAGGCGGAAGAGCTGACGTCAACACTCAGCAAATCCTACAAGGACGCAAAATACTACCTCCATTTTAAGACGCCAATCGATCTTGTAGTTGCTGCGATACTCTCTGCGCAGACGCGTGATGAGGTTGTCAATGCTGCTACTCCCAAACTCTTCTCAAAATACAAGACGGCAAAGGACTACGCACATGCAGACCCGCAGGAGCTTGTTGAACATATCAAAAGCATCAGCTTCGCAGGCAACAAGGCGCGCAACATCATCAACACGTGCAGAACCATAGACGAGAAGTACGGGGGCAAGGTGCCAGACAAGATGGAGCAGCTTGTCGAACTGCCAGGGATAGGAAGGAAGACCGCAAACACTATACTCATCAACGCTTATGGGATAGTGGAGGGAATTCCCGTTGATACTTGGGTGATAAAGCTCTCCTACAGATTGGGTCTCAGCAAGAACACGGATCCTGAGAAGATAGAACAGGACCTGATGAAGGTAGTTGACAAGAAGTACTGGCACAACTATGCATACGTAATGAAAGCGCACGGAAAGAAGATATGCCAAACGATACCTATTTGTAGCAAATGCCCGGTAAATGATATCTGCCCAAAGAATGGAGTTACAAAGAAGCTGTGATCTTTTGCGAGTAATCTCGGATTTGCACATTCATTCGCGATTCGCGATGGCGTGCAGCGAGAGCATTACAGTTCAGGGAATGCACGACACCTGCATCGAGAAAGGGATAAACCTCATCGCAACCGGCGATATCACCCATCCTGCTTGGCTGAAGGAGCTCAAGTCATCGCTCGAGCCCGCAGAACCAGGTCTTTTCAGGATGAAAGGCTCGCAGAGCGATGTAAGGTTCATTCTGGGCGGAGAGGTATCAGCTGTCTTCAACGTTGCGGGGCAGTCAAAGAGGATACACCAGGTCATACTCATGCCGAGCTTCGGCTCGGTCGATGCACTCAACGACATGCTTTCAAAGAAGAGCGACCTAAAGGCAGACGGGAGGCCGCAGGTATGGATGACAGGAGCCGAGATAATAGAAACCGCACTGAAGGCAGACAAGAGCGCATTCGTGTTTCCTGCACATATATGGACTCCATTCTTCGGTGCTCTCGGTGCGAAGTCCGGTTTCTCTTCCCTTAAAGAGGCGTATGAGGATCAGGTCAAGAACATCTATGCTGTCGAGATGGGGCTCAGCAGCAACAGTCCGATGAACTGGAGAATATCAGAGCTGCGCAATTGCGCTCTTCTTGCAAACAGCGACATGCACTCTCTCCACAAGATAGGAAGGGAGATGAACGTCTTCGAGATTGACAAAAAAGCTCTCTCCTACGATGCGGTCATCAAGACGATTAAGGACAAGGACCGCAAGACATTCAAGATGGTGCTGAAGTTCTTCCCAGAAGAGGGAAAGTACCACTTTGACGGCCATAGGGAGTGTATAGTTTCAATCGACCCCACAAAATACAGCATAAGGCTCTGCCCTGTCTGCGGCAAGAAACTCGTTATTGGGGTGATGCACAGAGTCAATGACCTTGCGGACAAGCCTGAGGGATATATTCCAAAGGACGCAGTACCATACTTTAGCGCAGTTCCATTGCGAGAGGTGATTGCTTACGTCCTGAAGAAGGGCGACGGAACAGCCGCGGTGGAGAACCAGTACAAGAGGCTTGTCTCTGAGGTAGGCACTGAATTTGATATCCTTGTAAGCGCACCCATAGAACAGATTACTGCGAGCTCGACCCCGGAGATAGGTGAAGCGATCAGCAACATGCGCGAGAGGAAGGTCAATGTAGTGCCAGGCTATGCAGGCGTGTTTGGAAAAATAGACCTTCTCAACAGGGAAAGGGGACTCCCAGCATCTTCGTCGTGGAAGCAGAAAATGCTATAGCTGCCTGACAGGTGTTGCAATCGCCTTCTTGAAGTTGTACATCGGCTTTGGTCTCGGCCTTGGTCTCTCTACTGGGTATTTGTTCCTGAAAGTCGCATCAGCAACGCCGTCTATTATCTTCCTGTAGTGCTTCACTACAATCAGAGCGATGAATATCAGCGATGCAAGGATGACTTCAGCGAAAAGAAGGTAGCCTCCGATGAGGAGCATGAAGCTAGATATCTTTGCTCCCTGGATCACAAGAAGGGTTGCAAGCGCAACGAAGAAGTCTAGCCCAACCGACATATAAGCAAGCCTCTCCAGCAGCCTTTCCATTCTCTTTATTCTCACATACTGACCGTAATACATCCATCCACCTGGTCGCCAAACCCTTTTAGTGCAAGTAGAGATTGCAATGAAATGTTTAAAAAGGAAGTCAAAAATGCTTTTTACTTGGAAGTTTTGTTTCTACTCCAACAATTTCATTTTTAGATAACTATAAATATTATTTCGGGGTCACGTTTCTTTGATTTGGATGGCAGGAAGAACGAAAGTGCCAGAATCTAATGATATAAGGGCCTTAGGCATAGGCAACGCACTGACCGGGATAAGCACGTGGGGTGATGCCACATTCACCATACGGTATAAGGTTACCGCCCTGCCGGAAGCTAGCCTTACTGTGAGCCGGGAGAAGATAACGCTTGCTTCAAGAGGATTCGAAATCAGCTTTGGGCTCGATGGGTCATTTACTTTTAAATCCAGAACGCCGGGCGCTCCCAGCACATTTAATAGGAGCAACATAATGAGTGCAACCTCTGTAAACCTCCTGAAATCCAACTTCCAATCCGGAAGTCCCGTGATGATGAAGCTTGCCTTGATAGCGAGCCTTGAAGAGATAACAAAGGCGCTTGAAAAGGAATCGCCAGGAGACTTCATGCACAAGCTCAAAGCCCTGGCCGCCAGCATGGGCGCAACAAGGGAAAAGCTGTCGGAGCTAGAATCAGGAGTAATATCCAAGTTCGCCAGACTCATAGATGAAGCCGTAGAGGTAAGCGGGAAAATGGACGACCTCTCATTGAAGTCGATTCCAAAGCTCAATGCCCTTATCAGGCAGTCAAAGGCTGTGAACGAAGCGCTGATGCGCCTGGAAATACCCGAGCTTGAGGCCGCAATAAACGAGCTGAAAAGCGCAAAGGAGTCCATCGCTTCGCTCCTTCCAGGTGAAATGCAGCTGGTCAACGTGCTGGATAAGGCGCTCTATCGCCTGGAAAACGAACAAAAGCTGGACGAGTCCCTTCTGGGTGAAATAGGAGATGTTGAGCGCACCATTAGCGGAAAGGCAGAGGCAGCAACAGCAACGAAACTAGTAAGGTTTATAATACCGAATATAACCAAAGTGCTGAAGGGGTCAAAATTCGAGATAAAGCAAGTGCCCTTCAGCGTATCCCTGAGAAGCGCAATCGATGCAGCCAATAGGTCAGTGATATTGAATCTTGAAGCGCAGGGCAACCCCGGCGAATTCATTGACATGCTCTGATCAAAGTGGCATGTCCAGCTCTATGGTTATCGGTGCGTGGTCAGAACCTAGCACCGAACCGAGGATGCCAGAGCTCTTTACCTTTTCCTTTATGTCATCTGTGACTATGGCATAGTCTATGCGCCAGCCTATGTTCCTTTCTCTTACATTTGACCTGAAGGCCCACCATGAGTAATGCCCGCCGCCTTTTGTGAAGATCCTGAAGGTGTCTGTGTAGCCCATGCCGAGGAATTTCGTCATCCACCCTCTTTCCTCGTCAGTAAAGCCCGCGTTTCCCCTGTTCTCCCTTGGCCTGGCTATGTCGATTTCCTCATGGGCTACGTTGAAGTCTCCGCACATGAGGAGCGGTTTCTTCTTCTTAAGCTTCTGCATAAACCTGGCGAATTTCTCGTTGTACCAGAGCTTGAAGTCCAGCCTTTCCAGCTCCCTTCTCGAGTTCGGGAAATAAGTGTTGATTACAAACAGGTTTTCAAACTCTGCCGTCAATACGCGCGCCTCGTCATCTATCGCAGCGTCGCCTATCCCGTACGTGACTTCTATTGGCGTCTTTTTTGTGAGGGTCAACAGTCCGCTGTAGCCCTTCTTCTTTGCGGGGTAGAGTATCGGCGTATACCCGTTGCCGTGGAGTTCGAGCGGCAGCTGGTTAGCCTTGACCTCCTGGAACATTAGTATGTCGTATTCCCCGGAGCCTATCAGCCGGGGAAGTCCATCCTTGCCCATCGCAGCGCGTATGCCGTTTACATTCCAAGAAAGTACCTTCAAGACCACACCCTGCTTCTGTCTAACAGCAAAGAATATATATCTGCTGATTAGAATAAAAATACTGGTTTCTCTTTTTAAGAGACAAGTAAACACAGGCGTGTTTTTATGATAAAGCAGGTAGAGCTTAAAGGCAAGGTTGTCGCAGCTGTGCGAGTGCGAGGGCGCGTCAATGTAAGAACCAGCATAGAGGAGACCATGAAGAGGCTAAACCTCAAAGCGCCAAACAACTGCACGATCATAATGGTGAACGACCAGTACCTAGGCATGCTGAAGAAGTGCGCGAACCACATAGCATACGGCGAGATAGACGAGCCGACCCTTGCGAAGCTCGTAAAGAAGTACGCTCTTGAGATAGACCCGAACGCCGCGCTTGCAGGCAAGGCGGACATCAGCACTTTGAAGGAGGAAATGCCGCTCAGGCTGCACCCTCCGAAGCACGGATACGATCCGATAAAGAAGCACTTCAGCCAGGGCGGAAGCCTCGGGTATATGGGCAAGGACATAAACAAGCTGATAACGAGGATGGTCTGAGGTTTGGTATTCATGGTAGTTAGAAGGGCGAAGAAGAACAGGAAATACCTTGGCACAAGGAGATGGGGAGTAGGGAACATCAAGAACGCCAGGGGAGCCGGGGACAGAGGCGGCGTCGGCGCGATCGGAAGGCTCCGAAAGCACGACTGGACCTACATAACCGCGAAGAGGCCGGACCTCATAAGGAAGAAGGGATTCACGCCAAGAAACAGGACCGAACTGATGGAGATAAACCTCAACCAGATAAGCTCAATCCTGAAGAAGCAGAACAAGAGCGAGCTCGACCTAGAGGGTTACAAGGTGCTGAGCAACGGCACGCTCGACGTAAAGGCAACAATCAAGGCGAGCGGGTTCTCGGAGAAGGCGATGGAGAAGATAAAAGATATCGGCGGGAGCGCGGTCCTCATTGAGCAGCAAGGTAAGGCAGCTCCAAAACCTGCCGCAGCGGTTCCAGCCTCTTCAGGAAACTGATCCGGAATCTCGTTGTTGACGGCAAGGCAGCAAGCTTTATATATGAGGATAAATTTCATACCTAGCGGATAGAATAGGCGCATAGGCATGACAAAGACGACTGCAAAATGCTCGGAGGCGCAGGCAGCGCTAAGGGAGCATCTGGGTAAGGTGATAACGGTCGAATTCTCATGGCGCGGCAACGATTTCCTGGAAACAAGCCTGTTGCGCGGTATAGAAGATGGCAGGCTGCTCCTCGAGACAGGCAGCGTGCCGTTCAGCTCCAGGAGCGCTGAGATAAGGCGCATCTATGACAGCAGAGGGCAGCAGATATTTTCAAATCCAGCTGCAAACCCGCGCATCAGGACTGGTTCGCGATCCTCCCTGTTCATTGACAGTGACGATGACCCGGTCCTCAAGCTGCGCACAATCGTCACCGTAAATGTGCAAAATGGCGAGAGAGCCAGGGACGAGTCGCACACATACATAGTCGAGCTGAAAAAGGATGAGGACGGATGCTATGTCGCTTTTGCGCCGAAACTGAAAGGCTGTGTTTCAGGGGGGAGGAACAAGTCAGAAGCGCTGAGGAACATAAGAGAGGCGATTGCAGGTTTCATCAAACTTTTGAGGGCAAACGGAGAGGAGCTCCCGGTTGAAGATCTGTCAGAAATATACTCCCTGATCGGGGCAGGCAGATAACTTTTTTATATTAGGATCTTCATTGTACTTATGAGCCTATGGGCTACAACTACAAAATAGGCATAAGGAAGGATGGGCGCTCCTACCTCGCAATAGTGCCAGCGCTTCCGGGCTGCATCAGCCACGGCGCCACAAAGGAGGAAGCGGTGTCAAACGCAGAGGCAGCCATCAGAGCATATGTAAAGGCAATCAAGAAGAAGAAGGAAAAGGTGCCGGCAGAGGACGATCCTCCACATACGTTCCTGCTTCCACCATCAGCAAAACAGGAAAAAGAAACAGCGCCGCACATAGAGCACAAGCTTCCGCAGGTGACAGGGAGGGAGATGGTCTCGATACTCAGGAAGGACTTCGGCTTCACTGTCGTGAGCCATGAGGGATCTCATGCAATTCTCGAGAAGATGGCAAAAGAGGGAAGGATAAGGCTAAGTGTCCCAGAGCACGATTATGATCTCGGGAAAGGGCTGATAAGGGCGATACTGGACGAGGCGCATGTTGACAGGCTGGACTTCTACCTAGCGGTGAACCCGCACGACAGGCAGCTAAAGAGGCTTGCCGCAACGCTGAGGCGAGAGCAGGAGGGAGCCAGCGCCACAGCATGAAAAAACGCAAGGTTTTCTCCAAAATTTTCCTATTTTAACTACTTTTAAATATCTTGAAATGCGTTATAGATTTGTGATATTATAGCAGGAAACACGGCAGAGAAGAGCACTACTGCGCTACCGCAATGGGAGACCGATAAGCCTTATGGCAGCAAGTTGGCACTGCTGGACACTCCAAAAGAGAGCGTCCTCCTCTTAGTTATAGAACCGCATAAGCATACCGGAATGGGCATAGACCCATCAAAGCTTGACTCTGATGGACTGCGTCCGCACCCAGGCGAGAGCGTAGAAAACATAAAATTCCTGAAATATGCGGATGGAAAGCCTGATGATGGACTTTATCCTCTAATCTATAAATACAGGAAAATAGACGAGCGCGGGATAGGGAAGGTCTGGGAAAACCGCTATGGGCTAGGTGACACCTACTTCAACGGTCAAGATAAGCACCAGTTGTGGGGGGACACCTTCGAATCTGTGCGCGATCCGATACAGGTCCAAAGGGACAACGGCTACTGGCACATCCTGATAAACGATTCGGACAGGCCAATAATGCTGCTGATAACGGTGAAGAAGGAAAACGCACCAACGCACCTGGAGAGGACCGAATCCGAGGCGCCAAAATCGTAGCCCATTGCGCAAGAGTTTTAGATTTTACCTGCGATTCAATATCTCACAATCAGAACCATTCTATTAAAAGGCGATCTAAATGATAAATGTAAGCAAAGAACCAGGATTACAGGCGGTTAGGCTGGAACTTCTTCGCGAGCCGGTATTGGCAAGGCTGCACGACGTTCCCCCAGCAAGGATAGGGGAACTGTCACCTGTAGAAGCAAGAAAGATAGTTGAAGAGGTCATAAACAGAAGGCTGAGCGAAACGGATGTAGAAAAATAATAGAGGAAACAGGCTGATCCTCAATAACTAATGCTCGTTTTAATGGCAAAACCATAGGATTTAATGCAAAAACCGACGGTTTTCATACCATTTAAATATCTCAAGCGACGCTAATTATATCAGTGAACCCAATGACAGAAAAGGACAGGGCAGCCGGAACGCAGGCAGATGGGGAGATATCAAGGACCGGGACCTACGTCTCGCCTACTGGAACGCGCGTGGAACTCAGAGTGAACGGATTCGGCGTAGTTTCTAGTGTAACCATTAGAAAGCCTGACGGAGAAACCGTTACTTACTCGCCATACAGCAAAAGGTAAGATACGGCAAAAGGTAAGACAGGTAACAAATTAGGCTAATTATTAAAAGTAACTAGTTTATAGTAGCTTAAAGTACGCAATGCAGTCGATATTCCATGGAGAAGATTGGAAAGCTAAAGATAGTGTTTTACACAGACTCGTTCCTGCCGGCGCATGACGGCGTAGTCTCATCTATACTCAATTTTAGGAAGGAACTGATGAGGAGAGGTCACGAGGTGCACATATTCACCGCTGGAAACAGCAAGACAAAGGAAGCGGTAGCAGGAATGGAAAATATCCATGTGATAAAGGGCATAAAGTTCCCGAAATACAAGCAGTACAACGTAGCTCTAGCGCCGTTCATCACGCAGATGAAGCTCAATGAGATAAACCCTGACATAATACACTGCCATACGCCATTCTTCATGGGAGCCTGGGGCCTTACCCTGGGGAAGGTCAATAAAATCCCTGTAGTTAGCACCTTCCATACACTGTTCACCGACAGGTTCGTGCTTCAGGAGTATTTCTCGAAAAGGGCTGTGCCGTACGTGCAGAAATACTCCTGGACCTACGCGAGGCTCTTCTACAACAGGTGCGACCGGGTAATGGCGCCATCGGAGACGCTGAGAGAGGTGCTTGAGAAGCATGGTATAAGCAAGGTGTCTACGGTGCCGAACGGCGTAGATACAGATAGATTCAATCCTTCAATAAAAGCCGGAAGCCTTAGAAGGAGGCTCAGGAAGGACCGCTATGAAAGGATAGTCCTCTATCTTGGGAGGATGAGCAAGGAGAAGAGGGTAGAAACCCTCCTCAAGGCTGCAAAACTCCTAAAAGATGACGATGTCAGGTTCATAATGGCTGGAGCAGGCCCGTCTCTCGACAAGTATAAGCATATAGCCGATAGGATGAGGCTGGATAACGTTGAGTTCACAGGCTTTGTCAGCGACAAGGCGCTGCCCAAGTACTATGCAGCATGCGATGCTTTCTGCATCCCATCCACATTTGAGACACAGGGAGTGGTATGCCTAGAGGCGATGGCGTGCGGCAAGCCCGTGGTAGGGGCTGACAAGCTGGCACTCGCCGAGATAATAAAGAACGGCAGGAACGGGGAGAAATTCAAGAGCCTGGACAGCAGGGAGTGCGCGAGGAAGATTAAAAAAGCCTTAAATAATGCATCATCCTATAAAGAAACAAGGAAAACAGCGATGAAGTACTCCATAGAAAGGACTACCGACGAGCTTTTAAATGTATACAATAAAGTAATAACAGAGGTTACGGTCTAAAACAGAAGTACAGCTTCTATTTTAATTTTCATAATCATAAGTGGTTAACTGAACAGCGATAGCGGCACACAAGTGCCAGCAGCAGAGAATGCGCCAAGCGCGCTGAAGAAGACAGCTCCTTCTGCACCCCTAGTTGGTGCAAATCAGCGCAACAGCAGGGAGCAAGCCCCAAGCCTGTTAGCAATAGCAATCAAGGAGAGCAAGGATCCTGATGTGGCAAAGCTCAAGGAAGAGATAGACAACGCGAAGAAGGCGAGGAGCGACATAATAGGCAGGATAAAGGAGGCGCGGAGGAAGCTGGGCTACAAGGAAGCTGAGGGCATAGCAATCCAGAAGCTCCTCGAGATTGAGAAGGGCAAGGACCAGAACAACGAGAAGAGGAGGAAGATAGGGTACCTCAAGAGGCTAAAGAACAAGCTTGAGTTCAAGATATCCACGGAAGCGAAGTCCCTCGCCGAGGAGAAAGACCTTGTGAGGAAGATCGAGGAAATAAACAAGGAGCTCAACGAGGCGTACAAGTCCATAAGGCTCGAGAGGAAGAGCGACTTCATAAAGAAGGACATAGAGGACTACAAGAAGTCCATAACGGAGCTAGAGGCAAAGATAGCCGAGAACGACAAACAGCTTGACGAACTTTACGATAAAATAAGGAAACTGCTAGGCATAGAAAGGGCCAAGTTCGAGAAACAGCAGCAGAGGCCGAAGAGAAAGCCACAACAGTCACCGATGCAGGAGATAAACCTGGAGGACATTGCGGTCATCAAGAAGAAGGAGAAGAAGGCTGTCGAAGAGGACGAAAGTGCCTAGCGGTTCCAAAAGACAGGCAGTACGGGAAACTTCTTTGGAAGAAGTTTCATCAAGAGCACAGACAGACGAAAGTAAGATGAAAAACAAGACAGCAACGAGACAAAATAAAAAACAAAAAAGAAAAAAAGAACAAACAAAAACAAAGGACAAAGGAAAAAAATAAAAAAAAACAAAAATAAGACAAGAAAAAGATGAAAGAAATGAAAATAACATTCTACGGAGCAGCTGAGGAAGTCGGAAGAAGCTGCATTTTGATAACTACCGACAAAGCGAAGATCCTGCTCGATGCAGGAATAAAGGTCGAGGCTGGGGAGAACCAGTTCCCGACAATACCGAGCAACGAGATAAAGGAGCTGGACGGCGTTTTCATAACGCACGCCCACCTTGACCACGCCGGTTTCATACCGCACCTGTTTGCGAGGGGCTACAGGGGCAAGGTATATGTGACCAAGCCCACCTTGGAACTTCTCGCGGTGCAGATCGCGGACTATGTGCGGCTTTCGGAGCCGAAGGAGGTGACGAAGGACGTTCTCGCGATAATGCAGAAGAACTACAAGATAGTCGAGTTCAGGGAACCGGTCCACATAATGGACACTACCATCGAATTCGTCGATGCCGGCCATATAGTGGGCAGCGCGCTGGTGCTGCTGAGCAGCGGCGGCAAGGCCCTGCTTTACACAGGAGACATAAACCTGGCAAAATCGAAGCTCCTGAGCGGGGCAGACCTCAACAACCTGCATGCGGATGCGCTCATAACGGAGAGCACATACGGGGGGAAGGAGGACATGCACCTGGAAGAAAAGGAGATGGCAAAGGGCATGGTAAAGAGCATAAAGGAAACAATCCTGCAAGGGGGAAAAGTAGTCATCCCGAGCTTTGGCGTTGAGAGGGGCCAGGAAGTCCTCCTGTACCTTGACGACTTCATGAATTCCGGAGTGCTGCCGAAGGTCCCGATCTACGTCGATGGCGTCATAGGCAAGGTCATGAGGATATTCAGGCACAATGTCATCTACTGCAGGAAGGAGATACAGAGCAAGATACTGATGAGCGACTACGACCCGTTCAAGAGCGACAACTTCAACTTTGTGGAGAGCAAGCAGCAGCGCAAGAAGATAATAGACAGCCAAGAGAACTGCATCATCGTCACCACCGCTGGAATGCTGACCGGGGGGCCGGTTGTCGGATACCTGAAGGCGATGGCGGGCAACTCAGCGAACAAGCTCATACTTGTCGGATTCCAGCCGCAAGGGACGTCGGGGCGGGCACTGCTCGACGGCCAGAGGGAGATAGACTTCCATGGCCAGAAGCTCAAGGTAAACATGACGGTGGAGATGCATAAGATGTCAGGCCATGCCGACAGGAAGCAGCTTGAGCTGCTGCCGAAGAAGATACAGGGACTAAAGACCATTTTCATAGTCCACGGAGAGCCGTCTAAGTCGAAGCAGCTGGCAGAGGCGCTTAGCCACAGCTATCATGTAGTGCTGCCGAAGATAGGCGAGCACCACATCCTTGGAGGGGAGCCGCACAGGCAGCCTGCAAAGCCGGACGCGCAGGTGCAGCAGGCGCCGAAGCCGCAGCAGGCGCAAAAGCAGAATCAGCGCCCGCGGCAGCAACGGCAGCAGCAGAGCCAAAAGCCACAGACGCAAAAGCCCCATGGAGAGAGGGCTAGAACGCCAGTCCAAAGGCCGCAGCAGCCGCACCGTGGGACAAGGGGCTACAGATACAAGGAGCTTCCGGAGTGAAGCGCCCAACCCCAAAGAACGGCAAATTCCACATGCCTGCGCAAAAGATTGCGTGATACTTCTGCAATGGACGAAGAATGCGCGGAGACGGAGGAAAGTTTAAATAACCTTCGAATTAAAATAGAACTCTGAGACTTGGGTTGGGTTAATATAATGCCAAAAGATTCTTCTAAAAGGGCAAGGCTTTCGAAGGAAGTAGAGGAGATTAGGAGACTCAGGGACCTCAACAAGCTGCTGAAGGCGGGCGATTTCGAGAATGCGCTTCTTTCAAACTCGGCAAAGGATTCCGAAACGCTAAACGACAATGTCTATGGGGCGCTCCTGGACCGGGCTGATGCTGAGGAAAGGGGAACGCGAGGGCTTGAAGTGATAGAAAGGCTGACTATGGCGAGCGGGACAGGAAGGATTGTCAAGCAGAAGAACGTGAAGATAAGCAGGAAGGGAGGCAAGGTCACGGTCCAAAGGAAAATCCACCTCGTAAAGAAGGCATCTCCAAAAAGAAAGAGATAAATAACCTATTCCTTTTATCAATAATGCATGGGCTCTTGGCTCAATGGTAGAGCGCCCGCTTTGCAAGCGGGAGGTTGCGGGTTCGATTCCCGCAGAGTCCACTTCAGTCTGCTGAATTCCAAAGTGATAAAATGCGAGATTTTACGATAAGGATTGCAACGAAAAAGGATTTGCCTGGAATCAGCAGGTTCGGCACTCCAGTAGTCAAATCATTGAAATTCTACAATAAGGAGCACACGGCAAGGAACGTCTACGAGCTGAGCGTCAAGGACCTCAAGGACACGTTCAAAAATTACAAGAATAGCATAGTGATAGCCGTGGCAAAAGACGGCAGGGTTGTAGGCATGTGCACGCATTATATAGGCCATGGCCATGTAGACTGGCTGGACTGGATCCTTGTAGACCAGAGCTTCAGAGAGAAAGGCGTCGGCAGGGCGCTGATAAATTTCGCAATGAAGGACGCTAAAAAGCACGGCTGCCACAAGATCTTTTGCGATACACATCCGAGGAACAAGCCAGCCTTCAAATTCTTCTCAAGAATGGGCTTCAGGAAGGTCGGCATACTGAGAAAGCACGCCTTCCGTGAGGACCAAATAATGTGGGAGAAGCCAATAAGGTAGCAACAGAAGATAGCCAGTCAGGCCATCGGCTGGCAGGCTACTGGATAGACAAATACGTATTCAAGAAGGCAGGAATAAATATAAACTAATTTTTATACCAGCGCAATAAGCGAACGTTCCTGAGAGAAAGGTATTAAAAGTGATGTTTCTATTGATAAACGAATAAGGTGTTATGAATGGCACAAAATAGTTTGGTAATGGCGACTATTGTAGCATTAGTGATTACGATAGTCTTCGGTCTTATCGGCCTGTTCACCTACATAGGCTGGCTAGGGCTGGTCGGCATATTCATTGCCGGTCTGGTTGCAGGCTGGATGGTGAAGGACTTCAAGAACGGCGCGATATCCGGATTCGTGGGACCTGCGGTCGCGACGATTATCGTGGCGATAATCGAGATAGCGTACTTCGCAAGCGCCCTCGGAGGAGTCGGCGGTGCGCTGGTCGGCGGCTTCGCTACCCTGATTGTCGGCGTCCTGATAATAGGAGCTATAATCGCGGGAGTGATCGGCCTCGTAGGCGGCTTGGTAGGCGCTTACATCGGAAAGTCGAAGAAGTAATTCCCTTTCCGGCATCGGTTAAAAGTTGCAGGTCTTCCTGCAACCTTTCTTATTTTTGTTTTTCCAATCCCTTAGCGAAGCGTTACCCCTTTATGAAGTCCTTAATTATCTTCTCGGCTCCATAGCTGTTGACTATCTCCCACGCCCTGGCGTATGTATGCGGCATTGTGCCGTAGAAAGAGAGGTATTTCTCTGCCTTGGCATGGCCGAAGGCCCTTACATAAGCCAGTTTCAGAATGGCGTGAAGCAAGATGTGGTGCCGCACGCTGATGTCCTCTTTGCCAAACTCCCTATTGTACCTCTTCCAGTTTATCTTGTCAAGATTCTGCACTTCGAGGTTGTGCCCCATCTCATGGAGCGTGCCCTCAATGTCGCGCTCTATATCATATGACGCCCTTATAGTCATGGGGTCGCTGAAAGATTGACTTGAATCCAGCAGGTAGCACTTTATTATTTTCTCATCCCAGCCAAACCCCACTATTCTAGACATTGCCATAAGCGCCCTTACCCCCTCCTTATCCCATATAAGCTGCAGCCTCTTTGCATAATCTTTCTTCTTTTTTATGTCCTCATGTTTCCAGACATCTCTCGATATCTTGCCGAATACCTTTTCATCGTACTTCGTGAGACCTGTCCTCAATTCAAGCACCACCATCTGGTAAACCGGAGAGTAGACAAATCTTACTTTGGGAATCATGGACCTACTTGTGAACATGCGCTTAAATAATTATCACATTAATTACCTCTGTGCCAACGCAATATCTGATATTCTGCGACAAGCGCTTCTTGAGGAGCGCGGTAAAGGAGCTTGCCGCTGTTTATCCTAATCTAAAGATAGAAAGCGCAGATTCTTCTGGGAGGTTTCTTATCGCTTCCTCAAAAACAGAGGCAAAGCCATCTGCGGATTTGGTGTTCGTGGAAAACGTAGTTCCGGTTTCGATTGAGCTGGAAGGGGTGAAATACAAGAGCAAAGAGCTCTTGATAGCATTGCAAGAGATAATAAGGAGAAAGGACAGGTTCAAGATCGAAGCTCTGAACCTATCATCGCACTCCGGTGCGAATGCGAAGACGATAGAAGTCTTTCTTGGACAGGCTCTTGAAAAGCAGGGACTTGTCGCAGACCTAAAAAACCCGACTTTACTGGTTTATGTGGTCCTTGCCGGAGACGACATCTTCATCTGCAAGACGGATGAGCAGTATGTGCTAGATGCATTTAGGGCAAACAAGTTCGGCAAAGACGAGAAGATAAGCAGGGCCGAGTTCAAGCTCAAGGAGGCGATAGACTACTTCGGAATAGACAGGGGGAAGATAAAGCTTGCACTGGACATAGGTGCAGCTCCAGGGGGCTGGTCGAACCACATGGCGAAGCAGGGAGCGAAGGTCATAGCCGTGGACAATGCAGCTCTAGCCTACGAGAAGCTTGACATGAAAAGAATCGTCCATATCCCAAAGAGGGCGCAGGATATTGACATGGAGTCCCTCAAGAAGTTTGACGTAGACATCCTCCTCATGGACATGAACATAGCCCCTTCCGATAGCGCTGCGCTTGCTGTGAGATTCGCAGATATTCTTAAGAAAGGCGCCTTCCTTATACTGACGATTAAACTTGTAGATTTGAGGATAGAAAAGCACATAAAGGACGCGAAGGAGATACTTTCAAAGGAGTACAGGGGAATAAGGCTCAAGAAGCTGCCGCACAACAGGCAGGAGCTCACCCTTTTTGCGATTAAGAAATGATTGTGATACTATGATGCCAGGAATGGACCCAAGACAGATGAAGAGCATGCTCGCCAAGATGGGGATACAGACAAGCGAAATCAATGCGCTCCGCGTAGTTATAGAGTGTGCAGACAAGGATATAGTGATAGAGAATCCACAGGTGACCGCAATCAGCGCGCAGGGATCTGTCAGCTACCAGGTAGCGGGAGAGACAACAGAGAAGGAGAAGAAGGTCGAGATCGAGATCACCGAAGACGACATAAAGATGGTGATGGATGGAACAGGCGCAAGCAAGGAGGACGCAACAAAAGCACTCCAGGACTCCAATGGCGACATAGCGCAGGCGATACTCGCCCTGAAGAAATAGAAGCGGTTGCTACCACTCCCTTATCGATGCGCCGCAGTCTACGCACTTGAACAGCTGTATGTTCCCCTCGTCTCCCCTTGTCCACCACTCCTTGACTACAAGCGCTTCTGTGGAACCGCACTCCTTGCAGACATGGTGGACGGTGGCAAGCTTGAGCTTCACCCTGGGATCGTCGACGAACTCCTCAAGTTGGATCGATGAGCCGAGCAGCCTCTTCTCGAACGTCTCGTACTTTTCATAAACGTCGGGGTCTTGGATCAGCTTTCCGCCGGAGACCCTGCACTCCTTCTTCGCCTTGTCTATATCATTCCTCTGCAGCAGCACAGCGCCATCAACATCGGTAAAGTTAGAGACCTCTATTCCGCTGGGAAGCGGGAGCTGGTAGAACTTCTGCTTCTCTATGAAGGACGTCCCCTCTCCAAGCCCCTCAAGTATCTTGTACGCCTCGAGCCTGTATCTAACGAAGTTTGTCAGCGGGAAAGACACTATGTGCACCCTGCTGAACTCCACCTTCTTCCCCCTCCAGTCAGGCGCAAATCCATAGTTCGCGATAAGCTTCTCCTTCAGCGAGCCCGTATCAAGCGACTCCTTCTTGAATTCCTCTATGAACTGCTTCTCGAACGGCTGCCCGTACTGCTCGAGCATCTCGAGTTGGAATACTCTTTTCTTAGCACCGGAAAGCAGGCTGGACAGCTCCTCGTGGAAGTCCTTTCCAGCAATCTCCCTAGCTTCTTCTGTCATGAGTAGAGTATTGCTGCCTATTTTTATTTATATCTTGCCATAGACGTAAGCGCAGGATTTTTAATATTTAGTTTCCAGTATAGACTGCGACATCCAGGGGTTCTTTTCATGAACAGCCCAGAATTGATAGTCTTATTCATAATTGGGATTGCAATCCTCTTCATGGTCTACTCCATAGCTAGGAGAAACAAGGTAACGATGTTGCTGGTGCTGCTCGTCCTCGCCGTAGTAATCTACTACGTATTCACAAACCCTGGCAGCACCTCTTTCCTCTCGAGCTTCCAGCCCTGACTATTTGTAGCACATATAGTTTTGCGGGAGCAGCACCTCGTAGTAATAGCTGTCGTAGGCGATGCTGGCATTCTGCAGGTCCCTCACCGCATAGAGGTTCGTTGACTCGGTCCCGTTCTTAAAGAGAAGCACAGGATAGCTGAGCGAGGATACGTTCTTGTCGAACTGGGAGAATGCGCTCACATTCCTGTAAAGCATAAGCACCCAGTCATTGGACACTATCCTGCAGTTCTGGAACCCGAGAGCCGTTAGTTCAGCCTGCGCGCTGCTGTAAACACCGCTTGTTGCGCTGATTGACGGGATCACGGCGAAAAGCTCAAGGTAGGCTACAAGCAGCACGAAGAGCAGTGCAGATAGAGCCCCGCATGCAGCAGGCAGGTTGCGCCTCGTGTATTTCCTAAGGTCATTTACCACGGCTATCACCAGTAGGCCGCTCGACGCGAATAGCAGATATCCGTAACGCACCTGCGTGAATATGTCATAGTAAGGCGCTATCGCAAGCGTAGCAATGAGCGATAGGATGAGGAACGTGAAGAGGATCGTGTAAAGGTAGAGCCTGCTGTCCTTCTGCATCCACGAGATTAGGTCCCTCTTTGGGATATGCCTCCTTGCAGATTCCACTATCGCCTTCCTCTTCTTGTAGATAAAGAGCGCGGCAAACGCTCCGATGACTATCGGATAAAGAACGACTGTGATGAACGAGCCTATGTTTATCGAAAACGGCCCAGCATTGTTGTGTGCTATCGCAAGCGAGAGCTCATAGCTTGCGAGCGGGTTCTGGAAGAACACGGTGCTGAAGATGAGCCATGGCGCTATCGCAATGGCAAACAGCACAGATGCATAAAGGATCTTCTTCGGTTTGAACATCAGGAACAGCATGGGGATAAGCGCAAGGGTCGGATATTTCCCAAGCGTAGCAAGGCCGAGGAAAAGCCCGAACCAGACGCTCTTCCTCGCGAGGAGCCCGATCGCCACGAACAGGAAGAGCAGCGACACCATCTCCTCGCTGCCGGCCACCATGCTTGTATACAGGAAGACCGGGCTGATTAGGAATGCGTATGCGAGCAGTTCGTTGACCTCAAGCTTTCTTGCAACGAACCGTATCACAAGGAAGTATGCTACGAGCAGCAGCGCAAGATAAGCGGCTATAGCTGCGCTGCCTTGGAACACGAGATACAGCGCCGCGAGCGTGAACCCGGCTATCGGTGCCCTATAAGACTCGAAGTAGAAGAGAGGGTTCTGGTTGTACTGGTTGCAGACCGGGTTCAGGAGGCATTGGTAAAAGGCGGGGTTGGAGAGGCTTCTTCCGTTCAGGTAGTGCGCTATCAGGTCCCATCCCGGGCCGAGCTGGCTGTACGCCAGCGCAAGGGAGAAAACCGACAATCCGATTAAAATTGTTATGAGGATGAGCTCGGGCTTCTCCAAAGAATCACTTTGGATACTCCACTCTGTACGCGTGAGCGTATGGCACTTTCTGTATGTTCAGGATGTTCTCCGCCTCTATTATCTTCATTTCGAGCGCTATGCCAACTGCTTCTTCTCCGACGATATTGGCCGAATAGATGCCGTCCGCTTCGCCTATCATCCTCTTCGCTTCATCCTTCCCAACAAGCTTATCGTTGTAGAAAGATGCATAGGTCTTTATGTCCATGACAATCTCTCCCTCAATCAGCACCCGGTCTATCAGGGCTTTGTCGCACATAGCGACGACGGAGCCGTTGTCGGAATTGTGGATCCTTATGTATATCACGCAACTCACTCATCCATATTTGTACAAGAAGAATGCGGCGAGGAAGTATAAAATACCATACCAGAACAGCCAGATGCCCCCTGCCAGGTTGAGCTGCATGAGTGCGAAAAGCGAGAGGGTGAACATCGAGATGCCGAAGACCACCTCGGTCTTCGTGTTGCTCAGGACCGTAAGTATCCTTTTTTCCGTGACCAGGCTGTCCCTGTGCTTGTTCCACTTCATCGCAGGATTCCTATTCAGGAACGTCGAGACAGCTGCCTTTGCCCTGACAAACGCCAGAGCGTAGTTGAGCAGGAATACCATGAAGCCCTTCTTCCAAGAGCCGAAGTACACCCTTGTGAGAAGTGCTGGCGTCAGCAGAGATAGCGTGAACGCGAAGAACCCGAGCGTCTCCAGGTCTACGCCCCACTGGTTCTGGAGTATCAGGCTCTTGAAGTCAACATGCGCGAACGGGAGCGAAGTGAAGACGATCAGGGCCGACACCACCGTGAAGAGTATCAGGATCGTTGAGAGGTAGTTGAGGCCGAAGCCGTGGACCGTATACTCGACGTTCGAGAGCGGGCTCATCTTCTTGTACCCGCCTCTCCTGAAATAGTAACCGAGGAACTGCGTGTCCCCGTAGTTATAGCGCCACTGCTGCTTTGCAAGCTCGGTGAAGGTGTAGACCGGCCTTCCCTTTGCATAGCATTCCGGTACGTAAAGGCTCTGCCAGCCGTGCATGTCGGATTCGAACGAGAAGAACGTATCTTCTATTACGTATTCAGGGAACCCGCCTATGTCGTCAAATGCACTCTTCCTTATCAGACCGCAAGAGCCGGCGAATATCGCCGTATTGTTAAGAGCGCGCGCAGGCTGTATGAAGTTGAAGAAGAACGCATCAAATATATCGATTGATTCCGAGAAGAATGTACCTTTCTTGTACCTCTTCTCCGTCTGCACGTACGAAACCTTCTGGTTCTCGAAATATGGGAGCAGGTCCAGCAGGAACCTGTTGTTGATCAGGGTCTCATCAGAGTCGAATATCGCTATGAACTCCTCCTTCGACACCTTCGCCATCTCGTTGATTGCGCCTGCCTTGAATCCCTTCCTCCCGTCCCTGTGCAAGTATACCATGCCCTGTCTCTTTGCAACCGACTCTAGCCCCTTCATTATCGCAGGGTCGGTAGAGTCGTCGACAAGGTAAAACTTTAGCTTGTTCTTCGGGTACGAGAGGCCCTTGAAGGACTTCACGTTCTCCTCAACCATCGCCGGTTCCTCGTTGAAGACGGGAACTGCCACTGCGACTGTTGGGAATCTCGAGATTGGCTTTAGGCTCGCCTTCAGTTTTTCGAAGTGCTTCCCATACGTGTAAGACTTGAAGTACAGCGTAGAAGCGTAGATGTTGAAGAATCCCGCTACTATGGACAGCGCTGTGAACGATCCGGCTAGCAGGTAAGCATAGAAGGAGTTTGCAACGTAGAAGAGATAGACCGAGAACGCTATTCCAGCTATGGACAGTATTGAGAAGAGCGCAACGGTGATGAACCTTCCACCGTATAGCTTGTTGTATCGGATCATGCGAACATTACCTGCTATCCTCTTTCTTGCCTTTTATAATATACAGAAAAGCTGCGGTTATCTATTAAATCCTAGTTTTATATAAGTATTGTTTCATCCCTCTCCCAGCAGCACTGGGCATTCCATAATTTCAGAAATCTACGTCCCCAGTCCAATGGCTTTTTGACGATAAACATATATTTTACGACGGAAAGTGAGAAGATTTAAGTATTTACCATGTTTTAACCTTCTAGGAGCAAAACACGTAGTCTAGAGGATAGACTGATTGGTGAAAAATATGGCAAAAGCCGAAGTGGAGCTGAAAACGGACCTGGACCATAACCTGAACCTCAAGGAGGAACAAGTCATAGTCTCGGATGGAAAGCTCTCAGTGCTGGAGAAGGGCAAGGAGATAGTCAGCTGCAGGCTTGTAGACATAGAAAGAGCATACGTAGAGAATGGCTTCGGCATAAACAAGCTTGTGATAAGGATGAAGACAGGCGAGGAAAGGGAGTTCGCATACTTCACTAAGGAAAAGTCTGCGAACTTCGGAAAGTTCGCCGAGGCAGTGAACAACCACTTCTCGAAAGGCAGCACCGTGAAGCTCACGTTCGCAAAGGAGAAGGGGGAGAAGGTGAACAAGGTGCACACGCTCCTCTGGCTCTATAACTTCGGAAGAAAATACAGGAGGTCTCTAATCATCGGTCTGATAATATCGGTACTCTTAGCGCTGGTCAACCTGATTCCTCCGTATCTTCTGAAAGTGCTCATAGACAACGTCATCCTTGCGCCTACCCACTCGCAGTCACTCTTCCCTTTGCTGATAGCCACGCTGCTCGCCGCTTCTTCTGCAGCGATGGTCTTGTCGATGCTGCAGAGCTATATACTCAACAAGACAGGCAACAAGATAGTCACCGAAATGAGGAACAAGCTATTCGCTCATGTGATAAGGCTCCCGCCGTCGTTCATAGACAAGATGTCCACCGGAAGGATAATATCAAGGCTGATATCTGACGCGGGAAACACGCAGTGGCTGATGACATTCGGCCTTCCTACGGTTGTCATAAACATGCTCACGATCCTGGGGATAGGCGCGATACTCTTCACCATGTACCCAGCTCTTGCTGTATACGTGCTGATCCCAGTGCCTTTCGTGATATGGCTTGTAATCCGCTACAGGAGAAGGGCGAATATTATGTACTACAGGAACTGGAGGAGGAGCGCAGACATGCTTTCTTCCATCTCCGACATAGTGCCAAACTATACTATTGTCAAGTCAGCGTCGAAGGAGAAGATTGAGAGCGACAAGTTCGGCGACGTAACGGACAGGTACTTCAACTCGCAGGTAGATCTTACAAAGCTTAACCTGTGGCACTGGCCTGTCGTTGGCTTCATAACGGGGATAGCCACTCTTGTCATCTGGTGGGTTGGGGGAAACCTGGTGATAGCCGGGACAATACAGCTCGGAGTGATTACGGCTTTCATAGCTTATCTCGCGATGTTTTACAACCCGATAAACCAGCTAGGCAACATAATACCTTTCGTGCAGCAATCAATAACCTCGGGGCAGAGGTTGAGGGAGATCCTCGACGAGGAGGTCCCTGCGCTTAGGCACAGGGTGGAGCATAAGACAAGACCCAAAGGGGACATAGAATTCCGTGGGGTATCCTTCGAATACATGCATCCATTCCCGACGATAAAGGATGTCAACTTCAAAATAAAAGCGGGAAGCAAGACCGTCTTTGTCGGGAAGAGCGGCTCGGGCAAGACTACGCTGGCGAAGCTGCTGCTCAGGCTGTACGAGTTGAAGGAAGGAAAGATAACGATAGGCGGTAAGAACATAGCCAACTTCGGCCTCGGCAGCCTCAGGAATGGCATCGCCTATGTGCCGCAAGAAGCCGTCCTCTTCGACAACAGCGTAGCATACAATGTAGCGTACTATTCCCCGACGCAGGCTGATCCACTCGAGATAATGCTGGCCTGCTCTGAGGCGGCAATCCACAGCGAGATAATGCGCATGCCGCAAAGCTATGATACAAACATAGGAGAGAGGGGATATGCGCTCTCCGGCGGGCAGAGGCAGAGGCTCTCGATAGCAAGGGCCGTGCTGACAAATCCGAACATAGTGGTACTTGACGAGGTGACGTCAAATCTCGACGCTATAAATGCAAGTGAAGTAGAGGAGACTATAGAGCACTTCACCAGGGGCAGGACTTCCATATCTATAACACATGACGCGAATGAGATTCTGGATTCCGACTATGCAATAGTAGTAGAAAACGGCAGGGTGGTAGAAGCGGGAACGCCGCACGCGCTTCTCGAGAAAAAAGGAGGGAAGCTGTCCGGGCTCATGAGGACCAAGTCGCAAAAGCAGTTCCTGAAGAAGAGGTATGGTGGCCTGACAGCCAACAAGGTAGCGGAGTTCATCACCAGCGCATCGCAGATATCAGTAGCAGCGGGAAGAAGGCCCAGCCTGATAAACGTCTCTTACAAACGGCACACATACAAGGACCTGATGCCGCAGCTACCCTTCCCGATAACAAACCCGCAGGTTGTGATATTCAATGACAGGGAAGGCAGGCCAGTGCTGCTGGTAAACGATGCGAATAGGCTAGCCGGCGCGTCAAACGTGACGCTGGCAAAAACGCTCAACGTGACCAACTTCAAGCTCAGGATAACGCAGATAGAGAAGGTGCTTGTCACGGGAGACGGAGTTGAGTGGCTTGTCAAGACGGACAGGGGGAAAAGGAAGGTTATTACCGAGAGCAGGCGGAGCGTGAGGGATCTCGGGAAGAAGCTTGTCCTGATAGACAGAGAGGGCTCGGTCTTCGAGGCGGTGAAGTCAGAACTTGACCCTAGGAGCCAAAAGATAATACAGGCAACAATCTGAGAAGGCGCGCGTCAACTGTTACAGCCAGGAATAATTTTATATCTGAACAACCGCGATAATTGCTGATAGCAATGCCGGAAAAAGAGCTTTCTACTATGCAGACGGCTGCGATGTGGTCGATCACTCCACGGCTAGCGGAAGCGAGAGCAGAAGCGGAGGCGTTCGCACTCGGCGGAATAATAAGGCTCTGGGAGCGCAGGCTCGGTGAACATTACAGTGGGGTGCTAAACGTACCCTGCGGCCTCGGGAGGCATGACGATGCATTGAGGAAACAAGGGTTCAACGTCAGCGGCGTGGATCTGAATCCTGACTTCATAAGGTTGGCGCAGAAAGCGCACCCGCAATGGAGCTACCACTACAAGGTTGGCGACATGCGCAAGCTTCCTTTCGCAAAAGAAGCCTGCCCCGCCTTTGACATAGTCATCAATCTATTCACATCGATAGGCTATAACGGCAAGGCCGGGGACGTGATGACGTTGGCAGAATTCCGGCGTGTGCTCAAGAAAGGAGGGCTTCTCATCATAGAAACGCACAATAGGGAGCCTTTCAAGGAGCGTTTGCGCCAGTCTTTCATAGATGAGCCGATTGAGGGGTTTGTAAGGATAGTAAGACATGAGGTAAAGGACGAGGTATGGACACTGCACAATACTCTTCTCAGGAAAGAGAAGAACGGCAATCTTACGAAAGTCGGGACAAAGGATACTCCCGTGGTGCTTTATTCGCCCGAGGAACTGTCATCGATCTGCAGGCGTGCGGAGTTTGAGGTTCTTGCGATATATGGAGGATACACAATAAATCCGATAAAGCCATCTGACGTGAACATGATGCTCGTCGCGAGGAAAAAGTAACAGTTATCAAGCTAGGAGTTAAATTTCCTGTTTATCTCCTCCTGGTGCTCCTTTACAAATTCCCACGCCTTCTTCAGGAAGTCTGCGAAATCCTCCTTTTCGTCATAAAATTTCTGGAGGTAGGAAAGGAGCGGCTTTCCATCGATGCGCATCTCCTGGTATACCAGATAAGTCTTGAATCTGTTCGCAAAAACCCTCTGCAACCTTGCATCGTTCAATAGTATTTCGGTCACCATCTCGCTCAATTGCCAGATAAGATGCGGCCTGTTAAACTCCCTTTCATCGGTTCCGGGGAAGACGGATTTCCATTTTTCAAAATAGATAAAGTGCAAGGTTTCGTGTATCGCAGTCGCCTTCATGCCTTCGATTGTGGACCTGTAAAAAACCCTGAACGACCTTTCGTTTATGTTTCTTGGCCCGAACGGGATTAGGGAAACGTATCCGGAAACGTGTGTGCCTCTTGGCCATTCCTGCTCAACTATTTCGGATAATGCTCGCATAACATCTGCATTAATCCCATCCCATTCTTTCTGAAATCCCGCAGCTACGCCTTCAAAGAGCGCCCTGTCCCTGGCATACACCGCAGAAAAGAACTCACGCTCTGCCTCTATCGCCGGCTCCTTGCCCTTTAAAGCATCCGCGAGTCCAGGATAAGCATTGTAGATCAGCTGTGCCCATGATTTGCCACCGTTCCTGTCCTTTTCAAGATGCTCGTGCAGAACCGAGAAATCCCACTCTAGGCTTGATACCCCAAATTTGACCGTAGGGAATGCGCTAGCGGTTGCTGCTGCCGTTCTCATAGTCTCAATTCGCATCTGCCAATATTTATATATTGCTGGCTCACAATAAAAGCTGTGCCGAGGTGGCAGAATCCGGTAATGCGCCGGTCTCGAGTTCGCAGAATATCGAGAGCTGATTGGTGATGCACGGGTAAACCGGTGCCCTTCGGGGCTTTAGGGTTCAAATCCCTACCTCGGCGTATATACTATAGCTTTCCTTGAAAGTCCGACAACTACTTTTGGACGGATAAAAGCGCCTCAATCGGCAAAAGCGTCGCAATGCTTCTGATCGTTTCCGGACTCAATCTTTTCACAAAATTACTTATCGCACGTC
>JAKAVF010000047.1 GCA_021827605.1 Microcaldota archaeon
TATTTTTTTGATGTTTTACGCGTCCAGATGGAACATCGGTGTATTAGTGTAGGTCCACTTGCATGAGCTTGCGCTGCCTATAACATAGGAAAAGTACATTCGCAGCGCTTGTCCCTGCATTTACACCACATTCCTTGCGTTGATAAGTTTGCGCATGGCTACATATTTAAAGCTTATGTACAGGTTGGCATTGCTCATAAACTCCCTCTTGCTCATAAGATATGAAAGTTGCTCAGAAACTATAACCATGCCGCTTAGAGCAAAGCCTAACATGACATAACGTATAAATATTTCCGATATCATACTACTGTCGTATGGCAGAATCAACAATATCAGTCAAAAAGACCGACTATAAAGCGCTCTTCGACTCCACAATCTCAAAAATAGAAGGCAGCCAACTGTTGAAGGATTCCCCTATAATTATTGAGAGGCTCAGCCAAATAAAGGCAGACCGTGAATTCTTTAGCAGGTGGTCAAAAATTCTCGATACTATAAAAGTCGCAGGCGACTATGAACCCTATGGGTGGGTCGAGGATACTAATCGCGGAATCGGGTACTTCGGCAAAGAGATAGATGTGGGTGAAGATAAACCAGGTGACAGGCACAAGCACGATACGACAATTCTAGCAAAATTAATGTTTACAGCAGGAATCGTCTGGGGCGGAGAAGCTGCAAATCGATACTTCGATGCTTTGGAGTCGATACTTAATGAAGTCCCAAGAGAGCCATACGTGGAGCACGACGACTATAGAGACATGTTATACCGAAAGGGGATGCACGGCCTTTCTGTTGCAGTATCGTTCATAGAGCTTACACATATCCTTGCAAACATAAATAAAAAGAACGCCTTGCGTCTTTTAGAAGAAATCGGGAACGAAAACATGCGTAGAATTATTGTGACGGTCAGAAGGGATGCAGATTGGGTATATTCTGACAGGGGGAGGGCAGCTGCCGATGCTTTCCTCGACCGCTTTTTCATGGAGCCGACGCTGGAGATGGTTAAAAACGGCCTGGTAGATGAGCACTCCCCACTCTATAAAATACTGAGGTCTCCAGTAAAGCAAAAACGTATTGTAGTGATGGATCATGCCATTGAGAACAGGGCGGTTCTTGCCCTATTTGACCTTGCCAAAGTGTGTGGTGCAAACAAGGGCTATCTCACTGTAGTTATGCGGCAAGTGGACGAGGTATTGGAAATGCAGATCGTAAACCTGCCGATATTTATTGCATACATCGAGGCGTTCAAGGCAGAGCTCCTTACTGATGAGGCCTCTAAACAGTTGGAGAATTTTAGTGATTATTACGATGCCAGAGATCTACTGAAATATTACTCTGACAGGGCACTCATCACAGTAAACACAAAGCTCTATGCTGTGTTATCCAGACGCGGCGATAAACTCAGTTAATTGCACGTGATGCATATTTGAAGTTGCTCACAAAGCACTAATCTGCTCATAAAAGGGCATATTGATCAATTTTATGAGCAAAGTCGTACAGGTTACGCAATCAAAAGATAACTAATCAGTATGAAGCGCCCTTTTGCAGTCATAAAAGCACCAAACATCATTCCGCGGAGCTGTCATGCCTGCTTAGCCTCTCGAGCTTATTCTCTGTTCTGTGCGCAGCTGCAAGCCTCTCAAGTTCGTGCGGGTTAAGGTCAACATGGGGCATCGTTTCGCTGTTTACCAGATCTGGAAATCCGTCGTTCAGCACTCTGTAGGTCTGCTGCATAAGCTTCCTGTAATCTGGATGGCCCTGAATCCCTGTCCTGAGCTGGAGCATCCACACCGCCTGCCTAAGGTCCATAGTCGCAAGCCACCTGAGCCTGTGCGCGAACGTCACTGCGCTCTGCGCATATGCCGGAAGCAAGTCAAGCATGTCTGCATACATGGTCTTTGAAGCCTCCATCGCATCCCTGAATGTGCTCTCCATGCCTGAATCCACTATCGCCTCAGGCATATCATATCCCAGATCGGTAGTGAGATCCTGCCTCACCTGCAGCGTGAACCTGTTCCTCTGGAGGTCCCTGAATATGCCGAAGTTGCCTGTCCACTGGAAGATGAAGGTTGGGATCTCGAATGACCTTGGCGGCTTGTACCTCCTGTTCAGCGAGCCTCTTACCGCTGCGCTCATTGTTTCATTGGCAATCCCCTGGTCAACTGCACGCCTGAGTCTTCGGAAGCCGAGTTTCGAGTACGGGAAAAGGGTAGCTGCTGCGACGTCCATCCAATCTGTTGCTGTTGATTCAGCGATCAATAGCTCTACATCCTGGTTGGGCGCCTCCGCCTCGTCAGCCGCAGCGTCAGCCGACCTTGCAAGTTCATGCAGGCGCGACTCCCTCTTTTTCAAGAAGGAGACCATATCATCCCCATGCTTGCTGCTTACCCTTGCCATGAGCGGCTCTGATACGCCCATAAGTTCGACATGCATCGCTTGCGCTGTTGCGTTTATCGGCGGGTAGCTTGCAGCCAGCATCTTCATAATCTGGTACTCGTATGTTCGGAAAGAGGCATACATGCCTATGTTCGTTATTGTAGATGCAGGCAGCGGTCCTCTTGTCAGGTCGAAGGTCTTAGCCTTTATCGCGGTCTCGTAGGCCCGCCTCGCCTTCCTCTCCTCGCGGTCCGCGTCTATGCCCTGGATGCTCCTTATCCTGTCGAACTTCACCTTCCTTGCTTCGCCCCCGACTTCTATGGTGAAGACCTGCTCACCCAATGGCAATGCGGCATTTAAGGCCTTCGCAACAGGCCCCTGCAGCGCCCTGACGGTCTCAAACAGCCTGTCCATAGTGTATGTGTACTTGCTCCCAAGCGTTGAGGCCTGCACCTCCGGATATTCCTTATAGAGGTAATTGCCAGAAGAGTCGCCAGAGGGGCCTACCACGAAGCCTTCGTTGTCGATTCTAAGTTTGCCTGTGAAGTCCATATAGCGCGTAGATTTCTCTATATAGCCGGCAAGCCTTGAGTCCTCAATGAGCTTCGCTTCTATCTGGTCCACCCCCTCAATCGCCACGTGCGTCCCGCCCATGTCTATAACAGAGTCGTCGCCATACTGTGCGATTACTCTTGCGAAGAAGCCTTTTGCGCGCTTGCCTCCGACCCTGTTGCGTTCAACCGTATCTATGGCCGAGAGCAGCTCATCGAAACCTTCGTCGACCTTTCCAGTATCCGGGTCCCTTATGAACTCGGCAAGGAAAAGCCTCCTTACGCTCATCTGCGACCTTGAATATCTTGCGAATAGCGCGGCGGAGGTCTCCTGCGGGAGGTTCTTTGTTGCAAATGTGCTTCCGCCTGTGTTTGTGAAGAAGTGCCTTAGGATTCGTTCCTCATCAGGAGTGAACCTTTCTACGAAGCGTTGTACCCCCGGCATGAAACCGACGTTCTTACTTAACTTATCCTGATATTTATAGTTTTGGACAGCTAGAAGCAGCCTATGTCCTTGAAGGTGTGGAGCTGCCGCCCTATCTCGTCCTCTGCGCTGAATATCTCTATCTTTATGCGATTCTTCTCCGCGATGCCGAGCACCTCCCTCACCGAGCTGTCACTAAGTATGCTGTCGTTCACCAGCACCGTTCTTGCCTCATAATCGGAAACCGCCTCCTTCACCTGCGCCAGGCCGGATTTGGACCTGCCAGGAGCAAGCCCTTCCAGGAACTCCGCCATCAGCTTGAACTCCTGGCGCACCCGCTCGCCCTTCAGCAGGCTCTCCACCTCGTCGCTCCTTATCAGCTCGTAGACTCCAGACCTCTCCACATTGCTTGTCTTGAAGAACATGATTCTCTTTTGTATCTTCTTCAGCAGCCCCTTCCCCTCCGCGTATTTCTTCAGTTCGTCCTTGGTAAAGCCCGGCCCTGCTATCACTATTATGTCGGAGCTCATGTTGCCTGCTATGTCGAGTATCTCGTCGAAGTACTTTGCCTGCTGTGCCGCGAACTCCTTCTGGCTCATGCGCTTGCTCAACCTGCTGTACACCTCGTCCTTGAATGACAATCCGTAGCCGTAGAGGTAAGCAGGTATCGCCTTCTCCTCGTCTATCGTTATTATGCCAAGCCGAGGCTTCCTCGAGTCCCTCGCCGCGTTCTTGACCACCTGGATCAGGTAATCCGGCCATTCCGCCTTGGTTATCTCCAGCGTGTCGCCTGGCGCTATGTTCAGTGTGTGGTAGCTGTTCAGCTTTATGTACTCCAGCGGGCGCCCCTCCACAATCTTGCCCATGAAGCGCAGCCTCACCGCGTTCTTGTCCAGCTCGCTCTTCTCGACCCTGAGGCGTATGACAACGGTCTTCATCTCCCCCTCATCGCCCTCGTGGCCCTTGAACTTCCTCAGGCTCTCAGATTTGACAAGGTCGCCCTCGAAGACGACGCGAGCTATCGCCCACAAGTCCTCGATGCTGTCCGCTCGCAGCTTCAGCGATCCGCTGGCCTCGTAGAACTTAATGACCTTCATTGCATCCGCATAAAGGAAACATCCAAGATATTTAACTAGTTTGAGGAAGGGCTCTTCAGGCATGATAATACGCAGATTCCAGAAATGAACCAGAAGCGCGGTTGCTGGAGCGTAAGGTAGCCTTTAAGCAAATGTATAAATACCTATTGTCACATATTTATATAACAATAGGGACTTGTATGTGGGACTTTAAAATAGATGAATACAGAAAGAAAGCGATCCTCGAAGACTTCCTAGTGGACATACTATACGGAAAATACGGTACAAAGCTCATAATGCACGGAGGCACCTGCATATGGCGGTGCTACAAAGGGAACAGGTTTTCGAGGGATATAGACCTATACTACGATTTAGGTGCGGAAAAGTTTAGGGACTTCAGCCGCGCCCTTCTTGACTACCTAAAGGAGAAAGGGCTCGCAATAAAGGAGAGCGGCTATTTTGACACGATAAACACATTTTCCGTCATAACGCAGGGCGATACAAAAGTGAAGCTAGATATAAATTTCAGCAGCGCCCCCGGAAGCGCAGAGGCCGATTACGAGACCACCGGAGGAAACAAGAAGCTCATCATCGCGCTGCCTCCAGAGATGCTGATGAACGAGAAAATTGACGCATATACGGATAAGCTGAAAAAGCACAAGGACGAAATACAGGACCTATACGACATATGGATACTCAGGCAGTCGGTAACCGGTGCATCAGCGAAAACACTAAGAAGGGTCGGCGTGCTGTTGGACACGATAAAAGACAATAAACCTGGGAATTCCAGGTCCCTTGAAGCTTTGATGCTTGGCGGGATCACGCCAAGCTTCGAGAAAATGATAAAGGACCTGAAAGAGTGGGAAGATGCTGGCAATAAATGAGATAACAGAGAGGTTCTCCACCTACAATGCCTTCACTCACAAAGACTTAAGAAGGTATTTTGGTAGCAGGATGACGGACGGCACCCTTAGGAACCTGATAAGCTACATGCGCGCGAGAAAAAGGCTGTACATAATAAGAAAGGGATACTACACCTTCAAAAAAGACGGGATATGCGCAGGCTTCACATACGAGCCGTTCTATTACGGGCTCGGGTTTGCGATGACCTGCATGGAAATATGGGACCAGCTGGTCCCTCCATGCGTCCTGACGACAAGAACCGTCAAAACAAACAATGTGAGGCTCTTCGGCGACAAAGACTTCTGGGCCGAACTGCACCACATACCGATGAAGTACTTCTTCGGGTACTCCACTGTGCTCTATGACGGAAGGCAGCTTCCGGTATCGGATCCTGAAAAGACGCTGATAGATTTCGTCTATCTAAGGAAAAGGCTAGCTGCAGACGACTACACGTTGCTTTGCAAGTCCATCAAAAGGAAGAGGCTTACCCGGTATCTCTCTAAATATGACAGCCATACGACCAAGGCCGCCATGAACATATACAGCAGGTATTCCAAGACAGAGGAAAGCCATTATTGACTATGGGGCAACGCCGTGCCGCCCAGGGAGGAGCATTCAAGCGGGCGATGCGTTGGGCCGATGACTTATTGTCTGGATTTTATCACCTATACCCTAGGCTATCCCGTGCAAAACTGTCAATCTGCGAAACTTACATGGATAATCCAGAAACAGTCCCCATCGTAAATCTTCACTACCCTACCACCCAAAATCCTTCCTATCTCCTCCCTCTCCTCAGGCCTCCACCACTTTGAGACGTAGCCTGTCTTGCTTGTAAATATCCCCTTTTCGTAATCTATCTTATCAAAGTCTGGCTCTCCAACCATGTCTTGTACTGCGCTATAAATCTGAATCCCCACACGTTCTAGTGCCTCTTGCTTGAAAAGCGATATTATTATTTCTCCACATAGCTCTTTCGCGACTTCCCTCATCTCCGTAAGTAACCTCTGTCTATTTTCGATTATCCCGAGGGTGTTTTGGAGCAGCATGATGACCGGCCTTTGTGCGGCGCGCTTTGAGAGAATAGACCTAAGATCCATAGCATTACCAAATACTGCCTCACAATTATCATAGGCGCTTGACAGCCTATCAAGCGACGCAAACATGTCTGCATTAAACTCTATCGAAATTACGTTTCGTGCTATTGCGCTGACCGAAGGGACGACCCTCCCGTATCCTGCACCCAAATCAACAAAGGTCTTGGAGCGCGCGTCATAAACCCCGGAGGTTATCGCCTCATTCTCAATTGACATATATCTTCTTAGGTTACTATTGGTGGTATCTGCCACTAATTTAGCATACGCTCCTGCTGTATAGTGTGCAGAACTTTCGTCCAGTCTGGCTGAACTTGTAACCTCCGTTTCCTCAAATTGCCTTCTCCTTCCAACGAACCCTATGTATGTCCCAGCCTCATTGAAAAGGAACTCTCCATCGAAGTAGCGGAGGGTTATTTCCTTGAATACCTCGAGAGTCGGCTTGAAGGATGTCGCCACGACTATCTGATCTCCTACTTTGATCCCCGCTGCGTTAAGCTCTGCGGGTAGCTTATTTACCACCACATAACACTCTA
>JAKAVF010000040.1 GCA_021827605.1 Microcaldota archaeon
TAGACCGGAAGATGCGGGCTGGATTGAGGCACAGGCGCCTGGACGATATCTTCGGCGCAACCGAACAGTTCATGTATGATGCGATTGCTGACTTAAAGGCGAACAAAAATACCGCTTTAATAAGGCAACTTCAATTGAGTTACGAAACACTCAGCTCAAAGAAGATTGACTTCACAGAAAAGAGCGACCTTATACACTCTGATATTGCACTGGAGAACATAATCCAGAACAGTCGGGGGATTTTCCTGATAGATTGGGAGACTGCCGCAATAGGCGATCCATGCATCGACATCGCAACGACAGTTGATAGGCTGGCGCTGAACAGCAGGCAGGAAAAGCTCCTGGTAAAAGAATATCTTAAATTAGTGGATGACGAGAACTTCGCTAAGAGATACCCTGTTTTCCTTAAGGCTAGAGTGTTCAATAGGCTGTGCTGGGTTCTCAGACAGACGTTCGGGGTAAAATATGGCAGGACGAGCAAGTACTTCCCTAAAGAGAGAAGCTGGCGCGAATATGAGAAGTTTTCAATAAAGGAATTTGGGAAATGCAGAAGATATGGAGCAATACCCAGAACAGCCAAGTGGAAAAACCCTTTCTAGACGCTCAACCATATTTTTTAGCAATGAGCTAAAAGAGTTATGATGGTATAAACTCTTTTAGAACTTTCATGAGAGTGTTGGTACGATGAAAGTCCTTATAATAGGTATTCCAGGAACAGGCAAGAGTCATTTAGCGGAGAAGATGAGAAGGAAAAACATTACTGCTGTGGATGCTGATTTATTCTCGGGCATAGTAAAATTGGTCGACAAGTATGGCAGACCGTTGGGATATAATTCGAAAGATAAGGCAATCAGGGCCGAGGGAGACGGAATTGATGTATTCAATTTGCGGACGTTGGCGTCCTTATTAAAAGAGAATGACCCTCTATACGTTTTTACATTCACAGTAGAGGGCCAGAAGGGCAGGAAAAACGGAGTCCTCGATATAATGAAACTGTTTGATAAGGTATATTACCTAAAAGCATCTGCCTCTGTAATCAAGCACAGATTAAAGACAAGATCGAGCAATGGTTACGGTAAGAAGCCTTCCGAAGTAAAACAAGTGATGTGGAGCAAAAGAGAATGGGACGCAAAAGCGGAAAAGTTAGGTCTGAAGGCCGTAAGTGCCACTTTGCCTGCAGAAGAGATAATAAAAATAATAACAAGTTAGAATTTCTATGAAAGTGTTAGTCTGACTAACATTTTTATAAAATCACTTCTATTTCTTCTTATGGATTACAAAAAATTCATGCAACTTGCAATCGACAAAGCCATGGAAGGCAAAATACCTTTTGCAGCCTGCATAATAAAAAACAACAAAGTGCTCGCTTGTGAGTATAGCGGTGTGTTTCGTCATGCGCAAGGAATGTCTGGTGCTTTTCGATGATTATTCATTAAAGTCTTAGAATTTCCATGAAAGTATTGGTGAATAGATGAATTTTTTTGATTCAATGAGATCAAATTTTGAAAAATTAATTTTCCACAATATATTTTGTGCTAAATGTAATATAAGTTTAGATAAAAAGAAGGCAAAAAAATGTAAATGGTGCAACAAATACTATTGTAAAAAACACTTGCCAGCTAAAAATCATAGTAAGAAATGTCAAAAAAAATATTTGGATTACAAAAGTTTGGTGGAAAGGAGGAAAGCAGAGGTTAGAGCAATAACGAAAAAGGAGAAAGAAGAACAAAAAGAAAAAGAAGAATATGAGAAAAATCAAGCATTTTGGGAGATTCATTGCGCAAAATGCAAGAAGGAATTCATAGATTGGAGGAACTCACATAAATGTAGATACTGTGGAAAATATTTTTGTACCGATCATTGGGTTCCTGAGAGCCATGATTGCTCTGGGCATCCTGAAAGGCCCCCGGGCGGTTTTAGAGAAGTACATAGCGGAGGAACAATAAAAGCCTATGGAAAATAGTTTTTCCATTAATTTAGAACATCAGCTCTTAATTGTTTAAAATTTTATTATTCCATCCAAGCGAAATAAAAATACAATCTTCAAAACCTGCTTACTCCGCAAAAATGGAAAACATGCCATTTTGGTTAACCCATCCCGATTATTGCAAAAGTAAGCCAAAAGAAAATGGATTTACTCGTGAGGCACTATTTCGGCTCAGAATTTTGGAATGGTGCATGCCGAAAATCATAAATATGAAAACGTACTTTTAAGCCAGCTAAAACACGTCTGTAACTGGTTTTCGACGGAAAAAACACGCGCTGATTTGCGTTCTGCTGCACGATGTATTTGCTCATTAGTATTTACATAGGGTCAATATGCGATGCTGCTTGACGCAAATAACGAACAAAAGCATTTCTACTAAGAGAGATTGAGAAAAACTAGGAGCTTTCTGGTGAAGGGCGAAGCAGTAGACTCTCGTCTATGGAAAGCTCATCCCATGGAAGTTCGAATCGCCCTTTTTCCGCAGCCTGCGCAGCCTGCCTTAGTTTATCTGCATAACGGCTGTATATCACTGCCTTTTTAGGGTCGCTATCTTCTAGACGTAAGGAAGCTACCTCATATTTTGAACTTGCCTCAAACAGATAGGTGCGCATTTTTGCAAGATGGCCATCTCTACTCTGCTTCATGGCGCTTGAAACTGTCTTGTCACTGCTTATAGCTGCAAGTGTTGTATGTGGATCAGTCACGGTTGATGCGACGAATTCCTGTTGAGCAGACCATAAGCTGCGAATTGCACCAAGTATATCTTGCCTGTCTTCGGAACAATCTACCCTCACTGTTAGAGAAATGATGTAGTACTGTGGGCGCGTAATTAGTTCTACTGAAAGCGCTTTCCCGCAACTCAGATTAAACTGTGAAGTAAGTATCCAGTAGTCAGCGCTTTTGTTAAGAAGGTCTATTGCTTCAACGGTTATTCCATATTTTGCTGCTTCTTCCGCGTCGCGGGCGTACCCTCTTGCCAGTGCTTCAGCAAGCACAGCACATGCGGACGGTGGTGCACCGCCTTTAACCAGCATCTCAAGCCTTTCCTCAAGCTTTGATAATATAGGCTTATTTGTCCTCTCTTCAGACTTCGCTGTAGTCTCAACCATTTTACCACTATGATAAATTGCGTTATTTCTGATATTTAAAGACAGCAAATTCTTGCAGATTTGGCAAGAGTTCTTACGCTTTTGGACCACGCTCCCTCGATTTGCGGGAACTTATGTGATGCTCTCATGCTAGGAGAAAGTGAGAAAAACTAATAAGTTATATACCACATGCTCCAGTCCATGTCTTTAACTGGAAGCTGCGCCTCTTTCACAACTGACTCCTGCTTAACGCCTGCTATTTTCTGGTCAGGCTCGACACAGGTTCTATCTCCAAGTGCTTTATCTGCAACACAGTCTGCAACACAGCTTTAGAGTGATCAGGCTTTTCTGATCTAAGCGCAACTGGCAATATGGGTGAACGTTTCAAGTATGCATCAGGCCCGGATGATCTCAGCCTGAGTAGCGCCTCTAGGCCGATTAATATCGCTTCTTGCTCACAGAACACGCCGGATTGTAGTGGGGCAATAAAATTTGTGCAGTCAAAGTTTATTGGGTCTGCAGTCATGTTCTGATTCCATTGGCCCCTGTAAAATAGCATGTCTGCGCATGGTTTCCCACCATATAGCTGTATAGAAACGCCAGCCCAAACCTGTATTCCTTGCCGTTCACAATGGCATCAGCAAGGTGCCGTTCGAGAGGCTTTCCATCTATGCTCACTTTCGGGTTCTTTGCAAGATCGGCCAGATATGAGAGCGGATTGCGTCCTAAACTTTCAAAGCTGTCTAAAACGTATACCTTCAACATTATCGTAGTTTTTTGCATATTAAGCGGAGCTGCAAAACGATCCACCACGAGGGGTATAGATTTTGTCGTCATTTAACCGCATAATGTTATGCACCATTTCAGATATTTAAGTCTTAGGAGACCTTACAAAATATGAGCGAAACTTTGCTATTTTGCAACCACTCTTTTTCTTCAAAAAAGATTGATGAACGAAAGCTGTATCAGGTCTCTGATTTGCTCGGTTGGCCTTAGCGCAGAGATCTCTGCCACCCTCACTCCATTAAAAGTTGGGGCTGTGCTTGCGCTGCTCATGCTGGAAGCTAAGTAGTAGAAGGCATTTAGCCCTTATCAACGGCTAGGAGACGTATTGAGAAAAATAAAATGATAAGGAAAAGTTATAGGGTCCTCGCGAGCCTTTCTGCTCTTATTTCTGCTATTACGTCTCCAGGCAGACGGAAGCCTGCTTCACGCCTCTTCTCTGGCGATAGGCTCCTCATGTATTCAAGCTCGTCGCTGTACTTGTTAGACACTGTGCCGACGAAATCATCGGTTAACCTAAAGGCCAATGCGCTCTTTGGGGTAATGGTAATCTGACTAAAGTCCTCACACATCTCAACACGCAATTGCCTCTGGACACGCGGTGGCAATGCTTCATACCAGTCTCTTACGTCTTCCCATGCTTCCCTAAGGTGCTCCTGCTTTACAACTGGCGACAATGAGGTGGTGCTCATGTACGCAAATGGGTTTACCCTTCTTGCAAGCGCAGTAATGGGAGATGACTCTCTCGGTGTCAAAATTGTCGATTCCCTGGAAGGAGAAAAGTCTCTCTGTGTTAAGCCCGGCGCAGGATTGGTCACTATGACTCTTGGTTGTTCGATTGACATTGATTCACCTGCAAATTAATTTATTTTTTCTGATATTTAAAGAGAGCGAATTCTTGCAGATTTGGCAAGAGTTCTTACGCTTTTGGACCACGCTCCCTCGATTTGTGGAAACTTATGTGATGCTCTCATGCTAGGAGAAAGTGAGAAAAACTAATAAGGTTTGGTACCCTCCGACAATGGGCACTCGCTGCTTTGAATGTTTTGGTCTGCCATTACCACGAGCTTTGCCCTTTTTGAGCCAGGATAATATTCTAAACCTAACTTAACCCAATACGCAGTAATTTTTAGATGGCTCAATTCAGAGATGACCATCAATGCACAATTTATATAGTGACATCCTACTGTCTCTCTTTCGCTTAACGGTTTAATATTCTCTAGGTTTTCTCTGCCATATTTGGCGTCATAGATCCCTCTCCCCGGATCAATAAAAATATAGTCGTTCCCCGTTTTGATGCGAACGCAGGCGTGGTCTGAGACCTGGCCATTAATTTTGAGTGGAAATGCTTCGCAGTACTGTGCTTCGTAGCCAAGATATCTTAAGCACGCAGTAAGGAACATGCTTAGTTCAAAACAGTGTCCGGATTTCGTACGCCATACCTCATCAGGTAATTTGCACGCTTCGTATAGATCACGTGACTCCATACTGTAATCTATAATCTTCCCTTTTCCTCTAAACATTTCTAGTGTCTTCTCTAAATCTTTTCCTCTAAATTCTTTATCTAAGTAGGCCTTACATTGATCGGGCAAGGACATTAACCTTTCATAATCAATCCTAGTTTCACCGAGCGCAAATGTCTCCCTAACCTGGTCGCCTATGTGCGCTACTGATACTGCAACCATAAAATCTCTATAAATTATCGTGTCTTCCAAGATACTTAAAGCTTTATTAATCTCTATAAAATTAGCAGAAGCCTTTACGCTTTTGTGGCTCTCCCTTGAGTTGTGGGAACAGAGTGGTCCTAGCTCTAAAAGAGATTGAGAAGAAACAAGACGTTCTTACATGCTCATTCCCATACTCTGGCCCTGGGATTGCCTCTGCTCTTCTTCCTGCCTTAGTCTCTTCCTTGCCGCCTCTTCCCGCTCTCTTTGCTCGCCTTCGTCTGTTTTAAGCAACGCTCTAAGTCTTTCTTCTTCAGCGGGATTCCCAAAGCCTGGCTCCTGCTTCTGCTCCATCACTGGATGCCTGTGCTGTGCAGTAGGTTCAAATTTGTCCCAGTCTATTATGCGATCATCTTGCATCGCAGTAATCAGGCCGTTTAATATCCCTATCCATTCATTTCTGGAGTATTTTGCATCCGGTATCTCTATCGTTGGTTTTAACATTTCCCAAAATTCTGCCGCTTTCTGTAGCTGTGCAATCGCGACATCGTTGTAGGCAGGTTCATTGTACCCTCTTTCGTACGCTTCCTGCGCTATCGCTACTCTGAGTTCTGCACCTTTCCAGCCACCTGTTGCGTCGGCTCTCTCTACGGCACTCTCTATTGATTCCTTAAAGCCCCTCGTCATTCCAAAACCCTTAAACATACTTTGGACTTTTTCATATTTAAAGGAAACTAATCCTTGCAAATTTAGGACAATTCTTTACACTTTTGAACCCAGCTCCCTCGATTTGCGGAAACAGAGTGTGTCCCTGCCTTCTAAGAGCGATTGAGAAAACTAAAAGATTTTTACTCGGGACTATCAAGTGCTCTAAACCGCTTTCGACATTTCTCAAGTTCTCAATGCTGATTTCGTCACTTCAATCGCTACATCATATGGGAAAATAGTCGTGTGTCCATTGACGACTAAAGGCTTGTCCTTACGCAAAATTATAATAATGCGTTCTTCTGTAGGAACCCCATTTTCTATGATTTGCTTACCTGGTGGAACTTCAAGTCTGAGTACAGTAGGAACCTGAGTTGCGTTTGGGATTTTGACTTTGATTTCTGCAGGCGCCTGAGCTGGTGGCGCACTTTCGCCTCTTGATTTCAAACTCGTTTGAGTTTCAGTCATTCAACCACTAAGATAATTAACGCGCTTCCAAATATTTAAAGCTCTTGAATTCCTGAAAAATTAGCATTTTTCCCTACGCTTTTGCAACCCGCTCTCTCGAATTTTAGAACGGAGACGGCGCTCCTCCTTCAGGTTGTCATGCTCCAATTCATAGACTGCGCCTCCTTCTGCTAGTCCGCTCTCTTCCAGACGCCCCATGCCAGTTCCTCATCATAGTTTGGCACGAGAAATTCTTGTCTGTGTTTCTGGCATATTTTTGCGGTGCCGCGCGAAAGCAATGATTCGACAAAAATGAATGTGGGAAGAGCAGAACGTGCGCGTCCTGCGGCCGGCATCTCATCAAGCGCACACAAGACACTGCTCGTCGGATTGTATCCCAGAGGCGTCAGGAGGAAACCACCCTTTGCTACAATAGAAAATATCGCAGGGATGATGTAATATGGGGGTCGTCGCGCAATCACGCAGTCTGCACTGCCGTGGCGGATAAGTTCCAGGCCGCCATCGACAGCGATGCCGCCTCTTCCCTTCAAAAGCTCAATCGCATCGCGATCCGGATCAAGGAACATAATTTTGCTGAAAACCCTCGATGGGGTAGCGTCAGCACCGCATGCTGGGTAGATTGCACGCTCAGGGTCTCGCATTTGCACTCCGAACCTATTCTTGAACCGGCTGTAAATCTCCGTTTCGTTAACGTAAATGTATGGTTTCGCAGATGGCGTCCTCGCTGCTCCTCCTTTTGAACGGTACATTTTTAACAATCCTCGCTTCTGCGCCTGTGGAACATCCCAATTCCGCTCACCCATACGCCATCAAGCGTCGGATGCGGCACTGCAATCCTGACATCATCTTCCTGAAGCGGCGGAATCTTGTATGCATCCCAATCGACGTCCCTGCCTTCTCTTATAAAAATGATTATCTCATCTATGTTTCCAATCCTCACTGTTGCTCTCATCTCCTGGAGCAGTACTGCAAACGATGCAGGATACGGCGCGTCCATCTCCGGCGCCTTTGGATGCTCATATTTCTCTTTTTCCCTATCGTGATGATCCTCCAGAATCCTCCTGGCTTCCTCAAGCTGCGCCACTGCTGTTGCTTTCATTTCCGCGGTTCCGATCTCGCAGGCAGACCTTGCTATCCGGAGCCTGAGCTCGGCACTCGCATACTGCTCGTCCGTCCCGCTCTCGAACACAGCAGCTTTTGCCTTTGCAATCGCTACCGCAACATTCACCCTTGTAGGGCTTTCAACTGTTCTTTCATCTCCCATTCATATTACCTAATTAAATCCATCAGCAATCACGAGTAAAGCTCCTGGTTGGAAGGGCTCGCCCTAAGCATCGAATGCATGCTGTCAAGTAGCTGCGCCTCGAAATAGTCTGCTCCCGCTCTGCGAATATTCCATCCTGGCTGCAAGCCCGAGAGTGGCTGAGCCGTCCACCATCCTCGGCATGTCCATTATCAGGCCATTGACCATGGAGTCCTTCCCCTCTATCGTAGCTGCGGCGAAGGTGGAAAGCCTGCTCGTCAGCTCCTGCGCATTTTTTGAAAAATCCGGCATAAAATCACATCTGTGTGCACTAGTCCATATATTCAGCCGTACCCCTGAATATCCTGCCTGCTGTAAGTCTCCGGGTCTACCTTGTACTGCTGTGCCTCGTTGGGCACGGTTTCTGTTGCGGGCGCCTCTTTCTTCGGTTTTGGCGAGCTTCTCCTGAGTTTCGCCGCCCTCACTATCTTCTCTAGCCTTTCCCCTTCCAGTCTCAGAATTTCATTCGCTCTCTGCAGCCCGCTATCTGTGGATCCCCTGCAAAGTGCCCTGATCACTCTTGTCAATGGAGCGTCGGCGCCCTTTGCGATAAGAAGGCTTGCGCCCGCCACTATGCCGAGCTCAAGCCCCGCCCTATCAACACCAGTCTCGTTCCCTTCTGTGGTTGATTTTGCCCCATGCTTTCCTCTTGTTTCAGCCATAAACACACCTTTAGCAAATAGGGTAGCGCGTTCCCAGATATTTAAAGAGCTTGGATTCCTGCAAAATGTGAGCGCGTTCTTACGCTTTTGGACGCTGCTCCCACCTGCCTTTTTCTGATTTTCAGGATAAGCTCATGTCCCGGCTTCAGCGGAGCTCCTTTGCTATCTCGCCTGCAGCAGCCTTTAGCTCATCCGGAGTGTAATGCTTTGGCCTCTCCTTCGGATTGCTGTGGAAGTCTGCGCTTCCAGGTATTATGTGGTAGTGGAAATGCGGGATGACAGAGCCTGCTCCCGCGCCACCTAGGACTATCAGCTTGTGGCTCCCGTCAAGGCCTTTTGATTTGTAGTATTCGATTATCTTCTCTATGGCTGTTTGCATAGTCCTTGTTTCGTCCGGGGAAAGCTCGTGGATGTATTCCCTGTGCTGCTTCGGCATTATCAGGAAGTGCAGGCCAGCGGAATCCGAATCCATGCAGAGCGCGACCCTTACGTTCCCGACCGTGAATATCGTCGATCCGCCTATTATCTTCTCGTTGCAGAATATGTCCTTCGGAGCGTCAGCCGTTTTCTCTGCCATGGCCATAAAATCACTATGCAGTAATGGCGCTTCCAGATATTTATAGATTTGTCGGATAAAATCCGGTCTTGACGAGAAAGTATAAAAGCTTCATTTGAGAAGCCTGCTCATGAAGGCGCAGGCATTTCCAGGATTCGTCAGGATAGGCTGGCCGATCATACTGGCTGCGATAATAGTCCTCGTGCTGTTCATTGTGCTTGTACCTTTCATACTGGTAGCCGCGTTCAACACCATCTTCGGGCTGTCCATACAATTCAGCTTCCTGACCTGGCTCGCTGCACTGCTGCTCATAATAACAATAGGATCCCATGGCGGGGCAGCGCACAGCTTCAGGGCGGGGATAAGCGGCAGGCTGCTTGGCTTTGTCGCGGCCTTCGTGCTTATCAGCATAATCGTCTTCCCGCTCATGCTGCTGTGGTCCCTCAACACGCTCTTCCCGGTAAGCATACACTACACCTTCTTCACGTGGCTCGCAGCACTCGCCATAGAGCTCATATTAGGGTCGTTCAGCTGGGGCAGCGCAGTGCGCGTGCGCTATATGCCTGGACCGCCGGCTGCCGTCGGAAACCAGAAGCACAGAACATTCAAGACCTGAGGCTCATAGGCTCAGGCGATCGCTACTTCTGGAAGAGCTATCCTCCTGAGAGTGTCAGAAGGTGACTCGACTATCGTCGCATCCCTCATGTTCTGCCTCAGTATGCTCAAGGTAGTGAGCAGCTGCTCCGAATCGAGCTCCGGCATCTCTCCACCTATCACCTGACGCTCTATGCTGAAGGACATCGAGTCCAGAAGGAACACATATGCATCGGCAAAGTCGCCGTTCTCGACAAGCTCGAGGAACTCACGGGCGTCGCTGCTGGCCAGCTCGAAGCTGCCGGCTTCCTTCCCGGACTGCCTGCACTCTATGTGCTTATCTCTGACTACTATGCTGCTGAACTGGCCGAATACGTCCTCCACATACCCATCGCAGAGAGCCCTGTATTCAACGCTGTTCCTCCTCACCGTCGCCTCCACAGATACCCCGACACCCTCTATCCTGGCCCTGCTGATTGGCCTGGCTATCGCCTCTAATACACCCACTTTCTCACCCAATATATATTTTCTCTTCGGAAATATTTAAAGGTTGTGAATTGCTTTTTCTATTGCTGCTGATTTCTCCCTGAGGTCTGCGCTCCTGCTGTTGCTGCGGATGAAGACAGAGTCAAACCACTTCGCACTTGTGCTGGCGCTCCCCGCATCTACGGTGAGCATGGAGAACGCCCGCACGCCGCGCCTCCTCAGCTCGAGCTGGTCCCTCTTCAGATACGCTGTTATGTAGGAATAGTATTTTCTGTTTGCGTCGAAGGCATCGATACCGGATCTCTCCATGGCCTGCGCAGCCCGCGCGCTCTCGCTGTTGTAGAGGAAAACGAAGAACAGCGACCTCCTGTTCTTCCCTATCGTTGAAAGCGCCTCCCCATTCAGCTGCCAGTCTATGAGGTGCTTCAGCTTTCCCGTGCTGATTATCTTTGCTGCTCCGCCACGCGAGAAGCTTGGGCGCGCCCTGTGCGATGAGAGGGTCCTTAGGACGAAGCTGTCGAGGAGAGCGAAATCTCCGCCTGCAGAAAGGTGCAGAAGCTTCTCAAGCACATATATGTTCTGGACGAAATAGTAGAGGAACGCAACGTTCGGGTTCCTGCTATAATCAACTATCGCAGCCTTGTATTCCTTCGGCAGCCCGAATATGCCATGGAACAGGAAGCCGGACTGGTTGACTATGTATGCGCTGTCCATGTCTTTCCCAAGATGCCTCGTTAAGGACGTCTTTCCAGTTGCGTCGCCCCCCTCGACGACCACCAGAGTCGTGCCCCTCTTCCCAAACTTATGAAGATAGCTGCCCATAGCCTCGAAGAGGCGGTGCCTCTTTATGAAGGATGCGATGTCGCTGGCGGTGGGGGCTGCGCTCCAATTCAATGAGCTGCGGTACTTCTTCAGGAAGAGGAAAAGCTCGCGCCGCATCTTGGTAGATGGCAGATGCGCTGCTTTTGGGAGAGAGCTCCGGCTTAGCAGCATTTCCTTCAGCTCGGAGAAAACCGAGCTGTCAATGCGGCCTGCGCTCTGCTGTCTCATCATCCAGGGTTGAATATCGGTCCCGGCAACGTTGCCACCGCAGCCTGGCTGGCGGGCGCGCCAATAGAAACCTCGTAGAAGCTAACAGCATAGTGCGAAGATGAAGTCGCGTTCACTCCTGAGGTGCCAACGAATGTGAAGTTGAGGGGCACCGAATAGCTTCCGGAAAGGCACATGCTAAGCGTGTAGGATGTGTTGAGAGTCTTGCTGCCGACGGTCTTTGACACAGAGCTGCCCGACCCTTCCACGAACAGGCACGGTTGCGTGTTGAAATAGCGCGTGCCGTAGCTCTTCATGGAAACATTGAAAGCTGTGCTGAAGCCGTTGCCGCCGGACAGCGAACCGCTGGATGAGCTGCTGTTCTGCGTTTCCAAAGCCTGCACTAGGCTCGACACTCCCTGCAGCTGCATGCACTGGTAAGTGCGGGCTGATTGCGATGACGAGTTAGAGAGGTTGCTAAGGCTGCTGAACTTTGCGCATGTATAGGTGCTGGTGTTGTTCACCCTTACGTAGACTTCGCTCATGTTCCCGACGAGCGGGACCTTGGTGATGTTCACGGTGAGGCGCGAGCTGGAGTTGTCGTGCTCGTACGTCAGGTTGAGCGGCACGGTGTAGCTGAACAGGGACACACCGATCTGCGCAGACCCTTTGTAGTCTATCGAGAATGGCTGTGCACCCGCTATGTTGTGCCCTACTCCTGAAAGCACTCCTGTGAAGCTGCTTGTCTGATTTGGAGGCAGTATGGCTAGCACTTCCGGGGATACGTTGCCGGTTCCATGGAGCCCGCTGCTCGAGCTGGGCGCCATAACAAATATAAACAGAGCGACTACGACCACTATCACAAGGATTATTATCCCAAGGATCATGAATATGTTAATTCCGCCACCAGCGCCGGCTGGGGCTGCGGTTCCAGCTACTACACCAGGATTAGCCATTTTGACACCAAGTTTACTGAAGTATAACGGCGTTAAGCTTTTTAAACCCGCTAGTCCCTGTTCGCCTCAACGAACTGAACGTTCGCGTCTATCTTCTCGAGCACCTGCTCCAGCTCCCTCTTTATGTCGTCGCGCATGTTTTCCTTCTTCCTGAAGAACGTATCTATCTCCTTCCTTGACTGCCTGTCCGCGTACACCTCTAGGTCGTCGAGCGCATAGACGAGCATGCGACCAGCAGACTCGTATGTCGACATCAGCCTCTTCCAGTTCTTCTTCATCCACTGGAGGAGTATTGCGCGGGCCTTGATGTTTGACCCGACCGAGTTGATTAGTATTATCGAATCCTGGAGGCGGACCTTGTCTTGCATCAGGCTGGTCTCCAGGGCGCGTACCATCAGCTCTGGATTCGTCATGAGCCCAATTGACTGCAGCGCCTTTATCTTTTCCTCAGGAAGCGGCTGCTCCTTGTACATCTTGAGGAACCGGTCGAAGAGCTCGTTCGAGCCACTTGACCGCGCAACTATCCCATAGATGGCGGCCTTTAGGTTTGTGTCGATTTCTCCCTTGCCTGCGACGAATGCGTTGAACATTGCGTTGGCCTTCTCGACTGTCTCGCGATCGTCCGCGAAGCCGAGGGACGATATGGCCATCGCGCGCGTCCTTATGTCGAGCATGCTCTCGTTCTCCTTCTTTTCCCATCCGAGCTTGGAGAGGATGCCTTTGTTGAACTCTATGCAAGCGAGGCGCGCGGATTCATGGTATGGAAGGCCTTCCGTCATCATGTAGATGAAGGAGAGATGCCCTGAAACTGAAACGTTCGCGGGATATGCGCAATCCATCATGTAGCTCTTCACGAAGTCTACGTACCGCTTTGCCGGAATCCTTCCGCTGCGGGCGAGTGCGAAGAGGTCGTTGTCCACGCCCCATGCGTCTATGTCCCCAAGCCTCTTCTCCATTATCAGCCGCCCTATCCTGTCCAGCATCTCCTGCTCATACCTGACCCTGTACAGCCCACATTGCCCGTAGTTGAGCTTAATCCACTGGCTCCCGTCCTTTATCGTGAACCTCTTGTCGTCGAGGAGAATCCTCTTCTCGTTCATCTCGCTCTTGTAGTGAACGGGTATCCTCCATTCCTCCGGCGTGTCAAAGTCGAGAAGCGTGAACCTCTTCTGCTCTACGAGATATCCTCCCTCTTCCTTGTTCTCGGAGAGGCTGATAATCGGGTAGCCAGGCTGGTCTACCCAGTCGCTCATCACCTCGCTGACAGGAAGGTCAAGGCCCTGTTCCTTGGCAGCGTCCTGGATTGAATTCCAGAGGTCGAACTTTGTTGCATTGTTGTACGCGTTTTTCTTGAGGTATTTCTGCAGGCCTTTCCTAAATATCTCGCGGCCGACGTAATCCTCAAGCATGAACAGCACGCTCCCTCCCTTGTCGTAGCTGACGTGGTCGAACGCGCTGCTTATCTCGCCTGGCGTATTGACGACCAAATTGATTGGATGGGTGGACTTTAGCGCATCGTCGGAGAGTGCTGTGGCGACTGTGTCGCGATAGTAGTTGACCATCATCTTGTACTCTGGGAACACCTCGTCTGAAATCCGCGATGCCATGAATGTAGCGAAGCTCTCGTTGAGCCATATGTCGTCCCACCACTTCATGGTGACAAGATCGCCGAACCACTGGTGGACCATCTCATGCGCAATCACCTCGATTATGTGCATCTTGACGACGACTGCGGTGAGCTTCTCGTCGCCGAGAAGGTAGGTCTCCCTGAATGTGATTGCCCCCCAGTTCTCCATCGCGCCTGCGGAGAAGTCTGGTATTGCGATAAGGTCGAGCTTTGGAAGCGGGAACTTTATGCCGAAGTACTGCTCTTCTGCATCGAGGATCTTCCTTGCGAACTGCAGAGCCATCTGCGCGTACTTCTTCTTGCCCGGAGTGGTAACGACGCGCAGCTTCACGCGGCCGTTGTTGTCTTCGAGATAGTCGTACTTTCCGACACCCAGATAGAGGAGGTAGCTTGACATAAGGGGTGTTTTCTGGAATGTAACCTGCTTCCTCTTCGCATCGAACTTCTTTTCGCTCTTTACAGGCATGTTCGATATGGCGTCGAGGCCTTTGTCTATTACTAAGGTGAGATCATAGGTCGCCTTGAACTCCGGCTCATCGAAGCACGGGAAGGCGGCTCTTGCGCTCGGCGCCTCAAACTGTGAGGTTAGTATGTAATGGTCCTTGCCGTTGGCGGTGTACTTGCTCCTGTAGAACCCCTCGAGCTTGTCGCCGCATGTACCAGAGAACTCGATGACTACCTCGGCATCGCCCATAACAGCCTCCTTGACCCTGATTGTCAGCTCCTCGTTCTTTTCGTCGAGGGAAAAGTCGCCTTGCTGCTCCATCTTGCCCTTCTTGACAACTACGCTCTTGATGGCGAGGCCCTTCGAGTTCAGCTTTATTATCTTCGTCCTCTTCCTTGCCTTGACCGAGATCCGCTCATGGGCGACATAGGTAAAGTTGTCCATGTCCGGCTCGATAACCAGGTTGTAGTTGGAAGGCCTTACAATGTCGCCTAGGGTTTGATGCTTTACCGCTTTTACCGCCATGGAATCACAATTAGCAGTCTATTTTGTCTGCTAGAATTTAAAAAGGTTTAGACGATTGAAAGGAAGAGGGAAAGGGCCGAGCCGCTTGCTTTAAATATCTGAAAAGAGAAAATGGTATATAGGGTGAATGGTGCAAGAGGCGATGTGCGAAAATTTAGAGATGCAGGAAAGCGACTTCCTATTAGATGACCCCGCTTTCCCATCTCTATTTTTGCTTATCACAGTTCCTTATCCGATTTTCACTTCTTATTTCCTGTACTGATAATAGCTGTCGAGAGTGCCGAACCTGCTGCCTATCTTCCTCGTTATAAAATCCACCACATTGGACGGTTCCATTCCAGTCTGGAATCTGACCTTGACGACAAGACCATAATTTCCATCTGCGATGAGCACCTCTTCAACTGGCTTCAGGCTGATCAGGCCGTCAGCCACCTCATCCAGATCTACATTCTCCTTCGGTTCAATAAGGTAGAACCGATGGAGCACTCCGCGTTTCCTGTTTCCATTCCTTGTTCTCATTCTTCTCACCCACGCCATAATCGCAACCGAGACAGATCATCCGTATTGTCCCATCTGCAGCGCTCCTTCGAAGGCACTTGCTGCATCTGGGGCACTTCATTAATATCACAAAAGAACAAGAGCGAAGTAGATGAAAACAGAGACCAGCGTCGCAATGGAGAGGCGCTGGAAAAATAGTTCCATTCTGTCGCTCATAGAATCATTATTTGGGTGAAATGGTGGGCGATGCAGTGGTAAAGAAGAATACAAGGTAAACCTTGTACTTTGAGGTGCTTCCTTTGGGGTGACTTTCTGACGCATTAGAGGCTGCGCGCCACAGACCTGCAGAATCAGAATCCTGACAGTCTGGAGAAGCACTTTCTTCACCCATTGCATTGCTGTTATCCAACCCGCACCGCCCTGTATAGTATTATGAACTTTGGAGTATATAGAGCTAGCTCAGCGAGAAGTGCATGCACTATTGTGATTGTCAATATAAATCTAAGCTTAATTCATAGATTTTTAAATATATATAGCAATAAAATGGGATTTCCCTAGAATACTATTATATTACAAAATTCAATAAATAGCAACATATAAATATTTTTATCACTATATATTGCTATATAGGTTAGAAAATGGGCAAATTACCAAAATATGTACAAGAAATATTGAAAGAGCTAAAACTGCGCTATAAACACCATTTAGAAGCAAGGCTCGTTGGCAATACCTATTACGTTTCTGAGGCGACTACGCGATGGGACAAAGAGCGTAAGAAAGTAATAAATGTTAAAAAATATCTTGGTAGGATAAAACCAAACCAGCTGTTCATTGAGGGAAAACACAGAGTGCAATCTAATGCGTCAACAGTTAATGAGTCACTCCAAGAAGCGCCAATAACTCCGGAGAAAAATGATATGCTGATCCTAAAAGGATTAAGTATGAATTCGAGAATCACTTTAGGCCATCTAAAAAAATTAATTAACGCACCACAGTCTACTCTTTATAGCAGAATAAAGCGATTAGAAGAATCTTATAAAATTAGATACACGCTAGATATCGACGTTGAGAAATTAGGATATATGCGTTATATGGCATTCATCAAGTTTGAAGGAGAAAAGCCTGACATAAATATAATCAAAGAGTCATTGAATATACCGGAAATCCAGCTTGTGCTGTTGACAAAGGGTGACTATGATTTAATAGTTTACGCACTGGCAGAGAACAATGTTGAAGCCTCAGAATTAATTTATCGCATAAGAAAAGAAACGCGGCTCGGTAGTCACGCCTCCATGTGGTATCTTTTTCCAATCGAAGAAACTTATGGTTTCGTGCCGCTTAGAAATGATTTCTTCAAATTGCTTGAAAAACGGATAATAAAAAAACAACGATGGAGATCAAGGGATTACAAGAGAGAGATTGCAAAATCTACATTTGCCGTTCTTACGAATTTAAACATAAATAGCAAAAAGGAATTCATTGATATTGACAAAGAAAATGGACTCCGGGAAGGTGCATCGGATTACGAATATTATAAATTAAGAAAAGACGGGATAATCAAAAATCCTACAATCACTTTGATGCCGAGAGTACGATACAATATAGCGATTATAGTTGGCATAAAGGATAATGTCAAATTCCGCAAAACACAAGAAAAATTACTCATGGACATAATAGAAGAAGGCACTGCCAACATCAACAAATACACACTAGTTGAAGATATAAACATGCCGGATGGAGGTTTGTTCATAGCGCCAGTCCTGGAAGAAGGAGAATCAGAGACCATAGTTAAAGAGCTAAGGGAAAAAATTGATGGCATAACCATTAACACGCTGGTTATAACCGAAGTAGCTTTGGGGAACCTAGCCTTCAGAAAATTCGATAACATATATTCACAGCAATTTAGCGCACTGGTGAGGCTTTTTGGCCATAAGGATCTGGAAAGGATTGATTATGAGGGTTTAGCAAAAGATACCAAGAAAAGTAGATTTGGAATGAGAGGAGAAGAATTAAACGCTTGACGGCACAACTACAATTAAAATATGTCCGAATAAACAGCCTAATCGACACTGTTCACAATCATTTCCTACTTAACCATTTGTGTCTCCTTCCATCTGTATCACTAATCCAAACTGGGTTAAAAAGGTTTAAATACCCTTCGCACGGCTGTGGCAGGTATATACAACTGACGAACATGCTGTAGCCGCTCCAAGAGAAATGCATTTAATTCTCATCTTCCTGAATCTAGTGTGTGTCTATGCTGTTCAAGGAGCTTGCAAGTTATTACGAGAAACTGGAGGCGGTCTCCTCGCGCCTCACCATGATAGACATAATGTCTGAACTCCTCAAGAAGGCAAAGCCGGACGAGATAAGGAACGTAGTCTACATAACGCAGGGCATCCTCGCCCCACCCTCAGAGGGCGTGGAGTTTGGCATGGCGGAGAAGATGGTGGAGGAGTCGATAGCGATATCCACAGGCTTCACTAAGGAGGAGGTGGAGAAGGAGTACAAGAAGACGGGAGACATGGGCATAGCCGCGCAGAACATAAAGGTAAAGTCAAGGCTCAAGCGCATCTCATCAAAGGAGTTTACCGTCAACGAGGTTTACGACACCATGCGCAAGATAGCCGCGACCTCAGGTTCAGGCAGCAAGGACATAAAGGTAAAGCTGCTCGCCAGCCTCATCACAGCGTCAACCCCTCTCGAGACAAAGTACATAGTCAAGTATCCGCTTGACGAGCTCAGGCTCGGGGTCGGCGATGCAACTGTCATAGAGGCGCTCTCGATAGTCGCTACCGGCGACAGGAAGCTGAAGGCGGCGCTGGAGCATGCCTACAACCTCAACACGGATCTCGGCGCAATCGCAGAGGCAGCGGCGAAGGGCGGGGAGAAAGTGGTTTCCAGCGGTTTCGGGCTGACGCTTTTCAAGCCGGTAAGGCCAGAGCTCGCAGAGCGGTTGCCGACCGCCGAGGAGATACTCGAGAAAATGGGAGGAAAGGCAGCGGTCGACCAGAAGTACGATGGCTTCAGGGTGCAGGTGCACAAGAAGGGGGACAAGGTAAAGCTGTTCTCGCGCAGGCTTGAGGACACAACCTCGATGTACCCGGACCTCGTGGAGGCGGTCCAGAAGGAGATCCATGCGGATAGCGCGATACTCGATGGCGAGGCGCTCGCATACAACGAGGCTACAAACGAGTTCCTGCCTTTCCAGGCTACCATCCAGAGGAAGAGGAAGCATGGCCTTGAGAAGAAGATAGAGGAGATGCCGCTCAAGCTTTTCGCGTTCGACCTGATGTACCTTGACGGGAAGGACATGATGAACGAGCCCTATCATAAGAGGAGGGAGGAGCTCGAGAAGCTGCTGAAGAACGGGAAGACCATAGTGACGGCCGGCTCGATAATAGCAAAGACGCCAAAGGAGCTGGAGGACTACTTCCAGAGCTCGATAGAGGCTGGGCTTGAGGGCATAATAGCGAAGGACCTCAACTCCACCTACGTGGCTGGAGCCAGGAAGTTCTCATGGATTAAGCTCAAGAGGAGCTACAGGGGCGAGCTCTCAGACACGCTCGACCTGGTGATAGTCGGCTTCTACCTAGGAAGGGGCATGAGGAGGGAGTTCGGTTTTGGAGGGCTTCTCTGCGCTACCTACAACGAGAAGAGGGATATGTTCGAGACGGTTTCAAGGATAGGCAGCGGCTTCACCGAGAAGCAGATGGTGGAGCTCGAGAGCGTTCTCGGGAAGATAAAGTCGAAGAGCAAACCCGCACGCGTGGACGCTCTGGTGGAGCCAGACTTCTGGGTAACCCCAAGATACGTTGTGACGATAAGGGCTGATGAGATAACCAAGTCGCCTATGCACACCTGCGGCAGGGAGGGCGACGTAGGGTACGCCCTCAGGTTCCCAAGGCTGGTCGGCGAGAACGGCGCGATCAGGAAGGACAAGAGCGTGGAGGAGGCCACCACCACGAAGGAAGTTATTGAGATGTACAGGCAGCAGAAGCGGGTCAGCCTGGGGAATGCTGCCGAAAAGTAGCGATCAGGCGGGAGACTCTCCGGTTTTTTCCCCGCGTAGCCCTGGGCCATTCAGCTCATGCCTTATCGCAGGGTCCTTCATTTTCCTCATCTGCATGACCAGCTTTAGGATTGACTCATACATTCCTGCGTAGCAGCCATCGCTGTTATCTTGGCACTGCATGGCAAGCTCCTCAAGATTGCGGCCAGTCCTGTCCCTCACGTTCGGGTCTATCCCCTCAAGGTGCTGCCGTAGCACGGTGAGCGCAGCATCGGGTCTGCTCATCTTCATAAGAGTGAGCACCAGCCCTGTAACAGAGGAGATCTGGCCGGTCTTTATCATCAGCTTTATGTGATCTGGCTCCCATCCTCTGCCGCTAAAATGTGAAAACCTAAGCGATTCAATTATCCCGTCAATCGGGCCGTTGGCTAAACTTCTGTTTTCCATAAAACACCCTACAGATTGTGCTGCGAAAGCACTACTTTGATACGTTCCTTATCCCATCAAGGATTTTTGCGAACTTTTGTACTCCCTTTATAACCGGCTTTATCTTGGGGTTCAGCCTATATCCTAGACCATATCCCTTCTCGGTCCTTATGTGCGTGGGCTGTATTATATTCAGGTCTAAAGAGAGCTCCCTGAGCGTTATTATAAGCGTCTTTCGCGTGAACTTCTTCTCAAGGATAGAATAGAGCTCCCTAGTTGTGCGCGGAGACTTCTGTAGCAACAGCAGCATCACAGCATAGTTTGGTCTGCTGAGCGCCTTTCTAAGAAGCCAAATCTCATCTTTGGCCTTTTCCTTCTCCGCCATGATTGTATATTGCATATAAAGGTTTATAAATATTAGCAAAGGACACAAAGTTGGAGTTGATTCCCTGCTTAGACAAAGGTATATATATTTTACTTGAGTAAAATATCTTGTAGTTAAGTAAAAATATATTTCCCTGGTGGGTAAAGTGTTATTCAAGTTTGGCAGTCTTTCATGGAAAAATCGCATAAGAGGTCAAGAGGCAGGTCTGGAAAAACCGGACCCAATCGAGACTACGGACCTCACCTTTTCCGTCACGTATGACTATCCGGATAAGGTGCTCAGTGCCAACGAAGGTCTGCACAGGGCAATAGGCACTAAGGGGAGAACGACGCTTTATTCGATCTTGGCTATGAATCTTAATGGCAATGACACAGCTATCGCGCGAAAGGTAAAGGCGAAGGTGATAAGCGACCTTGTTGACCTGCAGGTTTGCGAGGGAACTCAGAATCTGATAAGGAAAGCGTTCGAGCTATGCTTAGAACGTTTAATGGACTTTAAGACGAACGAACGGAAGGATGTAATTGCATATCTTGTCGCGCATGATATAATCGGCCATGGTCCAATAAGCATATTGCTAGAGGATGCGTCAAACATAGAAGAAATAGAGATAAACTCGCCCGATTCGAACATATCCGTCTTCCATACCTTATACGGAAGATGCGTTACAAATCTAAGGTTCAACAGTGAAAACAGTTTTCGGCTTGTGGTGAATAGGTTGATATCGGCAGCTGAAAAGGAGCTCAATTCAACCTTCCCCATAATAGATGCGCAACTGGCCGATGGGTCCAGAGTTCATGCGCAACTCAAGCCGTACTCGATAAAGGGAGCTGCAGCATCTATCAGGCTAAACACCGGAAAGGGAATTGATATAAGGAGGCTGATAGAGACAAAGACCGCTTCTCCAATCGCGCTTGCTTATCTTTGGCTCGCAATAGAGGCGAAAAAGAATATAATCATCTCTGGCGCGCCCGCGTCTGGGAAAACATCATTACTTCTCGCAATCAATGCCCTTGTTGGAAGGAGACAGCGCATCGTCACTATAGAGGAAGACATCAATGAACTAAAGTTCTTCCCAAACTTTACCAATGTAATACCGCTCCAGGGTTCATCAAGAAGCGGTGATATCGGTCTAAGGGATCAGGTAATCAATGCGCTGCATATGAGGCCTGAGCGTTTGATAATAGGCGAGATAAGAGGGAGCGAGGCAAAAGAGGCATTCTCCGGAGCAAACCTTGGCATTCCCTTCATGACCACAATGCATACCAGCGGCAATGGCCTCTCGATAATTAATAGGCTGGTGTCAGCCCCGATGCTGGTCGAGCAAAGCACGCTCAATATGCTTGATCTATCCCTTTTCATGATGCAGAACGCGGGCGGGAACCGCTATCTTGAGAGCATAGTGGAATACAACTGGCACAGCAGGGGGGAAGTAGAGACCGATGCATGCATGCAGGATTGGCCCGGCTTAAAGCTAAATACTATTATGAAAAACGGCGTTTTTGATGAGGAGACACTGAAAGCCTCCAAGGTTGTAAAGGCATTTTCAGAGTACAAAGGAGAGACCGCAGCAGAGACGCTAAAGGAGCTTAAGAGGCGCGCGCGCTTCCTGAGTTCGATGATCCTCGATAAGAATCATGTAAAAGCGAGCTATGAGTATATAGCGGCGTACAATGAGGGCGTTTGAAATGCTTGCAGTGCCAAGGGATTTCCTGCTTTCCGTGATTGTGCCGTCTGCAATGGCTCTTTCCGCCATAATCATAGCAAACGGGTACAATGCGATTTTTGCAGCACCGATAGTAATTGCGGTTTCCCTTTTTGCTGGCACGTACTACAGTGTGATGTCGAGAAGGCGCAGGAAGGACACGGAAATAAAAGAGCTTTCAAGTGCCATAGGCCTTTTAGGCAGCAGGATGAAGAGCGCAAAGATCCCTCTATTTTCAGGGATGAGCGAGGTTGCACACAGGAGCAATAGGGACACCGCAGTCTCAAAAGCGTTTTTAAGATTGCGGGAGCGGATGCATTTTGGCCAGGATCTTAAAAGTGCGATCTGTTCGGATAGTAGCCTTAGCCGGGAGGCCAGCGATATCCTAAAGCCTATCGGATACGAATATTCGAAGACTGGAAACATCCTGAATCCGCTTAGGGCTGCGCATGACCGGCTTTCTAGGGAGTTTCTGATAAAGAGGGAGCGTGCGATTGGGTCCACTCAGAGATACCTTGTAATAAGCATGGTATTGAGCACCATACTTCCCTCTCTTACTGTTTTTGCCTTTGTCGGCTACTCTATTCTCTCCTATTCAGAATCGCAATTTCTGCTGTTTTCGACTGTGCTCCTTTCTGTGCTGCCTGGAGCTTCTAGCATCATAAGGATGAGATTAAATGAGAGCAATCAGTAAAATAGGTAGGTGGAACCTCCTTTGCAGCCTTTTATTCATTGCGAGCGCAGCCTTTTCAATAACGGGATACTTCGCCGTTTCTATTGCTTCACTTTGCTTAGGCTTTGTTATCTTCAAAAAGCGGCTGGCAAGCGGGAAAAGCATTAGCCAGCCCGATTCGGACACCATAAGCTTCCTCAATGTCCTCATAAGCGAATATTCAAAATCGAAGAATCTCATCTTATCGCTGGAGACCGCATCGAAAGGCGGCTATGTTTTCTCTGGCAATCTTATGAAGGCAATCGCAAGGTTAAGAGACGGGATGCCGGCCGGACCCGCTCTCTCGGGATTGAAAATTTACAATTCGGTTTACCTGAATGAAATGATTGATGTGATTGGTATCGGGCTAGAAACCGGCTGTGACATCGAACCGGCACTTGATGCGATAAGGGAAAGCGCAAAGGAGCGGGACAGCTACAGGCTGAAAACCCTGGGCGCCATGGAGAACGCGATTACCATAAGTCAGATGGGCGGAGCCGTATTCTTTCCATTATTCGCCGGAATAAGCCTTGATATAATAAGATTTACAAATACTATGAATAATCAGGTTCAGAATGCTGGCATAACAAGCCTGTTTGCGGTATTTGCTGGCTATCTCATAATAACTAATTATTCCAACTCCATTTCTAGCAAAGCGCATAGCGGCAGGCACGTCTTGACGATGGCCTCTTTATTAACGGCTGTTGGCATGTTTCTTTTCACTTTAACCTCAAATCTTGCATTTACGCTGATAGGTGGATAGATGATAGACATAGTCATAACCTGGTCAAGGGCCCTGCTACTGCCAATAAAGTCTAAGAAGGGGCAAGGCTCGCTGGAGTACATAATGATGCTCTCTGCGGTGAGCATAATCATTGTCATAGCTCTGGCGATGATAATGCAGCTAAAGGGAACAGCTCTGCACTCTTTCGGGGGAGGGAACCAGAGCGTAGGGTCGCAGCTGGCAAACGAGCTTGCAAACTTGAGCAACAGCATAAAATAGTGATTTTGTGAGGTCACAGATTTCGTTAGAGTTCCTGATCTACATTGCAGTGTCGGCTGCATCATTAGTCATCGTGCTCTCCCTTTACATGAAGGGAAGCGTCATCACATCAAGCATTGGCGGGAAAGCCTCATTGGAGGAGATGGTGGCGTCGATAAATGCGAATATGGGCTACCAAGAAGCGAGCTTCATCACCTATATCCCACAAGCAGTATGCGATTCAAGATTTACAGGCAGGAGTGTAGCGTTCTCAAATACCAGCTACTATTTCGACAGCAATGTCAGTATTAACCAAAGCTCCGCTTGCGCTTATGGTGGTGAAATCGCAGAAATTCAAATGCTACAATACCCAAACCAAACATTTCTTGTCGACTTTTCAGGTGCTAGACCATGAGGGCGCAGATTCTTTTTGAGTTCCTTATAATGCTTGCAGTAGCGGTGGCGTTTTCTCTCCTAGTGCTTTCTATCAGCATAGCCTACGAAGCCCACTTATCAAACGAATCCGGAATGCTTTCTAATTCGATTTCTAAGTCTTCGTTGATTTTAAATGGCACGCTTCCGCAAAGCGGGAATCTTAGGGTGATTGTATCGGGTTAGGGTCCATCAAAGGGGCGGTTTTAAGCCTGGAAGTCCTGATTGCGATTACCCTATTCTCAGCCTTCTTTGCTTTATTCATCGTGAGACTTTCGATAGCAAGTGACACTTCGATCACCAAGGGGATAAGCGTAAGCTCAATGTTGTCTTTAGAGGCGCAGGTCCAGCGTGTGGTATCAATAATCGAATCACCCGGCATGACGCTTCCGCTAGCAATAGAGATATTGAACGGGGATTTCGGTGGTAGATATTCCTTATCCAAATTCCCTTCTATAAATGGGACTAGACCGGACAATTATGTGATAAAAAGAATTGTGACAATAGCCGGAAATCAATATTATTTAGCGGTTGATGCCAATGAAACTACAAACTAGCCTTGAGTTCATAGTGTTGCTGTCCGCAGTGGCGCTTTTCAGCGTTTTTGTATTAAGCCAATACCTGCATTTGCAGAGTGCGCAGAAAGCGGCATATGAGACGCTGGACAATCAGACCTTATACGATGTGCATAGTTCAAATGCGATAATAGGCTACTCTGACAGTATAAACCTTATCCCTGTAGTCGCTAACGTGAGTTATATAAATAAAAGTGGGAGCCTAGAGGTGGTTGTCGCCTACCCACAATCTTATAACTTAGAGCGCATTCGTGTAAGTTCGATACCAAATATTTCGATTCTTCCGCCGGAACTTGTGGATATTCCATATTCCTCAATAGATGCGCTTACTTTTTCCTATTTGCCGAAAGTGTTAGGCTCAACCAAATTTAGTATAGTCGGCACCTTCAGCAATACCAACGGCTCTATTCTGAATGTAACTGCGAACGCTTATACCTATGTGCTCAGGCAGAGCGCAATTGGAAATATAAGCGCGGGAAATAATTTCATCGCCACCATAGGCGACAGGAACGAAAGTGTATTTTTCCCAATAGCACAACAGAATAATGTAGAATCCATTTACTCGTGGTCACATTGTGCGTATCATAACGCCAGTGGGAGAGAGCGAGAACCATGGCAGTGCGGAAGCAACACATGGGGATTCGTAGTTTCAGATAACACATGCAACAGATTTTGGTGGGATGGACAAGATCGCTATTACTGCTTTGCAGAAAACAAAACAGCGAGTAAAGCAGGGGCTCTGACGCCACAGCAGAGCTATGTCTACAGTGCTGCTGTAAGTCTAGTGAACGCCAGTTATGCCTTGGAAGCCAACTTTACGAGCCAGTCAAGAAGTACGGGCTTGTATTTTAAGAACAGCACGCCAGCGGGAATTGTCTATATTAACAGCACTTATGCCGGCGAAGTTCTTCCACCCCCATATCTGACATACGCTGTACTTGATAATTCAGGAAACTATACAGCAATTAATTACACGTATTATGGAAACTATTCAAATACAGAGACATCGCTTATAAATCTCTTAAATATAAACAACAATACGTGGGTTGGGGGCGATACGTTGAACTATATCCAGAAGACGCTCGCCAATCTTCTGAGCTCCGAAAAGGCACTTCTTAGTGCAAAACCAATCCAGTCAGGAGATTGCTTATTCTATCCGTTGCAATTACCGGCATTCTATTCGTGCAGGCCAACAATGCCATTCAGCTATGAAATAACGGTGTTTATCGATGGTTATAATGGGCTAAACCAATCCGTTCAATACCAGGGTTCATCAATAGAGCTTCGGTAGTTTTATGAAAGCGCAAATAGCAATGATAGAAGTTTTCCTCTCGTCGTTGGCACTGTCAGTCGTAGCTGGCACAGCCATATCAATATCCTACTCGGCATCAGTAGCTCAGCGCGGAATTGATTTCGGCATGCAGAACGTATTTTATGATTTTACCGGAATCCTCTATAGAAATGTTTCTTATGAATCTTGTATTCTTTCCTCAAACAAGGAATGCATTTCGGCATTATTGGCAGATATTAATTCAGAATACTCATTCGACGGCTCACTGCTTGCTATCAATAATAAAAGCACCGAAGTTGGAAGCTTTGCCGCGTGTATGGCGGAAAAGACAGAGTGTTTTCCTGTTAGCGCAAACGGTACCTTTGTACAGGTTTGTCTTACTGTCTGTGGTGGATGATGTGGGTTTCTTCGGCCTTCTTATCGCAATAACGTCGATAAGCTCTGCGGCGTGCCTCATTGCAATAACAAGCCAGGTGTCAAATGGCAATATTGAACAAGCAAGCCAGCTTTCTGAATATTCAAACTTAGTAGCGATAGAAACGTTCTACAATATTATAGACGATACCAGTCAAAATCTAAGCGCGTCGCAATCTTTTCAAAGTTGGGTTTCGGCTATTACAACTAGCGCCAGGACCAATCAAATCAGCATAAGTGTGAATAATCAGAGCATATTGATTAGCACGACGCGAAACCCAATAGTCACCGGGGTTATAAGTTAGGAGATCTTGTTTAGATCTATTTTTGTAATGCTATTCAATGCCGTTTCAATCCCCCTATAAGGCAATGCAGAATACCCTGCTTTTTCCAGACTGTGCGCCAATAGTGGTGCATTCTGTCCGTACGTGAAGACGTGTTTTGCGCCTGTTGCATTTATATAGTCAATTACCTGAGAGAAATCAGCATGGTCGCTCAATGCAAACTGGACGTCTGTATTGAAGTTCATCATTGTGGACATGCCTGTCGCAACAGCTGTGAATACCCGTTTTCCATATCTGGAGTTGAGCCCTGCACCTATCGATCTCATAGAGTTATTCTCGATAATTCCAACAAAATTTCCGCCTATAAGCTGCTCATAGTCATCTCGTTTGTGAGTTGTTGATGCATAATCAAGGCGTATGCCATTCTTTATATAGACTTCGCTTGCAGCGCTTATCTTTTTGCTGACAAGCGGCACAATCCCCCGTTCGTTGAGGATTGCAATCAATTCCTGCGCCTTCCCTACGGAGTAGGTGCCAAAAAGCACAATTCCATTCATTAGTTTTAGTTCGGTCCAGAACTGTATTGCGGATTCCGTCTCTTCTCTCGGCTCGAATTTTATATCTGGATCAAAATAAGTTGAATCCACAATCACAGTATCAGCATCTTCAATCTCTATGCTGTTGCATGCGCGCGACTTCTGAAGCTGGAAATCGCCGGTATAAATAATCTTCTCTCCAATATTTTCGTCTTCGATTGCAACCTGCTTTGAACCGAGTATGTGTCCTGCGTCAAGCAGCTTTACCGATTTTGGCAATTGGATCCGGTTTATCCTGATGCCTCTGAATTCCTCGAGCAATTCAATAGTTTCCTTACTGGCTATAACATTCTTTGAAGACTTCGCAGATGCGATATGGTCGGTGTGGGCATGCGAAATGAAATCTACGGTTGCTCCCTTCTCCTTTCTGTCAAGAGATAACGCTAACCCACTCGAACGTATCATCCAGTCGCCTGCCAGTATAACGAAAGAAACTATTTTATACGTTAACATCCTTTCAATAACAAGACAAGTACAATCGGTGCTCTTTTTATGGTAGAAAATGTGATAATAATAGGATCGGGTCCAGCCGGGCTTTCTGCAGCGATATACACAGCAAGGGAGGATTTCAAGCCTCTTATGATTACTGGTTCAATCGCTGGCGGCCAGCTGCTGCTTACAACTGCTGTTGAGAACTATCCTGGTTTCCCAGAAGGGGTCCAAGGGCCGGAGCTCATCGACAATATGACAAAGCAAGCACAGAAGTTCGGCACCAGAATGATTAACGATGACGTTGTAGATGTTGACTTCAGTACAAGACCTTTCAAGGTAAAGACTGCGGAGAAGGTTTATGAGGCGCATACTGTAATAATCGCTACCGGTGCAAACGCGAGGATGCTTGGCATACCTTCTGAGATGGAGCATATGGGGAAAGGTGTCAGTACCTGCGCCACATGCGATGGCGCTTTCTTTAGGGGCAAAGATAACGTCGTCGTAATAGGAGGCGGTGATACTGCGATGGAGGACTCCAATTTTCTGACGAGGTTTGTAAAGCAGGTCACAATAATCCATAGAAAGGACAGCTTCAGGGCGAGCAAGATAATGCAGCAGCATGTATTTTCAAATCCAAAGATAAAAGTGATATGGAACAGCACAGTTGAAGAGATACTGGGAAAAGACGTAACCGGAGTCGAAGGCGTAAGGATAAAGGACGTAAACACCAGCAAGGAGTCTACTGTACCATGCCAAGGGGTATTCATAGCTATCGGATATGTTCCGAGCACTGCATTCCTGAAGGGCAAGTTGCAGCTGGACGAGCAGGGCTACATTATCACGAAGGAGGACGTGCTTACTGACATACCCGGCGTATTCGTCGCCGGCGACAACTCTGACAGATTCTACAGGCAGGCCGGCACAGCGGCTGCAAGCGGGATAAAGGCTGCTCTCAGGGTAAGGGAATTCATGCAGAACATGCAGCAGCCGTGATCAGAATAGACTCTTTTGCCCTTTCCGTTCTGTCAGCGACGATACCTTCACGCCGACCTTCCTGAAAGGCTTGTCCGAGACAAGATCTTTTATCAACAAATGCGCATTTGATATCAGCGGCTCTATGGAATCCGTATAGTTCGCAAGGCTCTTGCTCCTTATCCTGTCCGTAAAGTCAGAGTACTTCGCCTTTACAGTTATCGTTTTATAGCTCATTCCCCTGGCTAAAAGATCGGCGATAACCTCTTCAGCAAGCTTGTCCAACACCATATCGACCGCCTTAAGATCCTTCGTCTTGCTTTCGAGGGTCCTCTCCCTTCCTATAGAGAGGACTTTCAAAAAATCTATTATCTTGCTGCTGTCTATGCCGTTGGCGAGCTGCATAAGCTCTGTGCTGAAAGAGCCAACGGTGTCGTTTAGCATATGGAAGTCTGCCTTTGCCAGGTCGCCGATTGTCTTAATCCCGATGCCAGCAAGCTTCTCTGCAGTCTTTGGTCCGACTCCTGGTATCCTGTCAACCTCCTTGTCTTTCAAGAATTCTATTATCTGATCGTCTTTAACCAGCTTTAGCCCATCCGGCTTGGCGCTATCGCATACTATCTTGGCAAGAACTTTCCCCCTGCAAATGCCAAGCGTGCACGGCAATCCCAGCTCCATATTTATCTCCTTTTTTATCCTCTTTGCAATGTTCTCCGCTTCTTGGTAACCCATCTCGCCAAGGTCAAGCGCAGCCTCATCTATGCTTAGCGTTTCCATCCTATAGCCGTAGGATTTCAGAAGCGACATCACCTTAACCGACATGCTATCATAGTAATCGTGGTCCGATGGAACATAGATGATGCCCTTTACCTTCATCGCATTGCTCACCGGCATCGCGCTGCGCACTCCAAGCTTCTTCGCAGCATAGCTTGCGGTTTCCACAACGCCTCTGAACTTGTTTTCCTCTTCTGCGCTTCCAACTATGAAAGGTTTGCCTTTGAGTTCTGGATGCCTAAGCTCCTCACAAGACGCATAGAATGAATCCATATCTACAAATAGGACCAGATTCAGGGCAACACCGATAAGAATATGCTTTCAGATTTATTATCGTTTTGCCCGTTTTGGTTTCCTTGCGGTAAAAATGAATGCGGTGCCGAAGGTGAGGTTCTTGATCTTCGGGTTGATGAAGCCGACGCTTTTGGCCATCTGCGGCAGCTTGCCCTTATCGAAGCGCCATGCCGTAGTGATAAGGTGCACATACGCGTCTTTGCTGTATTTTGCGCCCATGAGGGGGACGATATTGAAATAATACTTCTCAAATATCTTGTTGAAGATGCTGTCAGGTTTTGCGACGTCGAGGAACACAATCTTTCCTCCAGGAGAGAGCACCCTATACGACTCACGGATGAACTGCTGCAGGTCGTCAAAATTCCTTAGCGCAAAGCCGGAGGTGACGATATCGAACTCATTGCTCCCAAGATCCAATGCAAGCGCATCACCCATTGCAAATTCAATGTTCTTCATGCCTTTCTTTGCAATCTTCTCTCTTGCTATCTTGAGCATATCCTTGTTGAAATCAAGGCCGAGGATATAAGCCTCTTTGTCCTCCTTTGCCATCTGCCTGGCTATGGCTATAGCGAGCTCTCCTGTCCCGGTAGCCACATCGAGCACCCTTACCGCCTTTTTATTTGTGACGCATTCTTTGGCCGCGACCTTTCTCCAGCCTGAATCTGCGCCAAGGCTGATCAGCCTGTTCGTCTTGTCATAGTTCTTCGCAATAAGCGAAAACATCCTCTTGTTCTCGTCGCTCACATACTCAACTTATGATGGTCCCTATTCCCATGAATTCTTTGCCGCTGTAAAGCACAAACCGGCCGAGCTCCTTTGTAGTTTCGAATTCCTCAACTGGAAGCTTTTTATCAAGCTGAATCTCCGCCTCCACCGCATTCAACACTTCCATCTTTGCCGGCCCCTTCTTCCCATTTACGGTGTTGATGCTGTTCAATATCTTCATGCCCCCGCATTCAAGGTCTATGCCGTTGAACTTTATCCTGAGAGTCTTCCCGGGTTTGCTGACAATAAATATTTTTGCCTTTAGCTTGTCGGTGAGCCTTGGCTTCTCTTCAGCATTTGAGATCACCGAACCCCTGACCTCAAAATCAACCTTTTTGTCAAGCCTTATTGCTACGTTTTCTCCTGTTGTTGCTATTTTGACCTTATTGCCTTTCACAACTATATCCTTGACGGTCGCATGCTGATCTTGCGGAAGGATTGCAATCCTTTCGCCGATCTTCATATCACCGTTTACTATCTTCCCCCCGATTATCCCTTCATCCGCGTCTATCATGCCCTGGACTATAAGCCTGAGCGCGCCGTGCCTCTGCCTTTTTTCCTTTTTCGCGCTTTCATAAATTGCATCTATGAGCGGCTCTCCATTGTACCATTTCATCTTGCTGCTCTTCTTTACAAGATTCTCTCCGGAATAAGCGGAAATCGGCACAAATGACACTCTCTTTTGGTCAAAACCTATGCGTTCGATAAAGCCAGAGAGCTCTTTCTTCACAGCAAGGAAGGCGTCCTCATCAAAGTCCCGTGTATCCATCTTGTTGACGGCGACGACCAAGTCCTCTATGCCGAACATCCTGGACAGGAATAGATGTCTTTTTGTCTGATCCTTTATTCCCTCATCCCGCTTTGCGGAAACGAGAAGCAACGCAACTTCCCCATAAGACGCGCCGCTAATCATGTTCTTTATTAGCTCCTCATGCCCCGGCACATCGATGAGCGCAAAAGCGAGATCCTTATATTTAATCTCTGCTCTCGTGGTGTCTATTGTCATCTCACCCGTTCTCTCTTCGGCAAAGCTGTCGAGGATAAACGCCGGCTCAAATGTTTTCCCCAACCTCTTGCTGTACTCTTCTGCCTCCTTTATCCTAACTTTTGTCGCCGCGCCTGTCTGCATCAACAGACTGCCTATGAGCGTTGACTTTCCATGATCTTTGTGCCCAAGTAGTGTTACACTCTTGACCTGCATTGAAATCACATATATCCAAATTGCCTGAGCCTCTGCATGACGTATTCATTTTCCTTGTCCATGCTTCTCCCAGATCTCTCCTCTATTTTCGTGGTCTCAAGCTCCTTTATTATGTCATCGACATTCTTGGCATTCGATTTTACTGCGACTGTACAGTGTGTACAGCCAAGGCTCCTGTACCTGAATCCGTTTCTTGAGAAGTATAGTGGATTTATAGGGACTTTTTCCCTCTTTATATAATTCCAGATATCAATCTCGTTCCAGTCCAACAGGGGGTGCACTCTTATGTGCCCCTTTGTATCAAGCTTTGAAGTATAATCATCCCATAACTCTGCAGGCTGGTCCTTGTAGTTCCACCTGAACTTTTCGTCTCTCGGAGACATATACCTCTCCTTTGCCCTTATCCCGTGTTCGTCCCTTCTTATAGAAACGATGAGCGCGTCAAAGCCGTATTCAGCCATGATCTTCTTTAGCGTTTCCGGCTTATTCTTCCCGCAGCATGCGGATCCTACGAGGTCCGGCTTGATTTCGCTGTGGCCGACTATCACCTTGAAGTTCCATTTCTTTGCCAGCGATTCCCTGAATTCATATGTTTCTGGGAAGTCAATCCCGTTGTCTATGTGAATCACTGGGAATGGAATCTTTCCCATGAACGCCTTCCGTGTCAACGCCAGCATTGTTGTAGAGTCCTTACCCATGCTCCACAGCGCCGCTATGTTCTTGAACTTCAGTTTTGCTTCTCTTATTATGTAGATGCTCTTCTCTTCTAAGGTGCTCAAATCTTGTTTTATCATTTAACCCACTCCGCAACCTTGTTTATTGTCAGAAGACCTTTCATGTAGTATGTGGCACCCTCTATCTTCTTGCCCTTCTTTTCAAATATCGGTATCTTTGTCACAAGTTTCTCCTTTGCATCGTACAATTCGGCATAGGATTTTGTCAGATCCTGCGCTTTCTTAAGTTTTTCTCCCTTCAGAAAAACGACTCTATAATACTTGATTCCACTCTCTGGCAATGCTTTCACAAATTCCTTCCAATTCCTATCACTCTCATCCCTCCAGAGTGCCTCCGCAATATCCAATATCTTGTTGCTCATGTAATTCACGTTTTCAGACGTAACCCAAAGCTCGAAGCTTCTTGATTACCTCTCCCTCTGCCCTACTGCCCCTAGCGCTCTGTTTCTTGCTCGCCTGCACTTCAGAAACCATCTCCCTCATTATATAGGTAACGTAGTCGGAAGCCGAGGAGAAGCCGGTGTCCTTTATTATCTCCTGTATCTTCGCAAAGAGCGGGGTAGGTATGGTAATAGTTGTGTACTTCCTTTTTATAGCTGGGTCTGCCCTCTTCATATAATATAATGTTATCACATTAACCTATTTAAATGTATCGCTTCTGAAGGAAAGTTTTTTAATGCGCAGTTCCAGATAATAATTGGTGACTGATTGAAGAAGTTCAACATAGCGCTCATCGTAGTTGATACCCTGCGGCAGGAGATGGCCAAGAAGCTGATTGGCAAGGTGGGGCTGGACTCTGGGCTCTTTTCCGATGCACTCGTTTTCAAGAACTGCATAGCTCCAGCACCTTGGACGCTCCCCTCCCACGTCTCAATGATAACAGGGAAGTACCCGAGTGAGCACGGTTCGCACGAAACAAAAGAGGTAAAGTCTCTTGACATAGCGAAGATGAGGATCAAGGTCCCCACAATAGCGGGAGCATTGAATTCCATCGGCTATTCCACTTACTTGATATCGTCAAACCCTTACATACATCCGGTCTACGGATTTGATGAATTCCAGCACTTTATTGAAGAGACATATTTCACCGACCTGCAGGGCCATGCGATAGAGGTGCCAAAGAGGCTAAAGCCAATGCTTGCAAAGTATAGGGCAAAGTTTGGTGGCAGCTTTTTCAAGATAGGGTTCGCGATGCTTAAGGATGACCCTGCCCTGATAACAGAAGTAAGGGGCCTCCCAAAAACAGCTCTCCTCACCTTTAGGAATCTGCTCAAGAAGCTCAATGCAAAGATGATTGAAGGCTGGCCACTTGAGAAAGGAGGCAAAGAGACGACGACTAAGATAAGGGCGCAGAAAATAAAAACGCCATTTTTCTATTTTGTTAACCTCATGGAAGCGCACGAGCCCTATATAGGCAAGAGAGGCAAGGACTTTGATCTGCTGACCCCGTATTTCAAGAAACAACCGGACGAAGCGCTCATAGGTGAGTGGAAGCGGCGATATATGACTGCTTCGACAATGGGATTGAAATACGCGAAGCAGATAGCCACAGACCTGATTGAGCGGTTTGGCGAAGACAATACGATTGTGATGATAACTTCAGACCACGGACAGAGCTTTGGCGAAGGAGGCGATGGCTTTATAGGACATGGTCCGTGTCTGATAGACGAGATAGTTAGGGTGCCGTTCATACTTAAGATGCCAAAATACTTCAAGAAAATAGGGACAGATGGCTATGTGTCGCACGTCAACATAAACAGCTTCATAGAAGCTGCGATAAACGGCGACAAGAATGCTGCCGCAAAACTAATCGGTGAGAAGGTTTACTCCGAAACCTTTGGAATCCAGTCGAACTTCAAGGGCAATCCTGAAGTTGACATGAAAAGGGCAAGGAAGTACGATAAGTATCAAAAGAGGGTATTTGGGAAGTGAAAACGTGAGAATAGCGCTACTGGCACCAAAAGGAGACTTTGACAAGGCGCAGGGGGAGGGGACGCTTCGCTATATGTATGAGATATACCGAAATATGAAAAAGATTGAGTCTGAATACTCGTCCCACGTAGAAAAGGTAGAGCTCCCTATAAAGAAATATCTCAACAAGAGGCTCTCATTTGCGCTCGGCAATTTCTTTGCAAACCTCAGCGAGTTTGATATCGCACACAGCCTGACGCTCATGCCGATGCAGAATCTGAGGTCTAGAAACACGATAAAATTCATGACAATCCATGATTTCCAGTTCCTCCTTGAGCCAGAGCTGAGTTCTGACATGAAAAAGAGCTGGACGAGGAGGATATGGTGGTCGAGGACCTTCCTCAGGATCCCAATGAAGATATCGCTCCAATCTGTTGACTACATAATGGTGAACTCTACGCAGACAAAGGATGAGACTATTGCAATGGGATTCCCCGAGGAGAGGATTTTCGTCGCAAACCACGGCATGGATGAGAGGTTCATAAACACACCTTTGCCAAAAAGGAGCAGGCGCGGGAAGTTCAGAGTAGGCTATATTGGCGCGTTTAGGAAGAGGAAGAACGTCTGGTTTGCTGTAGATGCTTTTATGGGTGTTCCGGATAAGGACATAACATTTGAGCTCTGGGGTCCGCCAAAGTTCGAATATAATAATATAAAGGAAAGGGCGAAAAGCGATAAGAGGATAGCATTCAAGGGATTCGCGCCTGAAGAGAACCTGGTAAAGACTTACGACAGCTTCGACCTCTTCGTCTTCCCCAGCATGTATGAAGGAGAAGGGCTTGCAATACTCGAAGCGCAGGCGCGCGGGCTTCCTGTCATAATTTATAAGCATGGGAAGATCCCAAAGGAGATAAGGCGCTACTGTTTCGAAGCGGAAGACAGCAGGAAGATGGCTGAGATAATAGGGATGATAAAAAAGAGGGGCTACGACAAGAAGAGGCGTGCGCAGGCAATGAGGTATGCAAGGACTTTTACCTGGGAGAGAACCGCCAGGGAAACACTAAAAGTTTACAAGTTTGCGATGGAACAGAGGAAGTAATCCTCTGCACTGTCTCTGCCGCGGGTGACAGAGGCCGCAAAATAGATATTCGCTTTCTCACTACTTCTTCAGGTATTCTAGGACCGCAGCAGCGTGGCCAATGGCGCTGACCTTCCCAAAGTCCTTGACTATCTTTCCTTTCCTGAT
>JAKAVF010000016.1 GCA_021827605.1 Microcaldota archaeon
ATTATCTAAAAACAGGGAGAAAGAAGTATGTATATCTCGACGTGATACACGAACTGGTCCACATAAAACAGCACATGGACGGCAGGGCGCTGTTTGACGAAAGGTATGGGTATGTTGATCGTCCAACTGAGATAGAGGCGTATAAAGAGGCCGTAAAGGAGGCTAAGAGGATAGGCATGAGCAGGAAGGAGATAGTAGATTATTTAAAGGTAGAATGGGTGAATAGTAGCGACTTCAAGCGTCTTCTGAAAGCTGTGGGTTTGAATGGAAAAGATACATGACTACTTATGGGAAATCCCAAAGGAAGGGGACATGGCGGTCCCAGTCAGGGTATATGCAAACAAGGCATTGATAGAGAACATGAAAAAGGATAGAACGCTCATGCAGGCAAGAAACGCCGCCAAGCTTCCCTCTATAACGAAGAACATGCTTGTTATGCCGGATGGCCACGAGGGCTACGGCTCTCCGATAGGCGGCGTCGCGGCGTTTGATGCAAACTCCGGTATCATATCACCAGGCTTTGTGGGTTTTGACATAAATTGCGGCATACGCGTGATAAAAACCAACCTTACGGAGAAGGAAATCCGCCCAGTACTCGGCAGCCTCATGGATGCAATGTTCAGGAATGTGCCAAGCGGCGTGGGCAGCGAGAGCAAGCTCGGTTTCACTCAAAAAGACCTTGACAGGATAGCTACCGATGGTGTAGGGTACATACTCGAAAAAGGATACGGCTTTGCAGACGATGCGGAAAGGACAGAGGAGGGAGGCTGCATTGAAGGTGCGATGACTGGCAAGGTGAGCGAGCTTGCAAAACAACGCGGAATAAAGCAGTTAGGCACGCTCGGCGCTGGAAACCACTTCGCCGAGGTGCAGAAGGTCGCAGAGATAAAGGATGAGGGTATAGCAAAAGCTTTCGGCCTCTTCGAGGGCCAGGTGGTCGTGATGCTGCACAGCGGATCAAGGGGCTATGGCCACCAGGTGTGCAGCGACTACCTAAAGGTGCTTGCGGATTACCAGAAAAGGAACGGCATCGTGATGCCGGACCCGGAACTGGCTTATGCGCATGTGGCTTCAAAAGAGGCAGACGATTATCTTGGGGCGATGCGCGCGGCTGTGAATTTCGCTTTCGTGAACAGGCAGATAATGATGCATTTCATAAGGAAAAGCTTTGCCGACACCTTCAAGAAAAGCGCCGATGAGCTGGGCATGGAACTGCTTTACGACCTCTCGCACAATATAGCGAAGCTCGAAGAGCACGATGTAGACGGAAAACGGATGAAACTCTATGTACATAGGAAGGGTGCGACAAGGGCTTTCGGCCCTGGCCGGAAGGAGATAACACGCATATATAGGGACTACGGCCAGCCTGTGCTCATACCAGGCAGCATGGGCACAGCAAGTTACGTCCTGGCTGGGAGGGAGGAGAGCATGACAGAGACATTCGGGTCGTCGTGCCACGGGGCAGGGAGGGTGATGTCAAGGCACCAGGCCCTGCGGGAGATACCTTCCTCTAAAACGTTCAGCGCAATGAAGAGCAAGAATATAGAGGTAAGAGTGCGGAGCAGGAAGCTCGTGAGCGAAGAGGCCGAATGGGCGTACAAGAACGTAGATGACGTCGTCGCGACTATAGAGAGCGCGAAAATATCAAAGATTGTCGCGAGGATGGTGCCTATGGGCGTCGCAAAAGGATGATGCCGCCGGTTCAGTGACGTTTTTATATATTAGCACACAAACACTTACTGGATTTATCCTACTTAAACGGTGAAATGGATGGTAACGGCAGACCCGCAGTATGCAATCGCTGCTGCTATTGCGATAGCAGGCGGATTAATCGGAACAGGAATGGCGCAGCAGGGGATAGGAGCTGCTGGAATGGGGATAATAGCAGAGAGGCCGGAGAAGTTCGGCCAGGTACTGTTCTTCTTCGTAATACCAGAGACGCTGTGGATAATCGGATTCGTCCTTGGTCTCATACTGCTATTGCAGATACTCTGATAGTAAGGAAACAGGTTAGCATGGGACTCGACGAGATTATTGGAAAGATTGAAAGCGACACGGAGGCGACGGTACGCCGCATAATGGAGCAGGCGAAGGCCCAGGCCGACAGGGCGACAAATGATGCGAAGGCTAAAGCACAGGCTAGGCTCTCTCTTGCGAAGTCGAATGCGGCCGCCGATTCCAAGGTTATAATGACACGGGAGAGCAGCAGAGCCGCTACTGAGGCGTCGCAGATGTACCAGGAGAGGCTAAATGACGAAGTAAGGAAATCAATAGAATCCATAAAGGCTTCGTTCCAAGCATATACCAAAAGCGACGAATACGCAAAGCTGCTGAAGAAGCTCGCATCCAGGGCTGCTGGCGAGCTTGGCGAGGATTGCACCATATACGTGAAGAGGGACGACGACGTAAAGATAAAGCCTGCTGGGTTCACGATATCGGAATTGCCAGATGGGTCTGCGGGTGGGCTGCGCGCGGTGTCGAAGGATGGCCTGAAGTACGTCGACTACACGCTTGATGCGCTACTCTCAAGCATCAACGATGCGATTGCAGTGGAGATAATGAAGCTTATAAAATGATTTCATGGACTCGACATATACTGGCGCTTATGGGAGGCTCAAGGGCCTTCGGCAGGAGTTCCTTTCTCTGGGCTTCATAGAGCAGCTGGAGCAGAAGGATATCGATGAGTTCGTGAAGGCGCTCAGCGCCACCGGGTACAGGAAGGAGATAGATGAGCTATCTGCGCTATACAAGGAGCCTGACCTTCTTGAGGTCGTAATAAACGCGCACATGATGAGGATGAGCAGGAATTCCGCGTTCGCGATACCGCCTCTGGCGCGCAACATAGTAGCCGCTTTCATAGGCAGGTACGACATAGAGAACATAAAGACAATACTCTCTTCGAAGAAGCTGGGCTATGGGGTGGAGCAGACGGAAGCGTTCCTAACGGTGCAGCGCAACGTACCGGTAGGCATATTCGCAGGGCTGATAAGCCGGGAGGACTATACTGGCATCGTGGCGCAGAAGGATATAGAGGGAGTGGTCAACTATATAGTCAGGTTCGGCTACGGCACGCCGTTACTCAAGCACCTTGACGAGGCCCGCAAAGGTGACATATCAAACATGCTCATGGCGCTTGACCTCTACTACTACACGCGGCTGCTTGACGCATTCAGGTTCTATGTCGGTAACGAGGGCATCCTGCTAAGTTTCATAAAGGGCCTGATAGACATAAGGAATATAATGACGGTCATAAAAGGTATAGAACTTGGTGGCAAAGACGTCAAAGGCTTCATAATAAAGGGCGGGGACATGCAGGAGTCGAGATTGGTAGAGATGTCGCAGAAAAAGGTCGAGGCCCTTGCGCAATACATGCCATTCAAGATCGACGACGCGTTCGAGCTCTACAAAGGCGACCAGTTCGCAAGCTACTTCGAGGCGGCGCTGAGGAGGGAGCTCTACAAGAAGTACCTGAAGCTCTTCAACGAGTCAGGCATATCCGCAGCCCAGATAGTTGGATTCATGCTGAGGAGCGAGATAGAGAGGGACGAGCTGAGAAGGATATGGATGGGCAAGTACTACAAGGTTAGCAAGGAGAGGATAGAGCACATGGGTATACTCAAGTATGTGGTATGATGGAATTCGAGAGGATTGCCGTAGTGGGAGAACGCGAACTCGCGCTTGGCTTTAAGCTCATTGGCATCCAGGATGTCTTCATGAGCTCTGGAAGCGCTGCGGTCGCAAAGTTCACCGAGATACTCAACGCAAAGCAGTACAACCTCGTATTGGTGTCGGAAAACCTTAGGGAGCACATGGACAGCAACGCATTGAGGATGGCGGAGACATCGCTGAAGCCTATCGTGATATTCATTCCGGTGCCAGGGAGCGGCGCTGCACAGGAATCGGTCGAAACGCTGGCTAAGAGGATACTCGGCGTTGACATCAAATCGTTGAAAGGTGCTTAGATGGCAGACAAAGGAAGGATATTCAGGATTTCCGGACCGGTAGTGATAGCGGAGAATCTTAAAGACCCGAAGATGTACAACGTGGTCAAGGTAGGGGAAGAGGAGCTTGTAGGCGAGATAATAAGGCTCAACTCTGGCAGGGCGACCATACAGGTATACGAAGACACATCAGGGCTGAGGCCAGGCGCTCCGGTCGAGGACACTGGTTCTCAACTGTCGGTAAGCCTGGGTCCTGGCCTGATAGGTTCGATTTACGATGGGATACAGAGGCCGCTCGACAAGATAAAGGCAAAGAGCGGGGACTTCATTGCGAGAGGCGTGAACGTAGACCCGATAGACTTGAAGAAAAAGTGGGAGTTCACTCCAACGGCAAAGAGTGGCGACAAAGTCAAGCCCGGTGACATAATAGGTGAGGTGAAGGAAACTGGTTTGGTCACCAACAAGGTATTGGTGCCAAACGGAATTTCTGGGAGGATAGCGCATATTTCAGGCGGGAAATATAACGTAACTGAGAGCATTGCTTCGGTTAGCGATGTCGGCTCTTCTTTCAATATCACATTGATGCAGAAGTGGCCAGTCAGGGTGGCGCGGCCGGTGATAGATAAGCTGCCGCCAGATGTGCCATTGATAACTGGCCAAAGAATAATCGATACGCTTTTTCCAGTGGCAAAGGGGGGTACTGCTGCAGTCCCTGGGCCATTCGGAAGCGGCAAATGCGTGGACAAAGACACGCTGCTGATGATGGGAAATGGAAGGATAGTGAGTATTGAAGAGGTGTACAATGAGGGCAGAGCGAAGGGCAAACTTGTATATGAGAATGATAATGAGGAGCTATATGACGTGTCGGGCTTGGGAAACCCTAGCGCGCTATCTCTTAACGGCAATAAATTTGACATACGTGAGCCAAAACACGTCTATCGCGGCAAAACCGACTCCACAATAAAAGTGCTCACAAAATCCGGTAAGAGGGTGGAGGTCACGCCGATTCATAGACTCTTCACCCTATCGGATTGCGCAATCGTTGAGAAGGAAGCCGGAACTATACAAAAGGGGGATTATCTTGCATGCCCACGGAAGGTAAGTTTGGAACTTTCGGATCAGAAAATACACTTAATTTCGCTTTTGCATTCCAAAAAGCTTTTCAGCGCAGATGAAAATCTAAACGCGAGATTCAGGGTGCTATTGAAATCAGCCATCAAGAAAGGGAGACTCCCATTAAGATTCAACCAGTACCTAAGGGTTGGGAGACCGGTGCCATTGGAGCTCATCCATATGATCTCTGGAGATTCTTTGCAGGACCCAGACACAATAATTTCTTACCATGGCAAGAGGATAAAAGTGCCCAGAGTTATGAGCCCAGAACTGGCTGAATATCTTGGCTACATTATAGCTGATGGAAACCTGAAAAACGGAAGCTACTCGATAAGGTTCTACAACACATCAAAAGAGATACTGGATAGATATGCATATCTTGCTAGGAGGCTGTTCGGCGTTGAGCCGTATATATACAGACACCCTAAGACGCGCACATCGATGATTGCACAAATTGATTGCAAAGCATTATTTGATTCCCTTGTCTCACTTGGTGTCCCGTATAAAGGCAAGGCGGGCAACGCCAGCATACCAGAGCTGCTTCTGAAGTCAAGCGATGCGTCTCTTACTTCCTTCATCGGGTCATATATAGCATGTGATGGAAGCGTGGATGTCGACAACGGCAGGATAGAGATAATATCAAAAAGCCGCAAAATTATAGAGCAGTTCAGCTTTGTGCTTCTGCGCCTTGGTTTGGTGTCATCAATCGGTAAAACGAGGAAAGACGGGAACTGAAGGTTATCTGTAAAGGTCGGGGGAGTAAAAGAGGCGTATAAATTGGGTGCGGCTATCCGTGGAGCAAAATCCGCACGGTTCCTAAAAATCGTGGAGGGTCAAAAAACCAGGTACTCTAACAAAGATGCGATACCGGTCCCAGGCACGCTTAAGAGCATTCTTAAGACGAAGGGAACCCAAAACAGACTGATGCGGATCGGCGTGTATCCTGAGCGCTACCTGAAAGACAGCAGTAGGATATGCATTACTACTTTAACTAAGATTATAGAAAGGTTATCGCGCTGGATGGAGGTGCCTAAAGAACTGCTTGCACTGCGCGAATTGTCTGAAAGTTTATTCTTTGACGAGGTAAAGGCGATTGAGTGGTCAAAAATGCCAAAAGACGTATTCGACGTAGAGATACCCGAACTCCACAATTTTGTAGGTGGGCATGGCCCATTATTGCTGCATAATACAGTTATACAGCATCAGCTAGCCAAATGGTCCGACGCGGATGTTATAGTATACATAGGTTGTGGAGAAAGGTCAAACGAGATGGCTGAAATACTGACCACTTTCCCACAGTTAAAGGATCCAAAAAGCGGATTGCCGCTTATGGATAGGACAATCCTAATCGCTAACACGTCAAATATGCCTGTTGCCGCTAGGGAATCAAGCATATACACAGGAATAACACTAGCAGAGTACTACAGGGATATGGGATACAACGTCGCGCTAATGGCAGACAGCACATCGAGATGGGCCGAGGCTCTCAGAGAGATATCAGGAAGGCTGGAGGAGATGCCAGGAGAGGAGGGATACCCCGCATATCTTGGGAGGAAAATTGCGGAGTTCTACGAGCGTTCAGGCAGGGTGCACGTGCTCAACGGTGCGGTAGGCTCAGTAACAGCAATCGGCGCAGTGTCGCCGCCCGGAGGTGACACCTCGGAGCCTGTTTCGCAAAACACGCTGCGTGTGACTAGAGTGTTCTGGGCTCTCGATGCGTCGCTAGCGAACAGGAGGCACTTCCCGTCGATAAACTGGCTGAACAGCTATTCGCTCTACCTTG
>JAKAVF010000017.1 GCA_021827605.1 Microcaldota archaeon
CGTTCCCGAACCTGATCTTTGCCGTCATGGCTCCCCTCCCGAGGCGCACGCGCGCCCCCAGCGCGAGGTCAGCGCCCTGCCTAACCTGCTCTATCACCTTGATCAGGTCCTTGGTGTCATACGTCTCGTCCCCGTCTACGAAGCACATTATCGGCGTGGTAACATGGCGCGCCGCCTCGACCATAGCCTTCCCCTTTCCGCTGTCCCTCTGCTCCATGACTATGAGCCTCCGGTGCTTTGGCAGTCCATCGACGCTGCCTTTGTATATGACTATCACTTTGCAACCTGGTACCGTCTTGAAGATGTCCCTGACCACGGCTCCCACGGCAGGTTCATCCCGCACAGGGACTATGATGGTGGCATCGGCATAGGACATGGAAGCACTGGTAAATCTGTGGAGAGTATATTAAAAAGCTCTTGTATAAAATATTGAGCTTTATGGAATCCCAGTCGCTGGAGGAGATGATTAAGAAGGAGACCGGAGGAAAGCCGATAAGGGCCTTTGTTTCTGTGGAGCTGCCTGAGGACATAAAGATAAGGATGCTGGCTGAGAACTCCTCGCTCAACATGAAGGGAGCGCGGCTTGTTTCCGAGGACCAGCTACACGTGACTCTCTTCTTTTTTGACAAGATAGACAACGAGCGTCTCCTAGCGGTCATCATGCTCTTCGAGCTGCTAAAGCAGGAGAAGTTCGACATCGCTGTCGAGGGACTTGGGATGTTCGACCCGCGGCATCCCCGCATAATATACGCGAACATCAAGGACAATGGCGTGCTTGTCGATATCTACAAGAGGCTAAAGGATCGAATTACGAGCCTCGGCATCGAGGTGGAGGAGAGGGAGTACACGCCCCATGTTACTATAGCGAGAGTCAAGGGTGCAGACAAAGAAGTAGAGGTAAAACTCAACGAGTTCGTGTCTACGCACAGGAACAACAACTACGGCGGCTTTACCTGCGGGGAGATAAAGGTGATAAAGAGCGAGCTCACGGACAAGGGGCCTATTTACACAGAGCTCTACACAAAAAAACTATCCGAAAGGGCTTAATATCAAATAAACTGAGCCTTTACCGGTGAAATCCTGTCAGGAGATGCGCCGCAGAGGTGCCCGTCGGGCCGAGGGGCGCATGATCCAAAGGCAGAGCAGATAGAAAAGCAGATAGAAACTTTTATAAGTCCTTTTACCCAATATATTATCTCTATTCTAAGGCTACTTCTTAGATTAGCAACAGTGATAAACGACAAAGTGATACAATGAGCCAATTTGGAATCCAGAGACACGGTCAGTCAAAGACCAAGAGCTCGGGCAACGGGAAGAGGAAGATAAAGTTCAAGGACAAGAGGCGTGCCGAGATAGGGAACTACTTCTCGGCCACGAAGATGTCTGCAAAGGAGGACACGACAAAGGAGGTGCGAAGGAGGGGAGGCAGCATTACCACCGTTCTAAAGAGCGCGGCCTTCGCCAATGTCTTGACGAAGAGCGGCTACCAGAAGACGAAAATCAAGGGCGTCACTGAGAGCCCGGACAACAGGAACTTCGCCAGGCAGAACATAATCACAAAGGGCACGATAATAACCACAGATCTCGGAAAGGCTAAGGTAACGAACAGGCCGGGCAGGGAAGGGGCAGTCAACGCAAAGCTAATAGAGGGTTGACATGGCAGCGCGCGTCTACGAATGCGGCCAATCAGAAGTGCAGAAGCTTAAGAAGATGCTGAACTACGATCCCTACCTCGACCCGAATCTCATCCCCAGGCTGCCTGATGTCGATGAAAAGCAGAGAGCCAAGATGAGCCCGGAGGAGAGGACGAAGCTCGAGGAGCTCGAGAAGAAGGCGAGCTCGGAATCCAAGAAGCTGCGCGAGGACAAGATGATGAATGTTATCTTCGCGAGGCAGGACTGCGACCTCAGGGAAGCAAGGTCTATGGGGATAGAGAACGACAATTACTACCTGCTAGTAAGGGCGACCGACGAGTTCCTAGACCTTGCGGAAGAGAAGTTCAAGATCGAGTTCACTACAGTAAAGAGGGCTCCTCAGGAGATAGAGCAGAAGATGATAAAGATAAAGGAAGATGAGGAGAACGCGGCGAACCAGGGCTTCGGTTCGATATTCGGGTGAGAAAGTGAATTTCCTCTCAGCAAATGATATCTCAAAAGAGGAAATAAACAGGATATTTGACATAGCCGACACATTCGTAGCGGGGAAGCAGACAGCATCCATCAAGGAGCACAGTGTCCTTGCTATGTACTTTGAGAAGCCCTCGACGAGGACGAGGCTCTCATTTGAGGTGGGGATGACGCAGCTCGGCGGCCGTGCAATCTTCATCGATTCGAGAACAACACAGCTCTCCAGGGGAGAGACCTACGCTGACACAGCGAGAATGCTCAGCAATTATTGCGACTTCATAGCAGCTAGGTTGAACAAGCATACCGACCTTATCGAGATGGCGAACAACTCCGACGTCCCTGTCATAAACGCGCTTACAGACCTAGAGCATCCCACACAGGGGCTTGCAGACCTCTACACAATCCGTTCTCATGTCAAGTCGTTGAAGGATACGCGAATCGCATTCATGGGCGATCTGCAGAACAACACGTTCAATTCCCTTATGGTGCTCGCTGCAAAGGAAGGAGCAGAGATATTCCTAGTTGGACCGCAGGGATACCTTCCGAAGGCGAAGTATGTGACAAAGGTCAAGGAGTACTCGAAGGTAGTTGCCACGAACAGCCTTGAGGATGGGCTTGAAAACGCAGACGTGGTTTATACCGACACATTCATAAGCATGGGGCAGGAGGGAGAGGCTGAGAAAAGGAGGAAGATGTTCGCCCCATACCAGCTGAACCAGAAGGCTCTGGACATGGCAGGGAAGAAGGCGATAGTAATGCACCCTCTTCCGGCCCATAGAGGAGAGGAGATAACGAGCGACGTGCTTGACGGATCGAGAAGCGTCGCGATAGAGCAGGCGAGGAACAAGCTGCTCCTCAACAAAGCTCTTGTCCTATACCTGTCGCAGCACTAAGAATAAATATCAGAACAAGTGAAGGGTTTCCATGGCATCGGCTACTTTGACTTTGGATGGATCCAGTGGCTTCAACGAAAGACCGCAAAGGAAGCCGCCGGAGCCTTACAGGAGCAACTGGGATGGCACCTATACGAATCTTGAAGGGAAAACTGTTTTCTTCCTAAATGAGAGTGTTTGGTCTGTAGACAAAAAGAAACCTACCTCCAAAAGCTTTATAGGGGATACAGGAAGGAAAAGAGCGCGACTAAGGAGAGGGGAGCGGGAGCGGATAGCGAGCGTACAGTTAACGCTGGAAGAATCCCAGTGCAAATCCTGCATCGGTATACTGCGGAATTTATTGCCTTACGGGGAATACGATGGAAAAGTGCACTTCAGCATAGGCACGGGGCAGGTAAAAGATCCTACTTGCGGCCATATTCTCCGCAAAGAACGCAAACGTAATTCGTTTGGGTCATTAGGAAATTCATACGAAGCAGTAGCAGTTAAAAGGCAGGAAGAAAGGGATGGGGTGCTCGATTTTGACCTTGGCAGGCTATTGTACATGAATGACGAAAGCGCCTCAAATCATCATCGCAGGATTGAGAATGCGCTGGAAAAGATGATTGCCTCTCTTGCGCCGCAGACCTATAGGCATGCAGATACAGGATTTGGCTTACAAAGCTATTTTAGAAGCGACCTCGTTGGCCTGTCTAATCTATTGAAGAGATTGTCCGAAAGAAATTCAGCTGATGCGATGGTATCGGTACTTGACTTATCCAGGGAGATAAGAGAGGGAATAGCAGGGGGAGGCGTAGCCTTCACCCACAGCGGCATGGTGCGCTATATGTCGCTCCTGATTTCTGATGGGCTCGTGGAAGAGCGCGATGATGGGAAAGCTTACCACCTGACCGTCGGGTTCTTCAGGTTCAATGAACTGCTCACCAAGCTAGAGAAGCTGCAATCCGACTGGGACTACAGGTTCAGGATGCGCATGGACTAGCCTTTCCTGCAAGCCAGCACCAAGGGTTAGCTTAAAATACGCTTCTTCATAGATTTATCTATGAAGGCTGTTTATTCCATTGAAGAGCAGAAAGACATGCTCTGGTGGCTCGAGAACAGGCACGAGATGCCAACTAAGTACATGTACTTCGGGATTGGCTCCAAGAGATGGATTGCGATAGCCCACAGGAGGATGACTGAAAGCGCAGCACTTGGAATCCATATGCTTGAGCGCGTGCTGATAACACAAAAAATCAACACAATTATTGACTCGCTTTCTGCATACGGTTACAAAAACTACAATATCATTGACTTTGGATGCGGAGATGGCTCTCCTACATATCCTATTTTTCAATACCTCAGGAAAAATAAACCCTCTGCGAAACTGAAATACAACCCCATCGATATAAGCGTCGACATGCTGGCAACAGCATCAAAGAACGTCAAAGGCGCTTTCGGCGTTGCCGGAGAAAGGAACAAATGGGATCTGGATATTGGGAACTTCTCGCAGATAACAAAGAAATTGAACAAGCCGAACTTTGGCAACCTCTATCTCTTCCTGGGCGCTACAATAGGCAACATGCCGAGCATAAGACAGGATCTGATAAACTTCAGGGAGTCTATGCAGCGCGATGATTACTTCCTTATCGGTGCAGAGCTCTTGAAAGAATCGGACATAGGTACAATAATGAAGGAGTTCTATAACGTTGGAGAAGTATTCGACATAGAAATGACATCTTTTGAATATCTTGGTGCAAGAAGAAGCCATTTTGCCTTTAGGACTATATTCAATAGGGCTAAATCGCAGATAGAGGGATACATAATCCCAGACAGGGACATAAAAATAAAACTCGCAGGCAAAGAGGTAATCCTTGAGAAAGACCAGCAGATAATGTCCTATAGGAGCGTAAGGTTCACAACAGAGAGATTGACCGGCCTTTTGGAAAAGGCAGGATTGAGACTGGAGATGTTCACTACTTCTAGGGACAACAAATACGCCCTCTCCCTTACACAGCCCATCATCTAAAGTTGAATTTACCTTCTGCGCCTCGACTTGCGGTCAAAATAGGAGCTATTTATACCTATCTTTTTTAGAAGCGAAAGCTTTAAATATCAAATGAAATGCGATGACTATTAAGAAAGATGAGCAAATGATGCGTTCAACAACAGCCACGGAAACAATAAGGAGCGAGCTTCTCCCACTTCTCCGGGAGCAGAAGCCGGAACTGCACGGAAATCAAAAGGTCTGGCACCTTGCCCGCTCCGACACCTGGTACCAGCACCCATCTCAGGTTAACCTGTACAACGCTATAACGAGCAATCACGATTATGCATCTGATATGTGCAGAGCAGAAGAGAGATGTTTTTATGATAACAAGAGCGACCTGAGAGGTCTCTTCCCACGAAGATTCTACCTAGTGGACCTTGGTCCAGGTGATGGAAAACATACATTCAAGCTGATGCGTGCGGCAGGTCTAACGCAAAGAATCGGCCATTACTACCCTGTTGACATAAGTGAGATAGAGCTCAAAAAATCCTCCGCAACCGCCTCCCGTGAAGGAATTCCAAACGTGACTGCCATAAAAGCAAACTTCATTGAGGAACTAAGCAAGGTAACTGACTCGGTCTCTCTGAGCAGGCCCGCTCTCTACAATATTGGTGCAAGTTTCTCTAATTTCGACAGGGAATTCATACTGGCGCTTCTGAGCGATGGCATTCCCGCCGGCAATTATGCGTACCTCTCCGCGCAGCTGCTTACCGGGGATGCGGCGAAGATAGAGATCCAATATGCACAGGAAGAGTCGACACAGATAGTCATAGAAGTTATGAAGTCATTCGGGTTTGAAAAATCGGATATCGTGCCAGAAGTCGAGTACAACTGGCCTACTAGAGAGATATGGGTATCCGTAGTCATCAATAGAATGCCTGCGGAAGTCGCAAAGCTAAACGGGGAGTTCAAAAATATCGAAGAAGGCAACAGGATCGTAATAATGAAATCTTATAAGCCGAAACTCTTTGAATTCGAGCAGCTTGCCGGAAGATACTTCAATGGGATGGTGTTCACGGACAAAGCGGCGACATACGCAGGCTTCATAGGCCAGCCGCGCAAGAGTCCCTAATTTTTATAAGTTTCCGTAGATAATAATATGAGACGGAGATCATGGACCTCATACTAAAGGTAGGAGTACTCATAGTTGTGCTTGTTGTCGTTATAAGCGTAGTCTGGCTCCTCGCATCGCACCAGAAATCTGGTCAGCTCACGCAATCGCAGGCGGAGCAGCTTGTGCTCAGCGACGTGAAGCAATCGAACCCGAACGCCACCATTTCCGTTGTATCAGTAACGAACTCTCCGCTGGAGGCGAACAGCTGGCAGATTACGCTTTCCGTTACCTATAATGGGTCAAGGCCGTGCCCGACGCTTCTTATCGAGGGATTCGACTATCCTGCGACTGGGCTTGTACCCAGCACGGACAACCTATACACCAAAGGCTGCGTGATCTACGGTCTCTCGAATGCGCCCTCCTATGTGATAAGCTCGCCGGAGATAGCGATAGTCAGGTCTTACACCGCGAACTCCGCGACGATAACGCACTATGTGAGCACATATGGGTACAACAATACAATTGTGCATGCGGCATTCTACTCTTCGCTCGGGGCCAATGCGACGCCTCTCGGGAAGCAGTTCTCGAACGTGTGGCTTGTCAACTACAGTGCTGCCGGAACTTCATATAATCTCCTTGCTGTGCTTGCGCAGAGCGGTCAGATCCAGGGAACATACAACTCAAGCAAGTAAAACTTTCGGAAAAAGTTTTATCAAAAGTGAACTCTTGAAAAAGTTTCAACGAAATCGGTTTTTCAAAAAACGGGTGCCGATTTTTGCAGAAAATCTGCAAAAAAACGGAAAAATAGCGCTTTTACTGCGCTCCAAAACGTTTCTTTTTGTAAATTTCATGTAATTTTACTTCTTTTCTTGTAGTGCGCTCCATGAAGTTACCTAATTTTACCATAACTTCTCAATCATCGAGATATTACATAAGATTTAAAAGCCTTATCAGATATTATAAACTCGGCGATAAGTCAACGGCGATCTAATGAGCGACCTAGTAAACGAGATTTTGGGACAGCCTAGCAGCAATGCTAGCGCAAGTGAGGATGAGTTTTCCTCAACACAGATAAAGATAGTGACTGCGGGGTTTGGTGGTGCTGGAAACAACATTGTCAACAGGCTTTTGAAGGCTGGCGTAAAGGGCACGACCTTCGTTGCTGTAAACACTGATGCTCAACACTTCAAGATAATCGATGACCGGATTAAGAAAGTGCTGATTGGAAGGACAATCACGCGCGGTCTTGGTGCAGGCGGCGATCCAAAGATTGGAGAGAAGGCTGCCGAAGTTGACAGGCAGCTGATAGAAGACGCTTTCAACGGCTCGCAGCTCGTATTCCTGTGTGCGGGAATGGGCGGCGGAACAGGAACGGGCTCAATCAAGGTCGCGGCGCAGATCGCAAAGGAGCAGGGAGCGATCGTGGTCGCAATGGTAACATATCCGTTCGATCTTGAGAGGATAAGGAAGGCAAAGGCAGAGGAAGGAATCCAGCAGCTCAGGAAGTTCTGCGACAGCGTGATCATCCTGGACAACAACAGGCTGGTAAAGCTTGTGCCTAACCTGCCGATGAATGATGCATTCGCGCTTGCGGACGAGGTCCTTGCAAAGGCAATAGGCGGACTTGTCTGGACAATAACTCAGCCAAGCCTGATCAACATAGACTTCGCCGATGTCCGCTCCATACTCGGAGGCGGCCAAGTCGGATTCATAGCAGTGGGAACAGGAAAGGGGACGGACAAGGTAAACCTTGCTGCGGAAGGAGTCCTCAAGAACAAGCTGCTTGACGTTGACATGGAAGGCGCGACAGGAGCACTCATACACATATCTGGAGGAGCAAGCCTGACAATCGGCGATGCGATAAAGGCCGGAGAGATAATAACCGACCAGATGGACCCACGCGCAAACGTGAAGTGGGGCGCAAGGCTGATTCCAGGATACGATGACCAGATAGAGATCGTGGGAATCATAACAGGAGTCAAGGGCGCAAGCATAGTCGGAAGATTGGAGGAAGTGAAGCAGTCCAACTTCGGCGGCATAGAGATGATCTAAAATAGGTGGGCGAAAGCCCTCCTTTATTTTATTTTTGTTTAATTCATTACGTTTATGGTGGTTTGAATGTCTGACGACGAATTCACGGCGAAACTAGGAATAATTGGACTCGGAGGAGCTGGAAGCAACCTGATTAACAGGATTTACAGCTCGGGAATAAAGAGCGCAGATACTATTGCCGCGAACACGGACGCAAAGCACCTCAACATGATCAAAGCGCACAAGAAGATCCTGATGGGCAAGGACATAACCCACGGGCTTGGCGCAGGAGGATTCCCGGAGATGGGGCTCAAGTGCGCGGAAGCCAGCAGGAACGAGATAGTCAATGCGATATCCGGATACGACCTGCTGTTCATAGCTGCAGGAATGGGCGGCGGAACCGGAGGAGGAAGCGCACCGATTGTTGCCCAGATGGCAAGGGAGCAGGGCTCTCTGGTAGTCGCATTCGTAACATATCCATTTTCCCTTGAAAGGAGCAGGAGGCAGAAGGCGGACTGGGGAATCCAGCAGCTTTCAAAGAACGCTGATACAACGATCATAGTGCAGAACGACAAGCTTCTCTCATTTGCGCCTAACCTTGCGATGGAGAAGGCATTCGAGCTGGTAGACAGCATAGCAATGAATGCGATAAAAGGCATCGCCGACACGATCCAGCTTCCAAGCCTGATAAACCTGGACTTTGCGGACGTGAGGAGCGTTATGAGGGACGCAGGCACTGCGATGATAAACATAGGAAGCGGCTATGGTCCCGACAAGGTCTCGAAGGCGATATCGTCTACGAACAACCATCCATTGCTTGATGTTGATTCCCAGGGTGGCAAGAGCGCGCTCGTCCATGTGGCAGGAGGTACTTCTCTTACGATAGAAGAGGCGACAAAGGTAGGAGAGGGAGTGACTGCAGACTTGGACGACCGGGCCAACGTGATCTTCGGATCCAGGCTCGCACCAGAACTGAACGACCAGATAAGAGTGATGTCTATAGTAACGGGAGTCACGCCAAAGTTCGGCACATTCTCGGCAAGAGACCTTGACATGGCAAACACCTCTGTAGACACGATAGAGAATATGATCTGATAAGTTTCTTTTATTTTTTTATTTTTCTGTTTCTTTCTGTTTTTTCTTTTAGGATCCGCTACAAAAGATCAATGGCTTACCATGAGAATGAAACTTGAGGAGCGGTTTAAGCGTCATTTGCTCAAAACAGTTGGCAAGAAACCAACGCGGGAAGAGATGACTAGGATTAACAAGCAGTTCATCAGGCCGGCTTTCAAAAAGATATATGATAACCCGGATAAGCCACCCGCACTGATCAGGAGCATTTATGACAGAACCTTATCCGGGATATGGGACAAGCTGGTCGCCGATCAATCCAGTTTTTCTGAGATCCTGCTTCTTAAAAAATATATAAAATCAGGCAAGTATTCTCGCATTACAAGCGTAGCATCCGGTCTTGCTGTGTTCGAGCTATTCCTTGCGAAGGAATTTTTTCCCGATGGCAAGATTCTTTGTGTGGATATCTCTGAAGGGATGAATAGGCGTGCGGAAGCGTACAAGAAGAAATTGGGAGCCAAGAATATCGATATAATTACCGCCTCGGCCACAAAACTCCCAATCAAGAGAAACTCACAAGATATTGTCCTTATAAGGAGGAGCGGCATGTCCAATGACAGAAGATGGAATATCGTGCTAAAAGAGGCGCGGAAGGTTCTTAAGAAGAAACGAAACTCTAGGGTCATCTATACCGCAGATGCTGATTTCACCAAACCATTGGTAGATATCAAAACAGACCTTAAGAGGGCAAAATTCAAGTTTGTCGCATCGGAACGCTTTAGACGGGGGGACGGAAAGCTTGTTGAAATGATTGTTGCCAAATGCTTATAGCCTGCTCCTCAATACGAAAATTCATATTTACCTGTTTAAGAGAGCTTAAGTCAATGATTGCGATATTTGGGCTATTACCTCATGACTATTTTGCCGGAATGTCCCTTTTTTAGCCGCATTACAAAAACATATCCATCAAGCGTTTTCTCGAGTTCATTATCCGATACGCCTATTTTCGGCGGCGAAACGAGCTGGTTTTTAACCTCAAGGAAGCTGTGTGCCTCGACTGAGAATCCAAGGCCCTCAAAGAATCTTTTCGCTTCGTCGACGTCTTTAAATGTATTTGCAGTTATGTCCACACCAGTAATCCGCTTCGTCTGCTCGACAATTTGTCCTCCATGAACACGTGACGACAGAGTTATATCGGGTGTTATCCAGACTCCTCCGAATTCCCTGAGCAAAGTGGCTATATTTCTGCCAACTTCAATCTTTTCTTCAAAGGAAAGGTAGCGCAATAGCCCTTCATGGATTACCGCTATCGACTTTTTCTTATCAAAATGTCTAGTCGCAGTTCTCAATTCTTCTAGTTTAAGTGCGTTGCCCTCCTCAAGATGCAAATTCTCAGGTAACGATGGCTTTATGAGTGCCAAAACAGCCTTCTTTTGCTCCAGCATAGCTGGAAGATCCACTTCAACATAATTTACTGATGCATTATTTTCTGCCATTAATAAACCTCTGGGCGATAATCCGGAAGCGAGTTCAAGTATCTGCACATTCCCACTGTCATGCAGGTATTTGTTGATTATTTTATACCTCGCTTCAAACCTGCAGAATCTTATCGGTTTATCAAATGTTGTCAGCAGTTCTGAAGGTGCACCCATCTTTTCCATTGCGGCAAATATCTCCCTTGAGTAAGGTATATCGCTGAAGGTCCTTCCCTCAGCGGTGAACCATGCTGTCGGGCTTATCCTCTCATATTTTTTAACCGCTTTTTTTGTGTCTTTCAATCAACAACCTTTGATATCAATGCAACCCAGACAAAGCCCTTGCCCTTCCTCCAGCTTTGCGGCGGACTGTACTTTACCGAATACCTCTTGACCGGCCTGAAGCCGGAATCCCCAAGCGCAACTCTAAGCTCCTCAGATGTGCGTCCACTTACGTAACGTTTGAGATTCTTGATGCCGTATCCCGTCTTCTTCAGGAATCGGCTTCCCCTAGGCCTTTTCCTGTTAAACGCTGTCAGCATGAAGTAGCCACCTGGTTTCAGCATCTTCTTCACATTTCGCAGCACAACCTCTACATCTTCCCTCTTGAAGAGATGGATGAAGGAGAGCATAAATACCGCATCGAACCTCTTCTTCAATCCCCCAGCGAGTATGTCCCTTTCGTAGAAACTGCCATCAGGCACGTTCCCCTTAGCCATCTTCAGCATTTCAGGGGAAATGTCCATGCCGTTGAGGGAATGGAAACCGTGTTTTTCCATGATGCTTAGCTCCATAGCCGGGCCGCAGCCTATGTCAAGCACCTCTGGATCCTTGAAATGCCTCTTCAGCAGCCTTTCAAACGGGAGAAGGACCTCAGCATAAAAATCGCTGTAATATCTGCCATTCGCATCGTATTCCTCGGCAATCTTGCTGTATGTGCGCTTTGCAACCGCAACATATGGCTTCATGTGCACCAACAAAATACATCGTAATAACTTCATGGATTAGCTTTATAAGCTTTCTTAATCAATACTAATCGTTAATTTCTAGTCAGTTGATACTATGGCAGACGAAGGAGAGTTTCTGCTCGAACCTGCAAAGGACCTCAGAGTGGGAAGGTATGTGCTTGTGGATGGAGTCCCGTGCAGGGTTCTTGAGATAGAGACGAGTTCGCCGGGAAAGCACGGTGCGGCTAAGATGAGGATTACAGCGATGGGGATATTCGACGGCGGGAAGAAGACCCTTCTGGCATCGGCGCATGCAGATGTGCAGGTGCCTGTGATAAAGAAGAGAAAGGGCAGCATTGTCTCTTTCTCAGAGACAACTGTCCAGGTCATGGACGCAGAGACCTATGAGACTTATGATCTTCCGATTCCGGAGGAGTTCAAGGGAAAGCTTGAGGCGGGGAAGGAAGTGGAAGTCATGGAAACGATGGGAAGGAAGGCGCTTTCCAGAGTGTATTGAGCTTACGGCAGTGATTGCATGGAAATAAACATAGTAAAAGATTCAAAGAACGCAGTTGCGGACAGGAGGGAGATAGAGTTCACGATTACACAGGAGGACAGGACTCCATCTAAGGCGGAGGTATCAAAGGAGCTCTGCAAGAAGCTCAATCTAAGCCCAGAAGCTACGGTAGTGGTCAAGATGGGCCAGGAGTTCGGCACAAGGATGACAAGGGCTATCGCACATTCCTATCAGAACGCCGATGCGCTGAAAAAGTCAGAACCGGCTTTCCTTTTCGAAAGAGTGGCGAAGAAGGCAAAGAAAGCGGCAGCTGCAGCCGCGCCGGCATCCGAAGAGAAGAAAGAGGAAAAGAAGGAATAATGAGTGATATTCATGGCAGAAGGAGCACCACCAGCGAAAAAGACGAAGGCGAAGAAGACGTTTGCTGCATATAAGCCAGGCAAAATGTGCCCGAAGTGTGGCAGCAGGATGGGAGATCATGCTGACAGGCTCTCATGCGGCAAGTGCGGCTACGCAGAGTTCAAGGGCACGAAGAAGCAGGTGTAGGCTTGCCGAGGAACGCCCCGAAGCTGCAAAAAATAGAGCGCGAGAGGCCTGCAATCAGGGCGTTTTTCTATACTTCTTTCATACTGGTAGTTTTCCTGACGTTCCTCGTTCTCTATCTCGCCGCGAGGGGTGCGATAAGCGCAGTCGATGCCTCGAACTACACAGCCGTTACCTTCTCTTTCATATTCTCCACAGCGGTCTTTGCCTACCTCCTTTCCAAAGGGAAAACGCTCAAGGGCATAGTGGAATCCCTCGGCCTGTCAAAGAACAAGCTGACTGGGAAAATTGCCTATGCCGGCATCATGCTTTTCATGCTCCTCTTCCTCCTAGAGATAATAATATCGCTGATAACTCTGCTGACAGGAGTGCAGCTGCCAACTAACGCACAGGTGTTTGAATCTGCTGCTCCAATCGTGATACTCCTCTTCAGCGTTTTCATAGCCCCTATCAATGAAGAGATCTTCTTCAGGGGTTACCTCGTTCCAAGGTATGGTACATTCATGCCCGCACTGCTGTTTGCGATACTGCATAGCGGGTATGCGTCGATAACCGAGTTCATAGGTGCGTTCATATTCGGTCTTCTTGCCGGATATGTGTTCCAGAAGACGCGTTCGCTGTACCCATCGGTTATTGCGCACATCCTTGTGAACGGTGTGGCAATAGCGGCATTCCTGCTCGCAAGTTCCTGAAGTGATAGCATGGAGATAAAGGTCATTCTGGTCGAGCCTCTGTACCAGATAAATCTGGGGTACATAGCCAGCGTCATCAAGAACTTCGGGATTAGTGAGATGAACCTTGTGAATCCGCGCTGCAAGTATGATGGAAAGGAAGCGGTAAAGTATTCGAAGCATGCGGCAGACCTGCTCAAAAGGGCGAGAATCTACAAAAGCATAGCTCAGGCGAAGAAAGGCTGCGATGCGATTGTCGGAACGACAGGCCTCTGGTACAAGAGCGACAAGTCGTTCTTCAATGTTTACAACCCAGAAGCGGCTAGGAGGTTCCTGAAGAACAAGAAGAGGGTCGCTCTCCTCATTGGAAGGGATGACACCGGGCTTTCGAAGGAGGAGATGAACATGTGCGATGCAAGCATCTTCATCCCAGCTAACAAGGATTATCCTGTGCTTAACATCTCGCACGCGCTTGCCATAGTCCTATACGCACTCTCAAGGGAAGAGATGAGCAAAGAGCATCCGATGGAAAGATATTATGGCGACGAGAAGGCGATGTCTGCCATAACGAGGCTATTCTGGATGAGCATAAGGGATAGGAAGGACATAAGGTACAAGAAATCCGTTCTCATGGCGTTCAAGCACATAATAAGCAGGGCGAATCCGACGAAGAAGGAGCTTAACGCGCTCGCAATAGGAATCGCAAAACATAAATAGCAACGCGGCATACAGATATTTACAAGCAATATAGAAAGTTTCCTAAAGTATTTCCCTAAAAATGTTGTAGATTAAAATGGTGAAACGATGGAAGTGAAAATAGCTGAATTGCGCAGTTTAGGCCTTAAAGCACTTGAGAAGTATGGACATACCGCAAAAGACGCAGATGCAATCCTAGATGTTCTTATGTATGCACAGCTCCGCGGCAACAACCAAGGCCTTGTCAAGCTAATTGGAAGCGGATATCAAAGGCATCCGAACGCAAAACAGCCTGTAATCACAAAGGAGACAAAACTGTCTGCATTGATAAATGGAAACCTTTCCCCTGGGATAGTTGTACTGAAGCAGGCAACTGAAGTTGCAATCAAAAAAGCAAAGGAGCACGGCTTTGGAATCGTCGGCACAAACAATACCAACTCCTCAACGGGAGCAATCGGCTATTATGCAAAGATGGCCGCGAAAGAAGGGTTCGTCGGAATTGCTTTCGCAGGTTCACCAGAGCTTATTGCAATGCACGGATCTTCCCAACCTATCTTCGGGACGAATCCGATTGCGATAAGTATTCCTACGCAGAGCGATCCAATCGTGCTTGATATGGCAACAGCGTCGATACCATTCTTTGGACTCGTGCAGGCAAAGACTGCAGGCAAGCCGATTCCCGAAGGTCTTGCATATGACAAGGAAGGCAACAAGACTACTGACCCGGCAAAGGCACTCGAGGGGTCGGTTACAGCGTTTGGAGGGCACAAAGGAGCAGGCCTTGCAATGATGATAGAGGTTTTGACTGGGCCGCTTGTAAAAGCATCGTTCAGCACAGTGGGGGATGTTGCAAACAACTGGGGAAACCTCGTAATGGTGATAGATCCTGAGCTCCTGACTGATAGAGAGTCTTTCAAGAAGGAGGTATCGCTCATGATAGAAAAGGTCAAGGCTACCAGAAAGCTGCAGGGTGTAAAAGAGATACTTATTCCTGGAGAAAGAGGCGATAAGCTGACCGAGAAGCAGACGGCCTCGGGAAAAATTGAGATTGAGGAGAACCTTTACAAGGAGATTCAAAAAGCGGCAAAGCAATAGCAGAGTACACCAAGGAAACAAGCAGAGAAACCACATTTGGGATCCTCAGGGAGTTTGCGGAAACTTCTCCAAAGACGCATGGTTCTCCCGCAGTCTTAAAATATGGCGGTGTCACTTGTTGACTCTTGCGTTATGCTCCATCAGCTTATTTATCTGGCTAACAGCCTTGACTATATCAGCCTTTGGTCTTGCTAATGCAAGCCTTACGTTGTCATGGATACCAGGCGCCTCAAAGTTAAAGTAATAGGATACTGGTATAACCGCAACTCCATAATCCTCTTTCAGTTTTTCTGCAAAATCTAGATCGCTCATCCCAGTCTTGCTTACATCTAGCATGCAAACCGAAGATCCCTCAAGCGGATGCAGCCCGATTTCGGGGTCAATATTCGCTTTTATGTAATTGTAATTTTCTGCGACGGTCTCATTCAGGTGTTTAATATAATCCCCAAACCTTCCATCGCTGAGTATGCCAGAGAGAAGGCTTAAGTCATATTTGTTAAGTTGGAAAAACAGGTTGTCGATTCTATGCAACAGCCTCTCCTCTATACCCTTAGAGTAGGCTATGCAAGCGAACTTCGATCCATCCAAACCGAGTATCTTGCCAGTATCGCCTATGATCATATACGAGGGCTTGTGCGGAAGCTTAATCTCGGTTAACAGTGGAACCTTCGCGCCGAATGGCGTGATTTGGGCAAATACAGAATCCAGGATTAGCAGTCTCTTTCCATCACAGAGTTTCGCCACCTCATCGATGGTCTTTTGCGTATGCACCTTTCCAATCGGATTTTCAGGCACAGTAAGGACTATCGCGACAGTCCTTTTCGTGATTTTCTTTCTCAAGTCATCTATATCTGGAGTAAAATCCTTGCGCCTCTTTGCATAGACTATATTTCCACCAAGCGATCTGACAATGTTTGGGTACGCATCGTATCCAGGCTCGAACATTATTACCTCATCCCCGGGAGTAATTATCGCATGGTCTATTGCAATAAGGAGCGCATAAGTAGCGGTCTGGACAAGTTGTATATTCTCCGTCTTGAAAACATTCGAGAAGTACTTTTTAATTTTGGCGATTAATTCACTGCTGTCGGCATCTCTCAATGCTTGGCTTGCGCTCGATCTATAATCCTCAATCCATTTTGGGTTTATTCCTGAAGGGTAGCTCGCCGTCAGGTTAATTATACCGTCCCCTTTTAGGTATAGTTCCCTCTCGAGCGCTGTTTCCTTGGAGGTCCTTGGGCCAAAGAACAGTGGCTCTTCAAGCGCAACATTCCATATCACGTCGAAGAACTGTTTATAAAGCAAGAATATTGTTGGATTCTCAAAAATATCTATACGCAACTTGTCCTTTGCAAAGGTGGCAACACCAACCTTCCCATCCCAGAGATAGAAGTCCGCATCAACATTCACCAGGTGCTCCGGTATGAACCGTGCAGAGAAGTGGTTTATCCATGCCGGGTTGCTGAAGTGGCTGTGCACTACTTCTATATTTTCTGGTGTATCAGTAGCTATGAAACTGTCATGCCTATTCTTCTTTGCAATCCTATCCCTATAATCAACTACAATATCCCTGAAACTTGGGTGCATTTTCTTCTTTATGTTCACATATCCGAATACATCGCCTTCTCCCGCTGCAACCGACATGAGCAATGCACCGTATAGCGCAGTGTCCTGTTCCGAGACTGTATAATCATCTTTCTTCCTAACCATGCTTAAATATTATAACGGCTACTTTAAAAGGTTTTCATGGATAAAAAATGGCACAATGCATATAATCACGCTTAAAGTATATGTATCTATATGAGGACCAAAGCTGTAAGAATAAGTAAGATTGACGTAAAAGCGAATTTAGAAAAGCTATTTGCACTAGATGTTGAAATCGCAAAGGCAGCGCCAACACTTTTATCTCTGGAGACAAAAGAGAAACTTTTCAACTTTTTAATGGAAGAGCACGACTCAGAAACCTGGGTGCTAAAAGACCAGAATGGACGGTTCCTCGGTTACCTGTCAATTGTAGATAAGCCAAAAGAGGCTGCTCTAGAAATCCTGAATATAGGTATTGACCCCGAATTTCAGGGTAAGGGACACGGCAGGGAGATGATAGAGTTTGCTGAGAAAATAGCAGTAGAGTCCGGAAGGGGAAAGATCACGACAGTCACAAATAAAAAGAACTTGAAAGCGATAGGCTTTTTCAAACATCTAGGCTACAAGATTGTTAAGGCGATAGATAATTATTACGGCGATGGAGAAACAAGGTACCTATTTGAGAAAAGTCTAGAGTAAAAATACAAAAGAAAAAGTAGATGAAAATTAAAAATAAAAGAAACGCGACAAAAGAGGGATTACTTCTTCTGCGCTGGCTTCCTGCTCTTTATTATCTTGACCTTTGAAGGGGTCAGGAGGATCTTTTCTTCGTCAAGCCTTGCTATGTCGCCGTTCGTCTTCTCGACATACTGCTTGAGCGAGTCAATCATCGTCTTGAGCGTGTTCGGCCTCTTCGCCATCTCTGATACGTTGAGGAGTATTATGTTCTTCTTCTGGAGCTCGGACTGTATTATAGCTAGGTCTGATTCCTGCTGCAGTGCGAGTGGCTTTACATAGAAGTCTGCGGGTTCGCTCATAACATCTACATTTTCCATTTCCTCGGAGTTCATCCACTCTTCTACGTTCATTTCCTTCTGTGTGCCAAGTACTCCTCCTAGCTTGTTGAAAATTCCCATTTAATTCACCATTTCGGTCGCGTTTACGTAATTAGATGCTACATTCTGTTTTAAATACTTTATCATTTTTTCTTTTGACGGGGCTCTCCCGTAAAACACACGGAAGTGCGCTGGAAAACCAAGGCTTAAAAAGGTTTCATGATAATTACCAACGGAGGACCATGATAAAGCTAAAGCGGATTTATGAGAGACCTGAGGTCACAGATGGCCTGAGGATCCTCGTCGACAGGTTGTGGCCGAGGGGCGTGAGAAGGAGCACAGCCAATGTGGACATCTGGCTCAGGGATGTCGGCCCTACCGATGAGCTGAGGAAATGGTTTGCTCACGACCCAAAGAAATGGGTAAGGTTCAAGGAGAAGTATGTCAAGGAACTGAAGGAGAATCCCGCATTTGAGGACCTTGTCGACCTCGCGCGCACGAATGACCCCCTTACTCTGCTATATTCAACGCAGGACACGAAGCACAACCAGGCTATAGTCGTGAAATCTATGCTGGAAAAGGCTCTCAAAAAGAGGGCTGTAGTCCAGTGATCAGCCGGTTGCTGTTGTACTCCTTGGTTCTGGAGCGATAAGCGCGTTTGCCTGTTCCACCATTGCATCAATCAGGTCACCTTCAGCGTGATCCTTAGATATCAGCCTTCTGTACACCTCTTCTCCTATTGTTGAGAGTCTTACCCCTCCGCCTTCCGCCATCATAACGAGATCGAGTTCCTCAAGCTCCATCCAGTCGAAATCAGCCGTGAATTCCTCCATCCCGAATATCCTTGCTGCGGTTGCGGCGTCACATCTGCCCTTCTTCCCTATTGCGATAAGCTGCGCAATCCTATGCGACGCATTCCCTCCATATCCGAACGTCGCAAGCATCTCATGGAACGCATTTTCGGCGTTTATTTTCCTCGACTCCTTCGTGGCGCCAAACAGCTCCTCCCAATTCTCATCGAAATCCCTCAGCCTCTCTACCACCTCTGCCCCCCTGTCCGTTATAAGATAGAATCCATCTCCAAACTTGGCGAGGAGCCCGTTGTCCACAAGGTCATCGAGCGTGAACGCCCTGCCTTCAAGTCCGCCGATCCTCCTTCCGGCCAGCTCTGCAGTCTTGTTTATGCCCTTCTCAGAAGCGCAGCCGAAATATACAGCAAAAAGCTGTGCTCCAGCATATTCGTCTCGCGTGATGTCCTTTGTCACCGTTATGTTTCCCAATAAGATGTCCTTAGTTTCAGGCATTGTATCGCTAAGACTACTCCGTTTTCAAAATATAAATAGATTGCTGGAGGGTCCACAGCAAAGGATTTATAAGCATCCTTTCTTTTATAGTCTAGTTGATCGTCCATGATGGATCCACAGTCAGCGTACCAGGCGGTATTGAAGGAAGTCAAGAAGAAGATTTCCGGAAAGTCTGACGTAATCGAGCTCATGTTCATCGCCCTCGTAGCAAACGGGCACTGCCTTCTTGAAGGTGTACCCGGAGTAGCAAAGACAACGATGACAAAGACGCTCTCCGACGCCATCCAGGCGGAGTTCGGTAGAATCCAGGGAACCCCAGATCTCACGCCTAGAGACATAGTCGGCTACACATATCTCGACGAGAACAACAACATCCAGCTCAAGAAGGGTCCGGTCTTCACCAACATACTGCTTGTCGACGAATTGAACAGGTCCCCTCCTAGGACCATGGCAGCACTGCTCGAGACGCTCGAAGAGCGCCAAGTGACCCTCGGGAACGCAACGCTTCCACTTTACAAGCCTTTCATAGCATTCGCTACGCAGAACCCGCTCAATATCGAGGGAACAGTCCCGATACCTAAGGTTCTCGCCGACAGGTTCCTGATGAGGATTGCAGTTGGGTATCCTACGATGGAGGAAGAGGAGGCGATGCTGAGGATAAAGGAGAGCGAGCTGAAGGTGGAGACGCAGAAGATAATCGGCACCGCGGACATAATCGCATATCAGGATATGGTGAATGAGATCATCATGCCTGACGATGTAGCGAAGTACATAACGCAGATGGTGAACGCCACGCGAACAGACATACACGTGATCATGGGAGGAAGCCCAAGGGCTGAGATAGCGTTCATGCGCTGTGGAAAGGCAAAGGCGCTGATCGAGGGAAGGAAAGAGATGACTATAGACGACGTCAAATTCCTGGCGAGGCCAGTGCTCAGCCACAGGATTGCGGTGAAGTCGACCGGAGGGCTCGGGGTAAACGGGATAATAGACGGGATAGTTGCAACTTTGCATTAAAGGGTTGTTTATGGAAACAGCAATGAAAAATAAAAGGGCGCAGAGCGCAATAGAGTACCTTACCACTTACGGATGGGCCATTCTCATAATAATTGTGGTGGTGGCTGCTCTCTATCGCCTTGGAATATTTAACCCGACAATCAGCACAACATGCATATTCCCAGCTGAGTTCGGCTGCCTTAGCGCAGTGCTCTATTCCTCGAACAGCACCCTCTATATAAATGTACAGCAGTCGCTGCAGACACCGATAACAATCACCGCATACGGATGCAACAACATGCGCACCCTAACGAATATGGTAGTGCCAAGCCCTATCACGCTTGGGATAGGCGGCAATACAACCCTCTCGATGCAGTGCTACCAGAACGGCAGCGTCGTTTCGCTGCTCCCCGGGCAGACATACAGCGGATTTGTCCTTATAAACTACACGAACCTGCAGAGTGGATTCCGCCACACAGCGCAGGGGACGCTGAAGGCAAAGGCGGTCTGATTCCTGGGATTACGATTAATTACGAGAAGGAGATATTTGCAGATGCAGGAATGAAAACCGATGGAATATCAGTTGTGACCACAAACTATGTCCCGGGAAACATGATAACATCCGCCGTAGTAAGACTAACCTGCAAAGACATAGCATCTATTGAAGATTATTTTTCCTGTCCTCCCATCTGTATCACTAATTCAAACTGGCTTGATAAGGTTTATATACCATACGCATAACCCACAGCAGTATATACAACTGACGAAGTCGCGCCTTTCTCAGTCGCTATTCTTTCCCCTTCGCGAGCCTCTTCTTGACGTGCTTCAGCGCTGAGAACATGTCCCTGTCCATCTCGTCAAGGCGCATGCTGATGTACTTCGAGCTCCTGTCCAGCTCTGGAATTAGGACGTACTGAAGCGCGTTGACCCTCCTCTTTGTCTTATCGAGCTCAACCACAAGCCTTTTCAGCCCCTGCTCCCTCCTTGCTACGTTAATCACAAGGTCAGCGGCCTCTTCGAACGCATCCCTAACGTCGTCAACGGCTGTGCTTGTGGAAAGCACGCTGTAAGCGCCAAACACCCTTCCCTCCTTCTGGCTCACCGTGATCTCAGGGATACGGACACCCATCACGTTCTTTGTGTCCATCCTTATCCTGGATGATTCTTCTATACCCTCGGCTACTCTGTCGAGCTCGAAGTCGCCCACGAAAGTCGACGCCCTCGCCGCAGCGCCATATCCCCTGTCCAGCACGCCCTTCAGCTGCATCCTGCCCGTCTTTGACTCTCTGAGGATTCTCAGGAACTCTATAGCGATCACCTCCCTCTTCCTCTTGAGTATGTCGTATCCGCGCTTCGCTCCAGATATCCTCTTCCTCGTCAGTATGAGGTTCATTCTTGTCGGGCTTGCCCTCTCCTTCATTTAACCACCTTTCTGTATTTCTTTATGAAGTCCCTGCTTATCCTGGTCATCTCGCTCTCAGGCAGCGCTGACAGCAGCTCCCATCCTATATCGAGCGTTTCCTCTATTGTCCTCCTCTCGTCGAACTTCTGCGCTATGAAGTTCTTCTCAAATGAATCGCCGAAGGAGAGGTAGAGCTTGTCAAGGTCGCTGAGCGCCTCCATTCCGACGATTGTGCTCAGGCTCCTCGCCTCCTGCGCCTTGGCATACGCACCATAAAGCTGGTCGGATACACCCCTGTGATCCTCCCTTGTCTTTCCTACTCCTATCCCCTGGTTCATCAGCCTTGAGAGCGAGCCTAGTGGGTTTATCGACGGATAGATTCCCTTGTTCTGCAGGTCCCTGCTAAGGAATATCTGCCCCTCTGTGACGTATCCGGTAAGGTCCGGCACAGGGTGCGTGACATCGTCCCCAGGCATTGAGACTATGTTGAGCTGCGTTATGCTGCCCTTCTTGTTCTTCAGTATGCCCGCCCTCTCGTAAACACTCGCGAAGTCTGTGTACATGTAGCCGGGATAGCCCCTCCTTCCGGGAACCTCGTCCCTGGAGCTGGAGAGCTCTCTGAGCGCCTCTGCGTAGTTGGTCATGTCGTTGAGTATCACAAGCACGTGCATCCCCTCCTCGAACGCGAGATATTCCGCTGTCGTTAGCGCGAGCCTTGGGGTGAGTATTCTTTCTATGCTCGGGCTGTCGGCGAGGTTCATGAAGGTGACGCTCCTTGAGAGCGACCCCGCCGTCCTGAATTCCTCTATGAAGTAGTTAGCGTCGTCGTATGTTATCCCTATCCCGGCGAAGACCACCGCGAATTCCTCGCTGCTCTTTCCCTTGACCTGCGCCTGTTTTGCGATCTGCGCAGCCAGCGCGTTGTGCTGAAGCCCCGCACCGGAGAAGATCGGGAGCTTCTGTCCCCTTACAAGCGTTATCAGCCCGTCTATCGCAGATATTCCTGTCTCTATGAAGTCAGTAGGCACAGCCCTCGCTGTCGGGTTCATCGGCGAACCGTTCACATCAAGCTTGGTCTCTGGTATAACCTCAGCCTTTATGTCGATAGGCCTGCCCTCGCCGTTGAACACCCTGCCAAGCATATCTTCGGTTACCCCGAACTCGAATGTCTCTCCCAGGAATGTGACGCTGTTGTCACTTAGGTTAAGTCCATCAGTCTGCCCGAATACCTGCACTATCGCGTAGGTGTCGCTGGTTTCGAGGACCTGTCCAAGCCTCTCCTCGCCGTTCTGGAGGTTTATCCTCACGAGCTCGTTGTACGCAGCCCTCCTCACGTTCTTGACTACTATGAGCGGCCCAGATATGCTTTCAATCGTCCTGTATTCTATTCCAAACTTCATTCCACAACCTCTTTCTTCTCGTGCGGTGCGCCTTTTCCTAGCGCAGAGAACTCCTTGTCTATAGACTCGATCAGCGCCTTTGCTTTGGCGTCGGTCTCCTTCTCAGGCCACTCCTTCATCCTAGATATCTCTGATCTGCATGCCATCGCGGTCATCACCGAGGTCGCAAAGCCCGCCTTCTGCGCTGCGTTCGCCCTCCTCGCGAAGTAGAGTATCACCTCCAGCATCTTACCCTGCTTGTGCATACTAGTGTACTGGTCTATCTGGTCGAACGCGCTCTGCCTTAGGAAGTCCTCCCTTATTATCTTCCCTATCTCCAGCGTTACCTTCTCCTGCTCTGGGAGAGCCTCTATTCCAACCAGCTGGACTATATCCTTGAGCTCTGACTCACGCTGCAGCACGCGAATCGCCTCTGCTCTCTGCTCGACGAAGCGCTCGCCAAGGTTCTTGTTGTACCACGGTGTCAACTGCTTCAGGTAAAGTGAATAGCTGTCTAGCCAGTTTATAGCCGGGAAGTGCCTTGCGTTTGCCAGAGACGCGTCCAGCGCCCAGAATGTCTTTGTAACGCGGAGGGTGCTTTGAGAGACCGGCTCTGATATGTCGCCGCCCGGTGGCGACACGGCGCCGATGACGGTTATCGAGCCGTGCTTCTTGCAGAGGGTCTCGACCCTTCCCGACCGCTCATAGAACTCCGCAAGGCGCTTCGGGAGGTACGCCGGATACCCCTCTTCCCCTGGCATCTCCTCAAGACGCGCGGATATCTCTCGCATAGCTTCAGCCCATCTTGAAGTTGAGTCCGCCATGAGCGCGACGCTGTATCCCATGTCGCGGAAGTACTCTGCTATTGTTATGCTTGTGTAGATGCTCGCCTCTCGCGCAGCGACTGGCATATTGCTGGTGTTTGCTATTATTATCGTCCTCTCCATAAGCGACTTGCCGCTCTTTGGATCTTTTAGCCGCGGGAATTCGACAAGGAGTTCGCTGACTTCATTTCCCCTCTCGCCGGTCGCGGTGAAAATTATGATGTCTGCATCAGACCATTTTGCCAGCTGGTGCTGCACAACTGTCTTCCCGCTGCCGAACGGTCCGGGTATTGCGGCAGTCCCGCCCTTTGCAACCGGGAAGAACGTGTCTATGACGCGCTGTCCGGTTACGAGCGGCTCGCTTGACCCTCCCTTCATCCTGTATGGCGAGGCCCTTCTCACGACCCTTTCCTGCATCATGCTCAGCTTTATGCTCTTTTCTCCACTCTTTACAATCGCAACAGTCTTATCAACTGTGAAGCTGCCGCCCTTTATAACAGATATGCTACCCGATATCCCGCTAGGCACAAGTATGTAGTGCTTGAGCAGGTCAGTTTCCTGGACATAGCCGATGATGTCGCCCCCAGATACCTTTGCGCCAGTCTTCACAAGAGGCACGAATTTCCATTTCTTGCTGGTGTTGATACGATGTGCTGTCACTCCCCTTGCTATAAAGTTGCCCCTCTGCTCCCTTATCACGTCGAGAGGCCTCTGGATTCCGTCGTATACAGCGCCGAGAAGGCCGGGTGCGAGCACAACAGAGAGGGCACGGCCGGTTGATGTGACGCTCTCGCCTGGCTGCAGTCCAGATGTGTCCTCATAGACCTGGATTATGGCACGCTCCCCTTTGAGCTGTATTATCTCTCCAATGAGCTTCAGCTTGCCCACCTTGACAAGGTCATACATGCTCGCGCCAAGCATGTCCTTTGCGATCACAAGGGGACCTGATATTTTTTCTATGAAACCCAAACAATCACCTCAATTCATCCAATGCTTCCGTATATGTCTATACCCACAGCCCTCAGCACGAGCCTCCTGAGTATGTCAGCGACGACCTCCTTCTCCTTGTAGCCTGGGACCTCTACCACAAGCGGCATTAAGCTGGTGTCGATTATCTCGCGTAGCTTCCTGTCCGTTATCGCCGCAGATGTACGTTCGTTTATTATTATCAAGCCAATCTCCTCGTTGTCGAGCAGCCTGCGGAATGCTGCCTCAGCCTCGCTGTCATCCTCTATGATTATTGACTCCTTTATCCCTACAAGGTCGAACCCCTTGACAAGTAGGTTCCTGCCTATGACGCCAATCTTGTAATCTACTCTGCCTTCCACACCATCATTCCCAATATCTCGTTCTTCTCGAGCCCATACCGAAGCCCGTTTATTGCAATCCTCAGCGTGAAAACCTCTATCTCTTTGAGATAGAAGTACGTCATAATGGATCCGAATGAGAGTGTCGAGCCGGACAGCAACTCGACTCCCTTGTTGAATATCTGGTTCCTCATCGCAATCTCAAATGTGAGCAGCTGCTTGCTTCCGGTGCTCTTGTAGACCTCTAGCGCCTTGGCGAGGTCAAACACCTTTATCGCCCTTACAAGCGAGTCGAGGTCCTTCGATCCGTTGTATACGGCTTCGAGCTCTCCGATGCCGATGCTCCCATACGCGACTATGTTCTGCGCTATGCCCTGGAAGTCTGCGCCGTAGTGCTTCGCCCTTATGAGGAGAAGGATATTCTTCATGTCCATGTCCATGCGCAGGACGCGGGCCGATTCAGGGCTTAAAATGGAGAGCTCCTTTATCACCTGGCCCATCGCTGCGTAATAAGACCTGTCGATAGCCATCTCGGTCTCAACGATGCTGCCGGTCTTCCTGTAGACCTGGAGCGCGTTGGACAACATCGCTCTATAAGGAGAGTTTATCAGCATTCGTTCAAGCAGCTCTTCAACACCCTGCGAACTCATGAACTCCCTGACCGCCTTCGCACCGTAGACGCCTGCATCTATGATTGAGCTCGACACGTCCTCGAATCTCATCCCCCTGGCCTTCGCCTCTATGGCAAGCTTGATATTAGAGATGTCCCACCTGCCAACTATGTCCCTTATAAGCGGCTTCTGTCCGCTCGGGGTGAGCTCAACCAGCTTGACAACATTCTTGGCGAGGTTCTTGCTGAGCGCGAAGTCTATCTGCGCTCTCTTGACCTTCATGCCGCCAAAGGCCTCGATATCCTCCTTGTACTCAGTTGACATGAGAAGTGAGAGCATGCCTGACGCATCGCGCGTGTTGATCAGATCCCGTATCGTGCCCTTCAGCAGCAGCCTGGACTGCATCGCCTTAACGCGCGCATTGGCATAGCCGTACGTCGTAGCAGCCTTCAGTCCGTGGAATGCCATCAATCTCATCTCTTCCTCCTTTCCTTTCCTCTTCCTTTTTTGGAAGCGATCTTCTCTTTTTTCTCCGCCTTTTCCTCCAATTTTTTCTCTACATTCTGTTCAGCCTTCTTCTCCTCCCTTTCCATTTTCCTCTCGAGCGCGATGTTCCCCCCGAACAGCTCCCTGACCAGCGCCATCCTTACGCTGTCGATGTTCCTATTGATAATCGCATCGGGTGCGATGTCCACTGATACGCTTCCATCTATTGTCTCTAGCCTTATCCCTCGCTTGGCAGCCTCTGTCTCTATCCCGCTGCTCTTAACCAGCCTGAGATATTTCGGCTCGCAGCGGATTACGAAATCCTTCTTTTCCATCAGCGTTGACTTCTCAAGAGCGCGGACAGCGCCATCGACTATTTTCCCGTAACTCTTCAATAATTCCGAGGTTATCGCCCTTATGATCTGATTTATATTCGCCTCTATCGCCTCCTCCTGTGCGCTAAGGAGCGCATTGTGCCTGTCTATCTTGAACTCTGCCTCGTGCTCAACGACGAAAATGTCAGCCCACTGCCTAGCGGCTGCTCTTGCCTTCTCATAAATCTTTTTCGCCTGGGCACTTGCATCCCTTACGATATCATCGCTCTCCCTCCTTCCTGAATCTTCGATAGCCTTTGCTTTCTCTTCCGCTTCTTTCAGGATCTGTTCCCTAATCTGCTGGAGAGGCATATCCGCACCTCTATATTATTCCGCTGAAGATGAGTATCAGTATTGCCACGACGAACCCGAATATGAGTATAGTCTCAGGAATGACTAGGAAAAGCAGCGCCCTTCCCATTTCTCCTGGCTTCTCGGCGATGAGGCCTATCCCAGCGCTTCCGATTCCAGCCTGCGCCATTCCAGTCCCGATTGCGCCACCAGCAAGCGCGATTCCTGCGCCTATCGCGGCAAGAGCCGCCTCCAATGTTATTGCCATTTTTTCACCAGATAAATCATGATTTTTGTAAGCATACCTATTCGATGTACTTCTTTTTAAATGCAAATGGTTTGAACTTTACCCCTCCTCCCTCATAGAATTTTGAGAAGAATTCAACGAAGTTGAGCCTCGCCCCCTGCACTATGCCCTCGAAGATGGCGAGCAACATGTTGAAGAGGTGGAGCGCGATGAAAGCGAGCAGGAGCCCTATGAATGGAAGTATTCCATAGGCGAGCGTAGGAGTAAAAGCGCTATCGATAAGGAACGCTATGATTATGCTCGCGAGCCCGAACCCCATTATCCTTGTGTAACTGAGCGGATGGGTTATAAGGTTTGTGAGTTCGGTTGCCTCGATTCCGCTTAGCACTGCTGCTATCACCAGCATCGCGAGAGCAGCTATGCCCGAGTAAAGCGTGGTTGTGGGATCAAAGCTGTTGAAGAGGAATCCAGATACCGCTACCGCGCCGGCAAAGACAACCCCTATTGAGAACAGCCTGCCAAATGCCAGCCTTGTCTCGCGTCTTTTAAGCTTGTTTACAAATCCAAGGACGAGGCCGAGGACAACCTGTGCAACTCCGAACAACAAGGTTACAACCAGCACAGTGTTTATATCCCTCATCCAGTCGAAGAGCTGCATAGACTTGAATATTCCGCCTAGCTGAAGGCCGAAGTACTGGTTCGAGATTATCCCGAAGAATATCGCGGAGAAAGCTGCTATCTGCCACACCTTGGAGGTGTTGTAGACAAGCCCTTCAGGGTCCGTGAACGTTGTGAACCACGTTGCGAGCAGGAACGAGACAATCCCGTATCCGACGTCGCTGACCATTAGCCCGTAGAAGATAGGGAACGATATTATGAATATCCACGTTGGGTCTATCTCGTCGCTGCGTGGAGTGGAGAAGAAGTCCATGAGATAATCGAACGACCTAAAGAACTTCGGCCTGGTGTAGAGCGTAGGAGCAAGCTCATCATCCTGAATCTTCTCGAGGTAGCACCTTCCAGAGGTGAACTTTGTGATTTCGATGGAGAAGTTCTCGTAGTCCTTCGCAGGCACCCATCCCTCCATTACAAAGGTCTTATCTGTTTTCTTGAATTCTGAAGAGAGGGATGCACGCTCAACCTCTATCTCAAGCATCTCCTTGAATCCGAGAATCTCGTCGCGCTTTCCCTCAGCGATGGAGGCTAATTTTTTCCTGAGCTCCGCAGACATGCCCTCATCCATCTTCATCTTCCTCTTCGCCTCGCTGATTGCATCATGCGGAGTGCCTGAAAGCCCCTTTGCAGCGAGGTCAAGCTCGTTTATGCTATGGCCTGCGAGCACCTCATCGATGTCTTCGCTCTTCTTGTGCGCTATGAAGAAGAGGAATAAGTTCTTGCCGACCTCCCTTTTTATGACCTCTATGTTCTCCCTGCCTTCGAGAGATCTGCTTATGGCGTCTGCTTCCCTTCTCCCTGCCGTGAATGCGCTGAAAGAAAGGGTATTGCTCTTGAGATGCGAGAAATCTATGCCTGTGTTCTCGAACATTGTTGCGATTGAAATGACATGGTCAAGCGCCTTCCTTTCTTCATCAAGATCCCTAAGTCTTTCATCAGCCTCGAATATTGCGTCTATGTACCTTAAGGACCCAACCCTCTTAATCAACCTGTCGACAGGCAGCCTCCTCGTCTTCTTTATCGCGCGCTTTCCCTTCCTTGCGGGAAGGAGGGCGATGGCGCCGTTGACCTTGGCGAGCAGGTCTGAAAGGACCGCCAGCCTGTCAGGTGGAAGATCTCTCTCAAGCGCGACCGAGCTCTGCCTAACGTCTATCACTCCCTTCTCGTGGAGGAACTTTATCACGTTGTCTCGGTCCTGATAGTAGAACAGCAGCCTTACCTTCTGCATCTTAGCAGTACTCAACACCATCTCTCACGCACCAAGAATGGAATTCAAAGAATCCTTCACAACCCTCTTCGCCTTCGTCTTGGAAAGCCTCTGCCTCTTTATCTTCTCAGCCATCTTCGCTATTTCCTTCCCTTCGAGAGTCCTCTTCTGCGATGCGACGTCCATGACGCGCTTCTGCTCCTGCTCTAGAGATGTCTTCGACTCTATCTCAGCCCCGTTGACAAGCACCTGTGCGCGTGCACGGGCCGCATCAAGACGGCGTTCCTTGAGCTTCTCAGCCTTCTCAATGATGTCCTTCGCCTCAGCCTCGGCCATCTGCACTTCCTCAATTGACTTGAGACTTTTTGCTATCCAAACACCCAAAGAGACTAACGAAAAATAGTTATAAAAGGCTAGAGCCCAGAAGCGTTATTATGCGATTCGTAGGTGTTACAAACAAGGCCGCAGCGGACAAAATAAGCTGCGCTCTAAAGGAGCAGAGCTGGATATGGCGATGGTCTGGCAACTGCCCTGTTCTGGACGAAGTGCCAATGGTTGACCCTATCTATTACGGCAAGCTGAAAGAGTTAGCCGGAGCGCCTCTCAAATACAACCTTGATCGAAGTGGATGCGGATAACGGCAAGATAAGAATATCGAGAAGGAAGTAAGTTAGAATCCGATAAGGAACGATAGCGCAACTGCGCCCGCAAGCGCCACCGCGAACCCCGCCTTCTGGTGCACAACCAGCTTCTCCTTGTTAAGGAGAAGACCAAGCAGCGCAGCGACCCCTATGTAGTTCTCGGAAAGCGCGACAGCGATTGTTATAGGTATGAAGACAGATGCAAATGCGAATGACACCCATGCGAACGTATCTACGAGAGCAGTTGCCAGCACCAGTTTTGGGAACTTCAGCGTGTTCCTCACAAGTTCATGCAAGTCTCCCTTGAAGAGCAGGTACACAAAGGTGAGGATCGCCATGCCGAGCCCGGTGAACCAGTTTACAAATAGCGGATTGGACAGCCTCGCGCCGTAACCTACAAAGAAAGCGGATGCGCCGAAAAGGACCGCAGCTGCCACCATAAGAAGTACGCCACGCTCCAGCCTAAGGTGCTTGAGGTGCTCCTCTTTGAGCGATACAAGTATTAATCCTACCATTATCGCGGCCACAAGGAGTATCTCCAATGGGGAGAGCATCTCGCTTATGATGAACAGGGACATGATTGCCACTACGGGAATCTCCAGCGCCATTATTGGCTCCACCGCGGCTATCTTTCCCCTTTTCAGGGACTCAAGAAAGAGCATAGATGCGAAAAAGCCAAGTACGCTGGCAAGCACCAGCACGATCAGAATCGATGGGACGCTCAGGTAGCCGATTATCTGGGTGTAAACGAAAGGAGTAAGCACCACAGTTCCTATTCCAACAATGAGAAAGAGCGTCTCCCAGTCCCCTATGCGGCGGGTCGTCCTTTGGATGAGGAAATCACCGCCTCCCCAAAGAAACAATGCTGCGAATGCAAACAGTACTCCAATTAAGTATGACATATTCAGCCCTTCGCAACTCCAAGCGGGAGCAGCCTTGCCACGGCATTTGAGATCTTCGCTCCCTCTATGCTTGCCACTACCTGATCAACGTCCTTGTACGCCCATTCCGCCTCCTCGCTGACTAGCTTCCTGTCCCTGACTCTCAGCTCTATGCGCTTGTCCTTCATGGACCCGAATGTCTTAGTGGCAGGTATCTCCCTAAGTGCAGCGTGCCTTGACATTGTCCTCCCTGCCCCGTGGCAGGATGAGCCGAAAGTCTCTAGCATGCTCTCCACTCTCCCTGCGAGTATGTAGCTTGCTGTCCCCATGCTTCCGGGAATCAGAACCGGCTGCCCCACGCCTCTGTACTCTTTTGGTATCTCCTCCCTCCCCGGACCGAATGCCCGTGTCGCTCCCTTTCTGTGGACGTATACCTTCCTTCTCTTTCCTTCAACCTCATGCTCTTCCAGCTTCACTATATTATGGGAAAGATGGTAGAGGAGATCCATGCCGAGAGCATCTGAGCTCTTCTCAAACGTCTCCTCAAAGCTCTTCCTTATGAAATGCGTCATTATTTCATGGCTAGAGAAAGCAAAGTTGACCGCAGAGCGCATGGCAGCGATGTAATCATTTGCTTCCTTTGTGCCTATAGCTGCATACACAAGCTCAGGGTCAGGCATCGCTATGCTGTTCCTCTTCTGCCAGTCGCCGCATATCCTGAGATAGTCGCTGCATACCTGGTGGCCGTATCCGCGTGATCCGCTGTGCAACATTATGACTACCTGACCTTCCTCAAGACCGAACACCTTTGCGATTTTTGGATCTAGCAGCTTGTCAACCTTCTGCACCTCTGCGAAGTGGTTTCCTGCTCCCATTGTGCCAAGCTGCTGAACTCCCCTCTTCTTCGCAAGCTCGCTCACCTTATCTGGATCCGCGCCTGCTATACATCCCTTCTCTTCTATGAACTCCCTGTCTTCATCTATCCCGTAGCCTTTACTTATGATATAATCTACACCTTCTGTCGCCACTCTGTCAAGGTCTTTTATAGTAAAGCCGAGCTTGATGGTGCTGCCTACGCCGCTTGGAACATTCTTGAATAGCCTGTCCATGAGAAGAGAGAGCTTAGGGCGTACCTCCTTTTCGGTAAGATTCGTCTTTATTACTCTGACACTGCAGTTGATGTCATAACCGCAGAATCCAGGAGAGACTATGCCTTCATTCGCATCAAAAGCTGCGACTCCACCAATGGGACTTCCATACCCCTCATGCCCGTCCGGCATCACAAGCATGTTCTGGACTATTCCCGGAAGCATTGATGCATTGGTTGCCTGCCTAAGAGTCCTGTCCTTCTGCATCGTATCGACTATGCTCTGATTTGCATAGATGCGCACAGGCACCCTCATACCCAGCTTCTCATCCTTCTTTATTTCCCATAAATAGTCATTGATCTTGTCTACCAAAATATCACGGTAATTAGGCATTCGAGTTCTTTAACAGCCGCTTGAACTGCTCTTTAGTAAGCCACTTCATATACAAATATCTTGCTATCTCCTTCTTGTTCATGCCTAGGCGTTTGGCCTCCTTCACGCTTATCCTATACGCTTCTACTTCCGTTGGTCTGTCTACATAATCATACCGCTCATCCCACAGATCCTTTCCATCTATGTGCTGCTTGAAATGTATCAGCTCATGGATTACATCGAGGTAGAGGGAAACGAGCATCCCATTTTCAAGATACTTCTTGCTTATCATGAGGCGGTCTCTCTCCTCATCAACCCATACATAACCAGGCCCATCAAAGACACCGACCTTGAGTTTAGCAAATAATACGTTAACGTTAACATGCTTTCCAAAGGTGCGTTTCACTATCGAAACTCCTTCAAAACCGGAGAACACATCTGTAAAGCTCACTATCCTGCCGTGCAGGATTATCTTTGTAGGTGCAGAACCTTTCCTCCCCCACTCGTGTGAGTGATGGAAGGCTCTGGATTTTATGCCTTCTAACTTCCTGTTTATTTTTATCTTCTTCAACAGCGCCTTTGCCTTTCCGTTCAACACAGAATTATTCGTCAGAAGAGAATTAAAGGATATCGCAATGCCGGCCACCATCAGAATTAATAAAATAGATTGCGACTCAGTATCATGCTTGTACCTATTATAATCCTCCTTGTAATATTCGTGCTTATTGCAGTGAGGCACTTAGGCAGGCTGCGCCTAAAGATATGGCAAATAATGCTAGGTGGCGCAGTGGCTGTGCTAGCCCTTGGCCAGATATCGCCAACCGCAGCCCTGGAATCCGAGAACTTCTCCATACTCCTCCTGCTTTTTGGAATGTTTATCATAGGTGAGGCGCTTGAGCAGAGCGGATACCTGATGCATTTCTCTTCAAGGATACTCAGAAGAGTGAGGTCCGTAGACGCGCTCGTCCTTGCCATACTCTTTGGCATAGGGCTTTCCTCTGCACTGCTGCTTAATGATAACCTTGCAATAATAGGTACACCATTGATGCTCTATCTTGCCAAGGCGCAGAAGCTGAATCCGCAACTACTGCTGCTCTCTCTCGCGTTCGCAATCACTATAGGAAGCGTGATGAGCCCAATAGGTAACCCGCAGAATGTGCTGATAGCGCTGAACAGCGGAATCAGCAACCCATTCTACACATTTTTGGGATTCCTACTAATACCTACCATAATAAATCTCTTCATCGCATACCTGATTCTTAGGCTCTTCTACAGGAATAGCTTCAAGAAGAGGATCAGGAGGCAATATGACAGCCTTATAAAAGACAGGAATCTTGCAACGCTGTCAAAGATCTCGATGGCGATGCTCATCATCCTTATAGTTTTCCAGAGCGCCGCATATGCGCTTGGAATACAGACAGGCCTTAACCTTACCTACATAGTGCTTATATCAGCACTGCCGATAGTGCTTTTCAGCGGAAAGAGGAAAGAGGTGGTGAAAGGAGTGGACTGGCGGACGCTTATCTTCTTTGCAGCTCTGTTTGTAGTGGTGGGAAGCGCAGTCCAGTCAGGGTCGCTGCAGTTCATCCTTTCACATATAAACACAAGCATTACGTCTATTCCAGCGATACTCTCAATCAGCGTTGTGGCGAGCCAGTTCATATCGAATGTGCCTCTTGTGGCGGTCTATCTGCCTCTGCTGCTGAAGTCCGGAGTCACCGCGGCAGGGCTGATAGCGCTGGTCGCAGGCAGCACCATAGCAGGAAACCTCACCATACTTGGAGCGGCTAGCAATGTCATCATAATCCAGACTGCTGAGAGGAAGTCAAAGCACACGGTAACATTTTGGCAGTTCATCAGGATAGGGATACCTCTTACCCTGATCAACATCTTAGTGTACTGGATATTCCTTTCATTCCTGTAAAAGACGAATGGCGTATCGTAAGAGGCTTAAAGGCTATCGTGGCAATAGATACATGGCATATCTAAGTATCTACAAAAAATCAGATTTCAGGCAGCTTACATGGGGAGAATACGAAAAGCTGCTCGATTCTGTCGTAAGACAGATAAGAGCGTATACTAAGAGGAAAAAGATTAGGATAGACGCGGTAGTCCCAATAATGAGAGGAGGGCTGTTCCCTGGAGGCTACATCACGTTCAAGCTGGACATGCTGAGAGTCCTTCCGGTGCAATACAAGTACTTCTTTGTCGGAAGGGACGTCGTGCTTAAGAAGATATTCGGATTTCCAAAAGCCGAGATTGCGAAGCCGAATCCGGTATTCCTTCTTGTGGAGAACAACCACTGCTTTGGCGTTACAGCTGCGACAGCAGCGAAGGACCTGAAGAAGATGTTCCCGAGATGCAGGATCATTTACGCGACTGACACTATGGATTACTCATACAGGAATGCGGTTAAGGATGCAGAGATATCTTTCCATGGCCTCTACACGAATGACACAAAGACCATGAACCAACAACAATGCAGGGCAAGCAAAGTGCAAAACTGGACAAATCTCTTCCCGTGGGAGAGCTTTGGGGAGGAGTGGCAGACAGTCAACGCAAAGCAGTACAAGTACTCTGATCTCAATGCGAAGTTCCCGCATTCTAAGACTATGAAGAAAATCAGGCTTTGGTGAGCATGGAGGATCAATTTCAAGAGTATTGGAACAAGAGCAAGAAGGAGATTTTCAGGCTCTCTCTTCCTGTACTGACCTTTTCAACTGCGGAGAAGCTCAGGTACGAGGAATACAAGAAGACAGGCAGGATTCCGGTGGACAAGGAGCTGTCAGACTGGTTCGCAAGCCTATCAGAGCTGAAAAGAAAGGGTATAGTCCTGCGCCGCCTTCAGATTATAAAGTTCCCCGTACCTCCTTTCACGCTCTTTGAACTAAAGCAGCTCAGGCTGTTCAAGGAAAATAGTGAGGATGTCCTAGGTCTTGAGAACCAGAAGTTCATCCGCTTCTGCAATGGCAGGGATGTGAAGGATTTCTGGCTCTTTGACAACTCTAAGGTCCTGCTTCCGGTGTACGATGAGAATGGCCTATGGCTAGGGCACAAGAGATCGAGCGATGACGACGCAAGCTATCTATTGGAGCTGAAGAAAAGGCTTATTGGGCAGGCAAAGCCGATTGAGGCTTTTCTTGAAGGAGTAGCCTAATCCTTCAAAGTTTATATCCAATGATAAAAGGCATTTTGGCGCTGTGTGTCAGGCGAAAAGCCATTATTCTTGAAATTCTGTGCTTAACCAGATATCAGAAGCCTGTATACAAGGTTTATATCTATCTCTGAAAGGTTGGTCTTTAGCAATCTTATTCCCTTTTCCATGGACTCCTGCCCGGCTGCTGCATACCCG
>JAKAVF010000015.1 GCA_021827605.1 Microcaldota archaeon
CAGATTTGGACTTTTTAAACAAAGCTGGGCTTGCAGAAACACATAAATATCATTAAAAACACCAACACACTATGCCGCCGTTGACTATTGAGGTGTACTCTGATGAAGCAAAGAGGTGGATTGAAGCCGTGAGGCTGAAGCCAGGAGATAATCCCGGCTCCATGTCAAACCACACTCCAGACATGCGCAGGGAGATCATCATGTTCAAATGCTCTGCCGACGATTCCCGGTCCATAATCTACAAGCCGAAAACGTCGGTGGATTTTACGGTATGTGCAAAAAGTAGCGCTGCCAGCCTTCGAATGGTCAGCACTCTTGGTGATCTTGATATAATAAGGACACTGCGGAAAGGAGATTCGCTTGAGATGAATGTCACGACAGACATCTCAAGAGGACCTAGAACTGTGAAGTTTACGCACGTATGACAAAAAACATTGAAGCGATTTAACCCCTTTTCCCTCCCCAGGTCCTGTCCAGGAGCTTGAGCTCATTTAAAATAAAAAGAAAAGGGTCAGGAGCTGGATTTTCCAGCCCCTGCCGTGGAGGTCAGCCGCTTCAACCTGTTACCGTTGACTTCGGGAGCGTCTTCTTGCCCTCTGGAGTCGTCTCTGTCTGCTGCGCCCCTTCCCTCAGCAACCCCGAGACTCCCCTGCCTACCATACTGGCGATCAGTTTCTCGACGTCCTTTTCGTCTAACCCCATCGCCTGCGCGAACTGCGCCATCGCAGCGCCCTCCTTTGGCCCGAATCCCAGCTTTCCAAAGAGGAGTCCGCCGTTCATCAGCTCGTGGCTGTCCCCGCTGATCACGCTTATGTGCGCATTCTCCGCTATCTTTCCGCCCGCGCTCGCATAAGACATCAGGACATCCCTCATCATGTCAAGCCTCTTTGCTTCAAGCGCTTGTGGGCCCTGCGCCTCTCCATACTGCTTCTGCGCCACTGCAAGCCTTTCGGTACCCTCTGCATCGGCAACCTTCTTCGCCTTTATTGCTGCGGCCTCTCCTTCGCCTATAGTCCTGGCCTTCGCACCCTCTCCCTCTCCTATGGCTTTTGCCTTCGCACCCTCTCCAGCGCCTTCCAGCTCGAGCTGCTGCTTCGTTGCCTCTGCCCTTAGGATCGTCTGGGCCTTTACAGCTTCTGCCGAGAGTATAGTCTGCCGGTTTTCTGCCTCTGCGTTGAGAATGGTCTTCTGCTTCTGGGCCTCGGCATTAGTCACCGTTACCTGCTTGTTGATGTCCGCGTTACCGACGTCTAGCTTCCTCTTGGCTTCTATAAGCTGCTGGTTCGCTTCCAAGGTCTTTACCTGTATCTCCTTGCTCTTCAACTGCTCTGCGATACCAAGAACCTGGTCCTTCTCTATCTCCCTCTTTCCTGCGGTCTCCTGCGCAGCGTATTCCGCAAGTTCTGCTTCCCTATTCTGCTCTGCCTTGACTACCCTGGCTCTCCTGTCCTCTTCCGCGACCTTCACCTCAGCGTCCGCCTTAATCTCGGCTTCTATCTTCCTTTCTATGTCGTGGATTATGCTGCTGTTGGGTACATCTTTTATGTTCTGTATCTCCAGGTCTGTCAGCTCCAGGCCCCAGAGCGGGAATACCTCCTCCACCTGCTTTGCTATGGACTGCTGGAGCTTCTGCCTGTCTTTGTATATCTCCAGTATGGTCTGCTGCGTGGCTGTGGTCCTGCATACCGCTTCCAGGATCGCCCTGAAATCGGCCGCAAGCTGCGATTCAGAGACTGTGCCTGGTCTGTTCCTGTCCTCGTACTTCACCTTCCCCTTGCTTATGTTGGTCCTTTCCGCAGCCAGCATCGGGTCGTTTATGTGGACAAAGCACACGACATCGCACTGGAACTCGGCCATTTTAGAGTCGTTCAGCTTGATAGAGCCAACCTCAACTCTCAGGTTTTCAAGGGGGATCCTCTCTATCCTCGTGTACTTCCCATAGGAAGGATATTCTGGATTCTGCCTTCTCGGCACCCTCCTGTACTCCCCTGGCTTTATCACCATCTTCGTCGACTTGTCTATCTGCGGCGGAGAAACCTCGATTATGTCTTCCTTTCTCGAAGAATACTCCTTCTTCCCGAACCTGTTTACCACTATGACAGCTTCGTTCACCGGAGCAATCTTGTGGAATCCGAGAAGGATTGCCAACCTGCTGCTGGTTATGTTTGGTACGCGACTCTGCGCACCGGTCCTTTCCTCCGTGTTTTTTTCATTGGTCATTTAATCACCAATACGAAATGACCTTTGCCCGATATTTAAAGAATGTTAATTGTTTAAAGATTCATCACGAAGTTTAACTTTTTGTAAAGTTATCGTCGGGACGGCTGATGCCGCCATGCTGGATGAAAAGCCGGAAAACGTATAAATAGGAAGGAAATAGTCAAATTTATTTGAAAACGTTTGACCAAATGTAAAGTCTTTTATATTTCCAGGGAGAGATAGCACCATGGACTTCTATTCAAAAACGGAACGGATAATACTGGGCGCGCTGAGCGCCAATTCCAGGCTGTCTGTCACCGAGCTTGCAAAGGAGGCGAAGTGCTCGAGAGTTACAGCCATAAAGAACCTGAAGAGGCTTGAGGAGAGGCTAAACATAAGGTACACGCTCGAGATAGACGAGAGCAAGCTTGCCGGCTGTGAGAAGCACATACTTGCGATAAAGTTCATGAAGAAACCGCCCCTTGCCGTCTTAAAGAAGCTCTTCAAGGACGATGAATATGCGGAAGAGGTGTTCTTGCTGGATGGATCGTATGACCTTTTCATATTCGCATGGGCAGGAGATTCATTAAGCTACATAAAATGGGAAACGTACATGGCGTCCGAGCTTTCTGAGTTCAGACCAATAATAAAATCGTCAGAGTTGATACTGGACCGCTTCGGGTTCTGGCCTTTGAATGACTCGTTCGTCGACGAGCTGCACGAATCCATAAAATTAGACAAGACTGACAAGAAAATACTCGCGCTGCTTAACGGGAATTCCAGGATGCCAATATCAGAGATAGCTGAAAAGGCAGGGGTCAACAAAGGCACCGCAAGATACCGCTTATTCAGGCTGATGGAGACTGGAATAGTAAAGAGGTTTACGTTGGCGGTGCAGAATCCCCCGAAGAAGTGCCAGCTGCTTCACTTTATAAACTACACATTCAGCAAGGGCATAGGCGACAGGCTGGTCAAGATTAGAGAGCGTTACATGTCTCTGGATGACTCAGACCCGCAGATACTGACCACCATGCAGGTCGTAGCTGCGCTGGGCGGCAGTTTCAGGTCTTTTGGGATGTCCATTTCCGATACCGAGGAAAAAGCGACAAGCAATGTGATCGACCTGAATAGGCGCGTATTCCAGCAGGACGATCCCGAGATAACGTACGCGAGGGTCACGAAAGTCATAAAGGGCCTTCTGCCGATAAGGAACCTGAACATCAGGGAAAACTACATAGCAGTCGACTGGGCGCACAACGACTGAGCTGGCGATAGATAGCGTTTAAATACCCGAACAGAAAAGACATGCTATGTCAATGTCAAAAGGAAGGAGCGCAAAGGCGCGAAGGAAGCGCAGGGCAAAGAGACTGATGAAGTAATTCAGGATGGATTCGGCTAGACAGCGCATTCATTTGTACGGAAGCAGTTGCGGTTACGCGGTCTTCGGCTTCGGCAACGCCTTGAGTCTCTTTATGAGCTGGACAGCCTCTGCCACGGCCCTGTTGACATCTTTCACAGTGGCGCAGCCTGTGCATATTATCTTGCCGTTCTTGAACAGGAGCAGCGCAGCCTTCGGCTCATACAGCTTGAATATCGCACCAGGGAACTGCTCAGGCTCGTAGTCCACATCGTGGGACATCTTCGCGAGCTGGTACAGGTCAAGGTCTATGTGCAGGTCTGCGCTGGCCACTATGTTCACCACATGGTATGTCGGCTTTAGCGTAACGTGCTTGTGCACAACTGAAGTTCCTCTATCTGCCATAAGCATCACAGAGAAGTATTGAACGTTGCATATTAAAAACCCCAAGTTCAAAGCACTATCAGACAAAGTGGTTCTATGAAGGGAAAAGTAAAGATGTACAATGCGGTGCGCGGATTCGGGTTCATTACTGGAGATGATGGAAAGGACGTTTATTTCCATAGCACGGCAGTGGAGGGGGGAGCAACCCTTTCGGTAGGAGATGCGGTAGAGTTCGAGACTGAGTCGAACGAAAGGGGGCTTCGCGCAAAGAACGTAAAGAAGATTTAAAGCGGTATTTGCCCCCTCCTAGCCGGGCGGGGGTTTTGTTTATTCTACAACGGTAGCTATAAAATTTCCAATCTCTTTGCTCATCAATAAACTTAAATTTCTTGTCAGATGCGAGCGGGTTCTGTCTATTTGAAGACGTGATTGCAGCGACTAGAACGTTATTCCATTTATCCTCTTGCCAGTTTTCTTCAGGCTTCTTGCAGCGCCCGCGCAGGCGATGTTTTTACAGATAAAAGAGAAATAAAGAAAAAGAAATAAAAATAAATAAAAAATAAAAGGTTGCGCTTAGGCGATTATCTCTCCAACAGCGAATCTTTCCTTCACTTCTGAGATCCTTACCTTTACCTTTTGGCCCTGCTGTGCGCCCTTGATAAAGATGACGAATCCGTCTTTCTTCGCGATCCCGTCGCCCTTCGAAGCAACAGCTTCGACTTCCACTTCGACTTCGTCGCCAGGCTTTACAGGCTTTGGTGCACCGGAACCGGCATACATGCCGCCTCCCCTGCCTCCTCCTCTTCCGCCGCGTCTTTCAAAGCCCCCTCTGGAGCCTCCTTCCATTCCTTCGTCTTGGTACATTCAATTCACTTTCTTGTTTTATGTTACGTAGAATTAGAGCTTTTCTGCCTTCCTTCTCCGTGATATAATGTTGTTAGTCCTAATATAAAAAGGCATAAGGTAGGGTCTGGCACGACAAATCAGGTTTCCCTGAAGAGCTTCCCTATCTCGAATCCGATATTCTCCAGTCCTCTAAGGAACTTAATCGGAAAGAGCGCTGCCGGAGATTTGGTCCAGTTGTCTATGACCTCAATCGGCACGTCCCTCATGTTCCTGCCATCGTGCACCATGAGCATATTCAACCTTCCCCAATTCGGGCAGATGTGCAATGTCGGGTAGACCCCGAAGAGATATCTAAGGAACCCCCTCTCTGCGCTCCCATACTCCTTCCCTTCTACGGTTATCGAAGGTTTTCCAAAATATCCTGTGTCTTCCTCACCCTGCCCATCCTTCTGAAAACCGCGCTTATTGCAAGGTTGTGCACCTCCGCAGACATGGAAGTCATCGCATCCTCGGCAAAGATCTGGTTGAAGCCGTATTCGTAGGCGAATCTCGCCGTGCTCTCCACCCCGTAATTCGTCGCTATGCCGCAAAGCACTATTGTCCTTATTCCCCTTCTCCTCAGCTGCAGCTCCAGGTCGGTGCCGTAGAATGCGCCCCACTGCTTCTTAGTTATCACTATATCTGAATCGGCTCTCCCCAACTCTGCGGCAAAGTCAGACCAATCTGCAGGCATCTGCTGCGGACGCGACTGCGCCCACGGATTGTCATCCACAATCATATTGAGCCTCTCTGCTTCAGAGGACACCACATGCACAAGGAACACAGGCATGTTGTTTTTTCTGAACGCTTCCGCCATTCTCGCCGCATTCTGTATTACTGTATCTGCGCTGTATGGAGCAAATTGCCTGTCCATAGCCGCTATTCCTTTCTGCAGGTCTATCACTACGAGAGCGGTAGACCGCTTGTCAATATCTAGCCCGGTCATACGCGTATTTTGAGTGGAAAAACCTTTATTCCTTTCACAACCCCGGTCTACCTAAGAGGCAAGTATTTATTAACCATAGGCCAATATTTCTGTGATAGAATGGCAGCAGAAGCTAAGAGAAAGGAAGGCGGATTCAAGCCTGCGTACGCGGTTGCGATAGCGATTACTGCGATTGCGATTATAGGATTGGTTTACATGACTACGAACAGCGGAGCGGCATCAGGACCCGTCGTCGCGGTCGGCGACAACATAAGCGTTTACTATACAGGCACTTATACCAATGGCACGGTATTCGATTCCAATGCAGGGAAGACGCCACTCAACTTCACGGTGGGATCGGGCCAGCTTATCAAGGGATTCGATGATGCAGTTATAGGGATGAAACTGAACGAGACAAAGACCGTGACTATACCCGCAAACGAGGCTTATGGAGAGGTGAACCAGAGCCTGATAGTCACGGTTCCAAAGAGAGATTTCGGCAACCAGACAGTAACAGTAGGAATGATGATCTCCACAAGCAGGGGAGCGCAGGGCAGGGTCACAGCTGTGAACGCCACGAACGTTACGGTAGACTTTAACTCACCGCTTGCCGGTCAGACGCTGGTATTCAAGATTACAGTGGTCTCGATAAAGAAATAAGCCAGAAACCATCCGATGGTACGCAGCTTCCCCGC
>JAKAVF010000042.1 GCA_021827605.1 Microcaldota archaeon
TTATGGTCTTGTCGTCAAGGTCAGATTCCAGACTGGAATGGAACCGTCCAATGTGGTGGATTTTATAACGAGGAAGATAGGCAGCAGGTTCGGCACTCTCGACAGCTATTATCAGTACAGGAAATAGGAAGAGCTACGCTGCTTTTACGTGGTTATTTGCAGCGTTTTACTTTCATATGTTCGCTTTCGCGTAGTCCATCAGCCTTCTCACAAGCTCCTGCTTTGACATGGCGCTCCTGTATTCCTCATCCCTTGCCATGTGAGTCTGCTCCTCATCGTCGTACTCCAGAAGATTCTCGTCCGCCATCATCTCCGCGCGCTCATCAGGAAGCGATACAAGGTCATCGAAGATCTCTTCCGGAAGCTCCATCTGCATGGCCATGAACTCCATGCTTGCGCTCTTTGGCGGCTCCCTGTTCTTTCGCTGCGTGTACAGCGCCTTCAGAATTTTTTCCGTAGCCTTACGATACAGGATGGATGCGGTGATGTATTCCTTTGCGTCACCGTACTTCTTGGCCAACTCAAAGTCCCGCGCTGCTCTTTTTATGAGGTCCACACCCTTTCTTATCCTTCTCATCATTCCACCCGATTAAAAGTAGCAAAACCATCTTTAAATACTTTCTCTCCCTATTTTGTAATTGACTAACACGCGTTAAGATTTTGTCTAATTGCGTCGTTGCCCACCAGTGATCCCTATGCAAGAGACAACGATGAGCAAGTTCCTCAACGATCTCGTCCCGATAGCAACGAGCGCAGTCAGCGAGGAGGAGATTTCGAGGCGTTTCACAGATTCTGTTTCTAGGAACTTTGGCATAGACAGCGTTTCCATCCTCGATCTGAGGAACGACAGGGGTACGGCCATAGAGGGGTATCTGAAAAACACTAAAAGAGCCTTTGTGGATAACCAGCTCAGCGACTACTCTGCGTTTCCGGAGCTCATAGACTATAGGAACAAGGGTTTCAAGAGCTATGCCGCGATGCCCCTTCTCGCCGACGGGAAGGTCATGTCGATGCTTGAGATGGTCTCGCGCAGCGAGAACAAGTTCAGCGACGATCTCATCAGCAATGTGATGGTCGGCGCTTCATTCATCGGCTTTGTCCTGATGTACAAGGGAGAGCTGAGCAGGAGCATACGCCTCGCCACATATTTCGATGCAGCGTTCAACACGACGTTCCCACAGCTTATAGTTGCTGAAGACGGGACGATAGTAAAGTACAATAAGGCTGCGATAAAGCAGTTCGATCTAAGCACGCCGGAGGGAAGGCCGTTCAGCAAGATAATCAAGCTAGACTTCGATTCCATACTAAGGCTGACGAAGGGAAGCACGGCGAACATACTGATAGACACCACATCCGGAAGGGAGCGCGTCTTCGCAATCGCCGCGAGCAAGATAAACGACAAGCTTGTGCATGTCGCGGCTAACGATATAACCGATGCCTTCACCTACTCTTCCCTCTCCGGGCTTCTCAACAGGAACAGGGATGTTTGCGTCATGTTTCTCGGGGCAGGCTTCGCAGTGAGCAACATGTCGCAGAACGTGGAGCAGATGTTCGGCTACACAAAGGCAGGCCTTTCCAGCTCGAATTTCCTGAACCTGATAGCAGAGCAGGAGCGGAATGGCTTTGAGAAGAGCGTTTCACAGCTGAAGGAAGATGAGATAGCAAGCGGCGCTGTCACCCTAATCTTCCCGGAGTTCGGGCAAAGATACGTCCACTATGTTGCAAAGAGGCACAACAACGGCTATGCGTTGATGTTAATCAATGCCAATATGGAAAAGAGCCTTGTCGACGCGCAGAGGGACCTGGACGATTTCATAACCAGCACCTCAGACATAGTCTTCGCCGTCGACAGCCTTGGCTACATACGCGAGTGCAACCTCCCTGCTGAGATAGTCCTTGGTTACAAGCGGGAGGAACTTCTCGGAAAGGAGCTGAAGTTCCTCTACGGGGAGCAGGCTGTACTCGACAGGGACATAACATACGTGAGGAACGGCGGGAAGATAGACAACTCATTCGTGACGCTCATAGCGAGGGATATGATGCCGGTTCCTGCGACGCATTCGCTGCGGCTTCTCCACACCGCATCTGAGAGTGGAGCAGAATACCTTGTCTTCGTCAAAGAGCTAAGGACGAAGAGGCGGCTGAGCGACCAAGAGGACACGATAAGGAACCAGGCGAATCAGCTCAAGCGGATGAAGCAGGAAGGGGAGCTGAAATCGCAGTTCATCTACAACATCTCCCATGAGCTCAAGACCCCGCTGACCAGCATAAAGGGATATTCTAAGCTCCTCTACGACGGCGAGTTTGGCCCGCTGAACGATGACCAGAAACGTTACCTTCAGACAACCCTAGACGAGTCCGATAGGCTGATGCTAATAATACAGCAGGTGCTCGACGCAGCGAAGCTCGAGGCGGAGATGATAAAGCTCGAGCCGAAGGAGGTAGACCTGGTCAACATGGCGAACAACCCGAGCATAGTGGCACTCGAGGAGAGCGCGAGGAACAAGGGCTTAGATTTCAAGTGGGAGGTAAACTGGGAAGTACCGAAGATAATGGCAGACCCGAACAGGCTAATACAGATTTTCGTGAACCTTATAGGCAATTCGATAAAGTTCACACAAAAGGGCGGCATAACAGTCAAGATAATAAGGAAGAACAAGAGGAACATAGAGTGCAAAGTCATAGATACTGGAATAGGGATAGCGGATGATGACAAAAAGAAGCTCTTCAGAAAGAAGTTTTTCGAGGCGAAGAAGGACGCGTCGCTAGTGCAGCAGCCAGGCGCCGGGACCGGCCTCGGCCTTTCGATAACGAGGGATCTCGTCAAGCTGCACGGTGGGAAGATAAACTTTGAGTCAAAACTCGGGCAGGGAAGCACATTCTTCTTCACACTCCCGATAAATCCGAAGGCGAAGAAGAGGGCTGCGCCTCAGGTTGTAAACAACAGCGCCTCATCACCTGCGTCTGCATCTTGATGTGCAATGCAGAAGAGTTGGAAGGAAAAGGCGAATGCGCTGCAACCGTTTTACTCCTGAAAGTGCGCCCTGTGGAACTCGGCGATCCGCGCATCGGTAATTATGTGCCTCATCTGCAGCTTCCTCCTCAGCACTATCCCTTCCAACGTTGTGCACCTGCTCAGCGCAACGTAAAGCTGGCCGTGTGCGAATGTCCCGTCCCCTACGTCAATGATGACATGGTCAAAGGTCTTCCCCTGGCTTTTGTGTATAGTCACCGCCCATGCCAGCATCAGCGGGTATTGCGTGAAGCTCCCGGTGCTCGTCGATACGAGCTTCTTCCCAACGCTGTCATAGGATAGCTTTGACGTCTCCCATGTATACGGAGCGACGGATTCACGCTTTCCATCCTCAAGCTCCACCACGATGCCGCCATCCTCCCCTTTCCCTCCTATCGAGACGACCCTCCCAAGGCTGCCGTTCACCCATCGCTTCTTTGAATCGTTGTTCAGCATCATCACCTGCGCACCCTCTTTAAGGCAGAGGACGTCATCGGCGGGATAGACGCCCCTGCCGAATTTGCCGGTGATCAAAGCGCGGTATTCGTAGCGTCTTGCAGGGATTTTTTCCAGGTAGATATTATTGATCCGATCTGCGATGCTGTTCGTGGTCGTCAGCGTTATATACAAATATGGCGTGGCCGGCGCGCCCCCAGATTCATCGAACCTTCTGTTAATCTTTTCCAGGTCATCTTCCGTTGCCGTGTTGTCCCGTATTGCATTGAGCAACTCTATGAATTTCGGGTCGCTATGCCTGTAATAACTCTTGAGCTCCACGAACTCCAGCTCCAACCCATCGAATACCCTGCTGTCGAAGAAGTAAGGGCTTTTGTACTGGCCTTCAAATATCCCCCTCTCTCCTTCGGTCACGACCGGCGGCAATTGATAGAGGTCGCCGACGAAGATCATCTGGACGCCGCCAAACCGCTTATCCGGATTCCTCCCATTGAGCCGCATAAATCTATCCAGGCAGTCAAGAAGATCGGCTCTGACCATCGATATCTCGTCTATCACGATGGTGTCTAGGCTTTTGTACATGTTCGCCGTGGCAAAAGAAACGTTTGATAGCCTTTCCACAGTCTCTGGGGTTATATCGGGCTTGAACCTGCAGAACGAATGTATTGTCTGACCTCCTACATTCAGGGCAGCTACGCCGGTAGGGGCCAGGATGGCGATCCTCTTTGATGTGATAGACCTTAGGTAAGCCAGCAGCGTCGACTTTCCTGCGCCCGCCCTGCCGGTTATAAACAGGTTCTTGCCGCTGCCCTCGATTATGGCGAGTGCATTGCGGAACTCCCGGTTCAATTCGATGCCGTTGGCAGATAGCCGCGGTTGCAAGGCCATACGCACATTTTCCCGCAAAACCATAAAACACTTGCGTGCTCAGCTGCAGTGCTGCACCTTCTCTGGCATCAGCACGGATAGGAGCAGGATAGCACGTACACCCCGCATGCGTTGTGGATGTTATTTATGCTCAGGTAGCTGCTGTAGACTGTCGAGTAGTTGAGCCCCCCGAAGACCCCCTTTGTCACGGAGCTGACTATCTGGTGCCTTGTGAGGTTCATTGTTACTACCAGCGCAGGCCCTCCCGTTATCGACGGGGTGTGCGAATAGGTGCTGTATGTTGCAAGCCATACCGATGCGGATGTGCTCCCGAGGGTGTAATTGAGATCGTACGGAACCAGCTTCGTTATGTTCAGGAACGAGTTCGTCGCGTTGGGCAGGTGGCCATACTTTGTCACATAGGTTGAATTGTAGACGGTTGAGTTGCAGTTGCTCGCCGCGGTCTCATAGGTCTTCGTGTAATTATTCATAAGCCCGTAGTAGACATCGGTCTTTAGCAGGCTCTGCGCTGCGGAGTAGTTGCCGCTGGTGCCTACGGTTGTGGTGCCGGCTGTTGTAGTGCCTGTGGTGCTGGTCGTTGTGGCGCTTGTTGTCGATGTTGTCGCGTTTTCCTGTGAAGACGAGCCTACAGGCGACAGAGACGACTGGACCATCGTTATCCTTGAAGAGGTCGGCGCAAGAGCAAGCCCCGTCGGTACTGGCGTAACCGTGATCGAGACCGTGTTGTTGCTTATTTTTGTGAGCAGTAGCTGCATGTCCGCGAAGTTGCCTAACGTGTTGATATCCGTTGCATTGTTTGATACAAGGGATACTTCAAGCGTCGGATTGACGAAGACGGGCAGTCTCGTCACCGCGACCTTTGCAGTCGATGATGCAAGCGATGAGGTTACGAGGTGCATTGCATATTCATTGCCACCCATCATGAACACCGTTGTCGAGTTCGTAATCGCAAGGGATGTCGCTCCGGTAATATTTACGATCGAAAGGACACCGATTATGAAGCTGATGGCGAAGTATGCGATGATGATAAGGATTATGAGCCCTACCGCTGGCAGTATAAACTTCCCGTAGTCCGTCCTCTGCCCCTGGGGTTTTCTTCTCGGCGGGTCTATAGGCATGGAATTCTACCTATATCTTCAAGCCAAGACTTATAAACATTTTTGTCAGGGAAGGAATGAAAGTTTACATTCCTCTAATCAAAAATCGGCAAAGCATATTAGCCTTTATGTTGATATTTTAGCGGTGACCGGCATGGTGGCAAGCGACGATTTCAACGAAGACCTAATGAACATCATCAACGAAAGGCAGCAGATCTCATATGGGGAGCTGAGCGACATCGCGTTTTCAAGGGGCGTCGCGGAGAAGATGCTTAAGGACTCGCTTTCCGAGTTAGAGAGGGCGAAGAAAATCGCATCAAGAAGCAACGGCGGGATCTTGACATATTACCTCCTACAGGGGGAGGACGGGATGAGGAAGGTGCTCATCGTCGAGGACGACAAGAACATCAACAAGCTCATGGCGCTTTCCATCGGGAAGGGGTTTGACATAACGCAAATCTACGACGGAGGCGAGGCGATCGCGGCCGTGAGGGAGAAGAGACCGGAACTTGTAATACTGGACCTGATGCTTCCGCACAAGGATGGCCTTGACCTATGCCAGACCATAAAGACAGACCCTTCGCTCAGGGAAACGGTCGTCATACTGATAAGCGCCATGGATCCGACGAGCAACAGGTTCAAGGGGATAAAGTACGGCGCGGATTATTACATAAAGAAGCCGTTCGATCCGAGCGACCTAAGGAGCCTCGTTACCCTTTTCCTTAGGAAGAAGGGAAAGCGCTTCGACCCGCTCATAGACCTGCCGGATGAGGAGAGGATATCCAAGCAGATAGAGCACTCGATAAGGCAGAACGAGAAATATGCCATAGGGGAGCTCAAGATTGACAATCTGGGCACATACGCGAAGAGGTTCGGCGAGAAGTCGGCGATAGTCCTGCTCAGGCTGGTATCGCAGCTTCTTCAGGATGCGATAAGGAAGCAGCAGTCAAGCACATTTGTCGGTTTCCTGAACAGCGACGAGTTCATAGTTGCGGGAGCCCACGACAGCGTCGATGCAGTGGTGAAGGAGGTGCAGCAGGAGTTCGGTGCGGTGCTGCAGTTCGTCCTCCAGGACGCTGGATTCAAGCAGATAAATATAGACGTGGAGGCGCTCTTCGAATCCAAGGAGGCGCCCAAGCTCGCGCTTGTCTTCACAGAGGTTGACAAGGAGAAGCTGAAGGCGAGGAGGAACGAGGTGCTCAAGAGCAAGGGAGTCTCAGCCACCGCGCAGGAAGGCATAGGCTCATACTCATATGACGAACTGCAGAAGATATTCGGCAAGGACGACCTTGATGTAATAATAACAAGGGACGAGAGCGGAGTAAGGCTGCAGGTCGGCAAGAGCGCCGAAGAGAAGGAGAAGTAATAAAAGTATTGGCAGACCTGTTAACTCGATTCCGATGAAGCAGCAGTCAGCTATAGACTTCATGACATCTTACGGCGTAGCCATGTTGATAGTGGTGATAGCGGCTTACGTAGTTCTCAGGCTTGGCATATTCACCGGGAACGTTGCGCAGCCGGTTTGCACCTCAGCGTCCTCGTTCTCATGCGGCGCCCTCTCGCTTTCTACGAACGGGACCGTTACCTTCGTCCTGACGCAGGCTGTCGGAGGCACGATAGACATAGTAGGAGTGGCGTGCTCCAGCGGAATCAACACGGCAGGCACAGGTCCGGCATATGGAAACATAAACGTGCTGAACTACTCGGATGCGCCGCAGTATTACCCGAGCACTGCCCTACAGAGCGGCCTGCAGATGTACAGCGGCTCATCGAAGACGATACGGATAGGCTGCTGGGGTCCATTCGGCCAGTCGAAGGAGAACCTCGGCAATTCCTATACCGGATACATATGGATCAACTACACCTACGAGGGCCTGCCATCGCACCTGTATACAGTTACAAGGGTCATAGATTTCGCTACGAAAGCGACTTAGGCGGATTCGCCCGCTTAAGCAACACATTTAAAAGTTGACAGGCAATATAAAGCTTGACACAGCGGTCCAAACGAAGGTAATCCAATGAGAGCCCTGCTTCCTATCTTGCTTATATCCATAATAGCGTCAACAGCGGCAGCAAACTATGTCACGCTTATAGAGCCGCACCCCGCCGTTGTCTATTCCAACCAGAGCGTCGCACTAGGCAAGGTTGGGCCAGGCCAGACGTTCTACGTAACGATATCGGCCAATGCGACAAACAGCACAGGCGCGCTCTTTACCAGAGGCTGGAACAAGGTCGTAGCTACCGGCCTTCCGCCAGGATGGATAGCCGAGAACTCCTCACTTAACAACCAGGAGCTCTCGGTGAAGGTGACAGCATCGCCCCTTGCGCAGAACGGCACATACGCGTTCAACCTTACCGCGATAAACCTGGGGAACTATTCCAAGCTCGGCACGGTCAGGTTCACCGCGCAGATAAACGTTACTCCGGATGTCTTCAAGCTCGGTGTCACTCCAACAAACATAAGCACCGGACCAGGGCAGCCTGAGAACATATACGTAACTATAAACAACACCGGCGTCTCCGACAGCCCATTCATAATATCTGTCAACAACCTGCCCGGCTGGAACACGACGCAGACCGTCATAGCCCTCCACAACACACAGGAGACCTTCACTTATCCAGTATACGTGAACGAGCCAGGCGTCTATACCGTACAGCTGAACGTCTCGTCCGCATCGAGCTCCCTCGTCTCAAAGAGGGCGGGTATTACATTGACAGTGGCGGCATCGGTCCTCAATGACTACAGGGCGCTCGGGCAGGGATCGATCGCGTTTCCGGTCATCTACGAGCCCGTATATGCGATAATGAGCTTCATCAGCTCCCTTTTCAACAGCTAATTTTGTGATACGATGGAGAAGCAGCAGAAGGAGAAGAAGCAGGGCAAGCCGAGCGTGCAGTTCGTGAAGCTCGTTTCTCTTGCGGACCTCGCAAGGAACGCAACGACCTTCTCGGATTCGGCAAGGCCAATATTCGCGATGAAAGCGGGAAGCTCATACAGGCTGTTCGACCAGGGCCCGAAGGCGGGAGATGCCAGGATCATCTTCTACGTAGAGTCAAAGTCAAGCAGCGGCTTCCTCTGCTACAAGCCTGCGGGAAGCTCGGACAAGGAGGTTGCAGAACTGCGGGAAACCGTGTCTTTCACGCCGCAGGGCAGCGAGATGCACAGCATACCGATAATAGAGATAAAGCAGAGCCCGTTCGAGGAGAAGAAGAGCGCCAGCGCGATGAACGTTGCAGTTACCGACTATACTGCGATAATAAAGGGCACCATAACGAAGTCGTTAAGCAGCGAAAGCATAGGGAAGGTATACGCATTCAAGAGCGGGAACAAGGCATACATCGGGACTTTCAGCCTGATAGAGGAGGAAGAAGACCTGAGGGTCTTCTGCTATGCGCAGATAGAGAACGGGAACGCATTTGCATTCTACAGGTACAACTACCAGACGGACAAGGTGGAACAGACCGATGTGTTTGGTGAGCACCAGTACCTTTACGTAAGGGTAATAAACCTTGCCCAACCATTCTCATTCTTCAAGGAATGAGCATGAGCATGGATCCTAGGAAAGAGGCGAAAAAGCTAGGCTACAAGATAAGGTATGTAAACCATGACAGCATAAGAAAGGAGGTAGCCTGCTATAACGTTGTATTTAACGGGAAAAGGATCGCACCGAAGGCCGCGCTGGAACGGTTGCACATTCCAAAGAACGAAATATGGATCTCAAGAAAGTATAAGAAGCATGGAGGACTAATACTCTTCCATGAATTAAGGGAGATAGCCTACAGGTCGAGGGGCTACTCAGAGAAGAAAGCACACGAAATGGCAAGAAAGGCTGAAAGATTGTACAGGCCCGATTAGCTCAGCGGTAGAGCGACTGGCTGTTAACCAGTAGGTCGCAGGTTCGATCCCTGCATCGGGCGCTCAAGTTTTTCGAGAGCGATGCCACGTTCGGAGCTAATCAGCATCCACGCTTCAAGCCAAGCAAAAACAGAGAAATCAGGTTCGAATTCAGAGAGCTTTTAGACGCTTTGGAAGAGGTTGCAAAAACGCTGCCTCAGTCGAAGCTTGAAGAGATGAAGGCTTCGCTGCACAAGGTCTATAGTTACGGACATAAATAACGTTGTATATTGAGATTAAACCTTTTGTACCTGTAGTAGTGCGTCACCCTTTTTCTGAACTCATCATATGTGTCGTATATCTTGCTTCCTACAAGATAATCCTTACTCTGGTGCCAGCATTCTTCTGTGGGATTCAACTTTGAGGCTGCAGTGGGAAACGATACGACCTTTATGCAATCTTTATTTGCTCTGAGGTACTTCTTCACCCTCCAATGGTTGTGATATCCTGCCTTATCCCAAAACAAAATGAACCTCCTGTATCGATTCTTAAGAAGATATAGGAATTTTAGGGAAGTCTTCCAGTTGAACTTCCCAATATACTTCTTCTTGGCATTCTTGTCTGGATTTTTCATTCGTTTGTCATCCAAGACGAGAAAAAGTTGCTTCTTTTTCCTTGTCACTGCACCGAAAAGGTATAGTTTTCTTTTTGAACCTGTCGTCATTCTTATCGGAGTTTGTCCTTTCTTTATCCAAACTGCCTTGGAAATGGAGTCATAGTACATGATAGACTCGTCTTCGCATATTATCTCCCAGTTCTTTGGCGTTTCTTTAATTATTCTTTTCGCTTTTTTTTAAACTGGTAGACTGCAGGTTTGCTCATTCTTCTATTCTCAGATCTAGGAACAACCATGGCAAATCCCCACTTGTGGGCGATTCTGGTGATATGCCGATCTGTATAAACAACACCGGTCTCTTTGATAATGGTCTCCTTTATTCGTTTTGTTTCCCATCCATATGGACTGCTTTCAAGTATAGATATTATCTTCTCTTTCTTCTTTTCTGGAATTTCAGATGGCCTTCCCGGAGGAGTTTTATATCTCAAACCTTCAATGCCATCTTTACTATATGCAGCAACTATCAATCCAAGATGATTATAAGACATGTTTGCTTCTTTTGCAACATCTCTCCTTGGTCTTTTACTACATAGAAGTATGAGTCGGTATCTCTGCCACATCTTCACGTCTTTCTCCCTATGGAGAAGCCCCTTCAATCTCCCCTTGTCGCCCTTTCGAAGGGCCAATAAAACTGCCGGTCTCATAAAGTCGCCTTTAAGATACCATTATACCACAAGATTTAAGTCTTTTACTATACAAGAAGAGGTTTATAACCGACAATAGACCGAAGTACGGCAGCATAAACAAAGGCTTCACTGAACTTGAACTGCAACATTTCCTCAGAAATGTTAAAAACGACAAGTTCAGGCTTCTTTTCAAGTATCAGGCTTATCTCGGCCTTCGAGTTGGAGAAGTTTCAAAGTTGCAGGTAAGCAACATCAACTTCGACAAACGAGAGCTGACGCTGATGAACGAAAAGTCAAAGAAAACTGACACTCTGCTCATACCGCTAGAACTCTTTAAAGAGACAATAGAGTTCGTAAGCGGATATGCAAAAGAGATAAAGTCGGCAGGCGGCTATCTCTTCTTCAAAGACCACACTTACAATACAAGAAACACCGAGCAGCACATAGACGTAAATTACGCCCGCAAGGTGTTCCGCGAAACCATAATAACATCAAACTTGAATGAAAACTATGGCTATTCGGAAGAGACGTATCCTGACCACAAAGAAAGGCGTCTCTACCGGCTTACGACACATAGCCTTCGCCACTATGCAATAACGCATTTCGCGAAGGCAACAAACGGCAACGTAGTGCTCGCCAGCAGATTCGCTAGGCATTCCAAACCGACCATGACCATGCGTTATATAGGAAGAGACAACGAAGAGCTGTTCAAAAACATAGACTTCGCGTTCTCGGATAAAATGAGAACCATAAAAGAGTCGTTTCCAAGGTGATCTTATGGCAAGGTATATAAACTTCAACTGCGTGAAAATAGTCAAGACACGCGCTTCTAGCAACGCTATACAAACGGCTAGTTCCTCGGTAAGGTGTTGTAAATTTCCTAGAAGTTAGCGTATGCTTTAAAATAACCTAAATCCATCAATAGGTGAGTGTGAATGTCAAATCAAACAGATTATACAAAAATGGTGTCCTTTCCTATGTCGGGAAAAACCAGAACAATAACAGCACAAATTGTTTCTGAATTAATGGCCATTGCTCCAATAGACGCAATCGAAGCTGGTGTTGTGAAGTACTTCCTTTATAAAAACCACATTAAAAACGTGCAAAATTTACTTATAAAGAGTCTCACATCATCTGAAGCAGCAAAGCCAATATTTGACTATTTAGTAGAGAACAACCTAGAATTAGATATCCTAGATGTAGAGAAGCTCTTCGAACTTCTCATTCCAGAAAAAGATAAGCAATTGAACGGAGCTGTCTATACGCCTTCTTATATCGTTGACTATATAATCAGCATAACAGTAAACAGAATAGGTTATGTATGCGATCCCGCCTGCGGTTCGGGCGCTTTCCTATTAAGAGTATTAAAAAAGTTCAAGCAAATTGAATCAGATATTCCGTATACAGAACTCCTCGAAAAATATGTGTATGGACTTGATATCTTGGATTACGCTATCCGTAGAGCAAAAATAATCTTGAGCCTCTTTTTACTAATTAATGGCGAGGACAAACCTGAAATCAACTTTAATCTTGTCATCGCGAATAGTCTTAAAGCAAACTGGAAAACCTTCTTCCCAACAATATCCTCCGGCTTTGATTTTATAGTTAGCAATCCACCATATGTAAGAATCCAGGACCTCTCCACCAGCAATAAAACAGCCTTAGCAAACCGTTGGATTGCAGCAGGAAAAGGCAACTTTAATATATATTTTGCCTTCTTTGAATTGGGTTTTAACTTCTTGAACCCCTCCGGAAAGCTTGGTTATATAACACCTAATAACTACTTTACTTCATTATCCGGAGTCAGTCTACGCTCATATCTATCGGGAAAAGCAGCAATAACAAAAATAGTAAATTTCAACCATTTAAAACTTTTTGAAAATGCCCAAACCTATACGTGCCTGACTTTCCTAGAGAAATCTTATAAAGAAGACTATTTCGAATATTGCTATGTGGATGACAAAAATCTTCTCAAGAATCTTAGTGGATTAAAATTTAGCAAATACTATTTCGCATGGTTAAACAACAAAAAATGGCGTCTCATGCCCGAGAATGATTATCGTAATATAAAAAAGATTGAGACAGCTGGTCTCCCACTAGGTAAAATTTGTCCAATTAAGGTTGGTATTGCAACTCTGAAAGATACTGTATTTTTTGTAGAAGACCTCGAAGGCGAATATTGTAAGGCATCCGCTAGTGGAAAAGAGTACAACGTAGAGAAATCAATAACAAGAAAGGTGGTAAAAATCTCTTCCGTAGACAACGAAGAAGATATTCGTATGGATAAAAGACGAATAATTTTCCCGTACGAAAAGATTGGTGGAACTTACAAACTTATACCTGAAACTAAGCTTAAGTTACAGTATCCAAATGCTTATGAATATTTGTTAGCTTCAAAAACGATTCTAGCCAAAAGAGATAAAGGTAAAAAAAGTTATCCTGCTTGGTATGCATTGGGAAGAACGCAAGGCATGGACTTCAAAGGTCCTCGTTTATATACTCGTACTTTTTCGCACTATCCGCATTTTATGTTAGATACGGCAGAAGACAACCTTTTCTGCAATGGGTATGCCGTCTTTATTAAAAAACCACAAATGAAGCACGTTAAAGCCATTCAAAGAATATTAAATTCAGAACTTATGGGTTACTATGTAAAAAGAACCAGCGTTGAGATAGAAGGTGATTATCAGTGCTATCAGAAAAACTTTATCGAAAACTTCTCTATTCCTGATTTAACAGAAGCGGATTGGAATTATCTAGACACTGAGTCAGACTCTGCAAAAATAAATGAACGCCTATTGAGAATTTATTCCCTCCATTCATTATTTTAACGCTTTTGTAGACCCGTGTCTTTGCTCATAAATCTTCAACAAATCCTCAATAAAGCTACTAATAGTCAGACCCTCTATTTCATACCTTTTCCCCTCACTTTTTTCAATGAAACCCTCCTTTATCAGGTCTTCCGTAGAAGATATTACCTTTGGCTCTTTACCCCTAAAATCAACAATCAAAAGGCAAACCCGTTCGTATTTATGCTCCGCTCCTTTTACAGATATTCTGCTATTAAGCTCTTGGAATGCAGGTATGTACTTTATTGGAAGCTTCTCTCTAAACTCTATCGCCTTTCGCTCAATTGCATCAGAATCATAAGCATACAACGGCACCATATATAGCTCTCCCATCACCAATTCTGGCGTCCTAAGATGTAAATTAAGCGGTTCGGCAAAAGTTCTCTCAAACAGAGTATCAAAGTTCTTCGATAAACTGCTTAACTGGCTTCTGATGTTTATACAAAGACTCTTAGACATAATCGGCTTCCCAAGTTTGTCTGTCTCTCCAGCTAAAACTCCCTCTAGTATCTCCTCCGGCTTTGGATTTTCTGGCAAAACCGAAACATCCTGATCTTTTTCCTTCAAGAATCCAGCCATCTTAATTTCGGGACTATTATGTCCTAAAGGTGGAAATATCTTGGCAGGTGCTACGCCAGCACTTACCAACTCTGCTTTTATATATTCATGCAAAATCGCAATAAGCTTTTTCGAACGAATGAGAGACGTGGTCCCTGCACCGCCATCCTTTACTATCGCCGCTTCGTAAGTACTCTTAATTTTCGTCAATGCCGCAATTAAGTTCTTGCCATCTTTATCCATAAATATCACTCATAATATTTAGATGGATAATTTAAGAACTTTAGTCCTGCCCAAGTTTAGCATATCTTTGCTGTTTTAATGATAAAACGTAGATAGGCACACCAAAATTAAATCTTTCCGCTCTCTCCGTACTCCCTTTCAAATACCCATAACCGGTAATACCGATAGCAATATCTGGTTTTATCTGAACAATCTTCTGAAAACTCTTGTATTTCACGTTATATTTGTGATCGTATTCGATAGCAACCCTAAACTTACCTTTCCTAGCGACTAGGTCTATCCTTCCAGACCTACCGCTCTTATCCGTCATAGCGTATATCGGATATTCCTTCGTAGTGTAGAAGCCTGCTTCTCTGAATATCCGCTCTATATCGCTTACAGTGTCGTTATGTTCTTGATATGGGCTAACTTTGATGAGCTTGTAGAGTATTGGTTTCATATCATAAGCTTCGGTCATATATGCACCAATAGATACTCGTCCGTTTTGCCTTTCCTGTACTGCTTTATCGCGTCAAGTACTTCCTGATTCCAAGAGACCCACGTTAATGGCAGACCGTATTTATCTGCTCTATCTCCATGGTCTTGAATCTTGACCTTAGTGGCTGTGGTCTGTATCTCATAGCCACGTCTAGCCTTGTCGTTCCATAGATATTTGCGCCTATCATCAATTGGATAAGCGACCAAATCGACACAGTCGTAAAGTTCTGTGTCGGTCTTATCTTCTGGCTCAGGCACAACCACGAGCATGAACCTCTTCTGAAGTTGCCTTATCGTCTCCACCAGTATGCGCTCGTGCAGAGTCGAACCGAGCCTGCTTTTATCGGTTTCGAGAATCCAGCTTGGATCAACCCAGCGAAGACCAGCGTCGGTCAATCCAAAGCGGTCGTCGCTTTGCTCTGCAAGCTTTAGCTTCAGCAGAGTCTCGAATATTCCCGGTCTTCCCGGCGAGCCATAAATGGTATGATTTGCCTTAATCAAACCGGTCTCTTTGATAGAGTTTGTTATATCGACCTTCTTTCTACCTTGGTTGTTGAATATGGCGAGCAATCCGATATACTGCGTAGGTGTCGGTCTGTCCTTTGGCGGAGGCCAGTGCAGAGTCTTAGGTCGTCTTTCCTCGACCTTCTCTGCCTGCTTGGTGGTGGTCTTTGCCATGTCTATTGGCAATTCAGGTTCTTCCAGAACCTTTGGCAGATATGCCTTCTCTGTCCGCTTGACGGCATCAAGCTCCTCTTCGGTTATCTGCCTGACCTTGACGTAGTCCGCAAACTTCTGGCCTTGCTGCGCTCTAGATTGGTCGAATACGAAACCTTCGCCAATCCCGGCAGTCTCAAGGTATGCGCTCTCGAACTTGCCAAGGCCGAACACGCTCTTTGCACTGTTCAGGAAGCTTGCGTCGCGATAGTTGTGGATTATCCTAATCGCGCTTGAGTTCATGAAAGGCTTCGGTATGTCCTCCATCTGCTGGGTGCTTACCACCATGCCGAAGCCGTACTTCCTGCCGAGCCTTACAATCCTGCTCGGCAGCGACTCAAAGACCTGATCGCCCTGCGTCTGGCTTTGCAGGACAGCCCAGGCTTCGTCCAGAACCAACAACATTCGTATGTTTTGGTTAAGCTCCGGCTGTTTGTTGAAGAATTCTACTATCCTCTGGAACACGGAGTATGCGACCACGCTCTTCTCGTTCTCGTTCAGCCCTGCAAGGCTGATGATATTGTTGCGTGTGAGCATCCCGTTCCAGAATTCTTCAGGCTCCGTGCCGAAGACACGCTGCACGGTCCTTAGCCTCTGGTCTATCCAGTTGGCGTATTGCCTCTCTTCCTGAGTGGCCTTCCTGTCCTTACGGACCTTGTCTATGTCCTGCCATAATTCCATTAGCGTGGGCGGCGCATGCCCGGCGTAATGGTCTAGGACGATAGTTCTTATCATGTTTGACTGCAACGGCGTCAGATGCGCGCCGAACTGGAACAGTTCGGCTATGCTGCTGGCTCTGTCAGCTATGCTCGCATCGCGCAGCATGAACGGATTGATCTTGAACTGCTTGCCGGCCTTCCAGACGGTAGCGTTGATCTTCTGCGCCCATCCTTCGGATTCGCCGTTCCAGTCTATTATCAGGAAGCGGAGCTTGTACTCAAGCGCAGCCCTGATCAGGAAAGCCCTGAGAGTGGTGGTTTTCCCAGAACCCGACCCGCCAAGAATTATCGCGTGTGGGTTTGGTTCCTTTGGATAGTCGAGGATGTATTCCGACGTATCCCCCGCCATGATAGGCTTTGCCTTGTCTCCGTCGTCGTCCCCAACGACGTCTGTGAAGTGCGAGGTCTCGACGTAGTGCTTGTAGCGAGTGCCGAGCCTGATGCCCTTGTCATCGGACTTCTTGACTTTGAGTTCGCCGTAGTAGTTCCCTCTTAGCAGGAGCAGGAATCCGGGAACTATGAAGAAACCGGCTATGAACCAAAGTCCAAGTGCTCCCCAGACACCGAGCGGCGCCCAGAAGAGGATCAGGAAGATTGCTGGCGCTACGAATAGATAGCCGACCCAGAAAAGAGCGGTGTAAACGAGGTGTCTCTGAAAGTAGTGAGTGGAATGCCATCGCGCGTGTTCAGGGTTTATCCTGTTGCGCAGGTCTTGGATGGCATTGTTCACGTTGATTTTGATATCGATGCTCGATTTGCCGCTCATCCCCCTCAAAGAATGGTGAGCGCGGTCAAATATTTAGCTCTTTTCTAGAAAAGAACTGCACAGTTTGGGCAGTTCGCTCAACAAAAATTGAGACAAAGGTATTTAAATACATAACTTCTAAGCCATAAGCGATAAAGACGCATTAATACGATGGCTTTATATTATCGCTTACCGATTATAATAACAAGGAGATTATATGACAGAACACAAATCAGCAGAACAAAAAGACGACGTGCTCGAAGAGCTGTTCGTTGACAGAGCTACAGTGCTGGACCAAAGTGTCCTTAAGGATATGTTGAAGGATCGTATCCAATTGACAAAAGAGGGCAGCGTAATGCCGCTCCCGCAGTTTCACACATTGAAACGCGACCAAAGAGTACTTCTAGCATTGCTGGCTCAGAAGGTCATCAAAATTAAACTTGGTGGCGAAGAAAAGCTCACGCCTGGAGCCATTGTCGCAATAACAGGTATGCCAAGAGGCACCGTAGCCCCCACAGTTAGAGACCTCGAACGCGATGGCTATATCAGGTCAGAAAAGGGAGCATATTGGGTTCCTGACTCTTTGCTTTACAAGGCACAGCAGATATTAACACCGCAAAAGTGATTGAATGGATCAAGAAATACAACAAAGATTCGAAGCACTGGAAAAAAGACTTGCAGTAGTTGAAGAGCAGAAGGTAGTATCGCCGCAACCTGCGTCTCAACCAACGAAGGAAAAGTCGGTTGGCGAATTCCTTCAAGAGAAGAAGCCGAACTCAGACCCGAAGAAGACCAGAGCTATTGCCTATTACCTCGAACACTACAAAGGGTATACGTCGTTCACGTCTGAGGACATCCAAAAAGGTTATCAATCAGCGAAAGAACAGGTTCCAACCAATATAGCCGATACGATAGGTAAGAACATCGCCGGTCGTTTTATGATGTCGGCACAAAAGAAGGATGGCAAGCGAGCATGGACCCTAACAACAACAGGAGTAAAGAATGTCGAGGCTGGCTTCAAGGGTGGTGAAGAATGACAGAACAACCACGAACAAAGCGCGAACTCAAAATCTGCAACAAAATAATACAGTATACGATTATTTTGCAGGAAGATTCAGGTCCTCACGAAGAGGGCTACGACCGCGTCACAGCAAGACGCAAACAGCTTTACCAAGACCTCGACCAGATTTGTCTGAACGACCCAGAAAGATATGATGCCAACATGTTTTACATAAAGGCGCACATTAAGAAGACGAGGCCATCATGGAAAGCGCGGTTGGGTTTCACCGGCCCCGTTCCACACGGCGAAGTCGAAGTAGGAAACAAGTAGCCCTTTACTCCACCGCAGCCCTCACCAACGTGAGGGGCGGTTCCGTTCTCGCCAACGCTCGTTAAGCTAGCCAACTAGCAGTCTAAGGGCACCCATTCAGTCGCTTTTGGAGGGGGGCAAAAGCGACGCCGAGCCACCGAAGGTGGCGAGGAAGTGAGTGACAGCAGGATGGAAGTGACAGCTGAACGCCTTGTTGTCACTAGTCCGACGACAAAAACAGGGTGTTTTTAGCTTCCGACGGAAGTTTTGTGACAGCTCACCCCCATCTAAAGCCGTTCTGCTGCGCAGTTATTGGCTTTTTCAGGTTCGTTTCGCACAAAATCGCACCTGCAGGCTATATAAAGCTCAATGGTTGAAAAGAGCATGTAGAAATCAGGTTCGAATGGTTGAATATGCTTGGTGGAAAGGTGGAGAGCAAAAATAGAGCTTTGTATTCAGAGAGCGATTGGCTGTTAACCAATAGGTCGCAGGTTCAATCCCTGCATCGGGCGCTTACCTTCAAGTTCTGCTGTAATCAATGAGCAGGCTGAAATAAACTGAAGGCATTTAATACTATTAAGTATAAACATTTGTGTGAGACTATGGCAAATGTAGAATTTGAGTTTACCAAAGATGGGCCTGTGCTTGTTAAAATGGATGGCGAGGTCGTTTATGCACTGTGCAGATGCGGCCATTCAACCAAGAAGCCGTTCTGCAGCGGGGCACATGTGAGCGCGGGATTTAAGGCAGATGCATCAAAGCTTGAGCTAAAGAAAAATTAAGCGCGTCAATTCCCAGTCAGAGCTGTGCCTGTTGCGGGCGGACAGTAGATGACAACCAAGTTCATGTTGGTATCGAAAGCAAGTCGGCCGGCCACATATTATATAATACTTGGCGTTTTAACGCACTTCTGGATTTTGTGCCACCTGTTTTATAATTTTTGGAATGAAGTAGTAGCATATGGGGGAGACGGGGACCGCGCACGATAAGGCAAAGAAGGAGCATATACCAGGTCGGAGGCATAACGATAAACATCGACAAAAAGGCGTCCATGGATGTAAACGGCAAGCGCGGGGAGCTCGGCGACTTTATTGAGATAAGTTACCTCAACGATGCGGAACGCCAGCGAGCAGAGGAGCTTGCAGCCGAACTTGGCCTGTCAGAGCCTCCGGAGTCGCCCTACATAAGGCTCCAGATACAGCTTCCATGCTTAACCGAGAACCGATAAAACACATCCTTTGCAGGATGCAGTGATTGCATGAAGCAGAGGAAGCCCACACCGTTTACTGGTGGGAGGATGTCACTTATGGGGCTGACACGAGGTGCGCTGGTATTGCCTCTATTCCGACAAGCGCAGCCACTCCGCTCGCAAGGAATAAGAATATACAGAATGTCGCGAGCACAAAATACCACCCTATCCACGGCTTCTTCTGAAGGCCTGGAAGCCTGTCTGCGATGAGGGCCACCGGATATGAGAACACTCCGGCTATTCCATAGAAGAAATACATGGTAAGCAATGCGATTGGCGCGCTTGTGAGGCCTATATTATAGCCCTGTATTCCGTACCCTATGGTCATGAAGCCTACCATGAGCCCGAGAAAGCCGGCGTATTCCAAGCTCACCTTGTACCTTATCGCAAGGGAGAATGCAATCAGCAGGATGCCGAATGCAATCAGCGGATCATAGAACAGTATGTTGTAGCTGCCCGGTAGCGGCCATATCGACTGCCCCCAGAACGCTGATATAAAGAGATAAATGCCGACTACAAGCATCGGTACGCTTGCGCCTTTCAGATGCCTTTGGTAGTCCTTTGCGTGGTTCCTGAAGTAGTCAAAAGACATCGACAATACTACATACAGCAACAGGAACCCCCCGAAGCTTATCGCGAACAGGTTTGCGGCAAGGTTATCTATGAACACCACTAAATCACCGTCTTTTGCCTATTAAGCTATCAATGCAAAGCCTTTTAATCGCTTCCTGGTTCTGCGCAAAAGCAATGACTTTCCCAGATTTACTTCAGCAGCACTCCCCCGTCGATTACTATCTGCGATCCGGTCATGTAGCTTGACATGTCTGACGCGAGGAACAGCACGGCCTTGCCTATGTCATCAGGTTCGCCGAACCGCGCCATGGGTATGTTCGCCAGGAATCCCTTGAGCATCTGCTGCGGATCAACTCCGCCTGGCGCTGGCACCGAGCCCATGAAAGCCCGCACACCTGGCGTGTCTATCCCGCCGGGCGCTACCGCATTCACCCATATCTTATGCGGCGCAAGCTCGAGCGCTATGTTCTTGGTGAAGCCCCACACCCCGTGCTTCGATGCATCGTAGTGGGCCAGCCCGACGCTGGACGGATGCAGAGCGTCCACCGATGTTATGTTTATTATCCTGCCCCCGGCCTTCTGCAATATCATCTGGTCTGCGACGTGCCTCGTGCACAGGAAAGTTCCCTTTAAGTTTATGTCAAGCACCTTGTCGAAGTCCGCGAGCGTCATCTTAAGGAGGGGGATTATCGGGTATATGCCGGCGTTGTTGACAAGTATGTTTATCTTCTTGTATTTCTTGATGACCGTGTCAACGAGGTTCTTCACGCTCTTCTCATCTGAGATATCTGTTTGGATTGCAATCGCCTTGAACCCCGCCTTTGCCAGCTTGTCTGCAGCAGCTATTCCCTCCTCCTTTGTCCTGTTCGCTATCACTACTGTTGCGCCGGCCTCGGCCAGCCTGTATGAAATGCCCCACCCGATCCCGATCGCGCCACCCGTCACTATAGCAACCTTTCCTGACAAGTCAAGAAGACGTTCTAGTTTCTCTATGGAATCACCAATCTATATCAAAGAAGCAACGCTTGCTAAGCTTTAATATCTTGCTGGGCATAAGTAGAAAGAAGGGCCCGTAACTCAGCTTGGCCAGAGTGGCTGGCTTTTAACCAGCAAGTCAGGGGTTCAAATCCCCTCGGGCCCATTATGCTCGGTGATTCTATGAAGGCACCGCTCGTTATTGACATGCAAAAGGTCTATGTCGTCGAGGAAAAGAGAAAGCGCGCCCAATTGTTCGCTACAGGGTAATTGCGTACTCCGTCAGCACGCTTCTCCTATTTTACTATGTTGCACCTATGCTAATTGGCTAGTCTGTCCTGGTCTTGGATTTGAAGCGCGTACAAGCACAATCCCGAAGTGATTCTTACCGGCCTCGAACCTCTTTGCGATCTTGAATCCCTTGAAGTACTCAAGGTAGTCACTCTCGTCCATTCTTATGGACTGCGGCGGGCCAAACCCGTATCTTCCGCCCTTCTCCCAGTCAACCACTATTATCTTTCCACTACTCTTCAGTATCCTAATAACACCGTCGCGCATTTTTTCCTTGTCCTCGACATCATGGAACGAGTTCGCGAAGAGCACAACATCTACAGATGCGGTCCTTATTCCCGATGTTGATGAGAGCAGCCTGAACCTTGTCTTGCGCTTCTCCCCGAGCCGCTCGCCCGCCTCCTTCAGCGCTTCCCTGTCTATATCAATGCAGTAAAGCATCGAGGAGTAGTCTGCAAGATACGCGCAGTAGAATCCCCTCCCGCAGCCTATGTCGGCGATGACGGAATTCCTGTCAAGGAGTTTTGACAGGAATATTCCTGGATTGTCAAATCTTTTCATGGACATAAGACTCATTATATGCCCGGAGCAAAAAGAAAAAAAAGATTAAAATTGCGCCTCTTCACGCTTCCCTTATCGCTGCCTTTACCTTGGCCATGGTCGCCGCATCTATCGTAGCCATGCCATGCGCCTTTTTTGCATGAGCCGCTATCTTTGACATCAGCTCTTCCTCGCTGTCCGCCCGTGCCTTGAAGCCGCAGCTCATTCCTATATCCTTGCATGCAAATGCCTTCGCCATGTACTCACCAGCACAACTTCTCAATATAGTATTAAAAAGGTGTTCTGGCCTGTTCCGCTATAGAGATAGCTTATTATGTTTTGCTGTTTTGCGCGGCTTTTCGAGGGGTTTCCGTCGGCAATCCGCAAAAACCGAAGCTATGCGTATAGCATTTAATACAGCAGCCATCAATGGATAAACATGGCAAACCAGATTGCATTGGCGTTGGTCGCAGCAGCTGTGGTGCTCGGGAGCGCTGCATCGTATTACTATTTTACTACAGGCCAAGTGCTCCCGGCGCCGCCGCATCCAATCTACTGCGGGACCATATCAAGCCACGGGAGCGGTGCGCAGCCGTTCAGCCAGAACTTCACGAAAGTTGCAAAATGCTTCTATGACGCTTATGCCAATGGTGATAGCGCAATGTTCAACCTTTATTACATGGGTGTAGATACCGGCCAGAACAACAACTTTACGATAGCGTCAGGGTCGAGAAATGTAACTGACAGGGTAACGGGATTTATGAACACCAAGCAGACGGCTCCGTATACAATATACTGCACCAGCGTCTCTATAATCCTCAACACCAGCATCAATGCGACGGCCAGCAGCAGTCTGCTGATATCGTCGTGCTCGAACGGAGCCTCTTTCCTCATACCAGATGCGATAAGCTAGGCGATCATCTCCTTCTTCCTGAGCTTTTTTGCCTTGCTGTTGTCGTGGCTGTGCCAGAGGTAGAGCGCGGCTATCGACCTGTAAGGTCTCCACTTCTCCCCGATCTGCACCATCCTCACCCTGTCTGGCTCCTTCCTGAGGTTGTACACCCTCATCACCGCGTGCCTTATGCCAAGGTCATCGACAGGCCAGACGTCGGTTCTGCCTAGGCTGAACATGAGGAACATCTCAGCCGTCCATCTGCCTATCCCCTTGACGTCGTCTAGCTCCTCCACTATGTCGTCGTCCGCCATCTTCCCGAACTTCGCAAGCTCGACGTGTCCATCCTCTATCTTCTGCGCCAGGTCCTTGATGTAGGAGTACTTCTGCGGCGAGATTCCAGCACTCCTTATCCTGTCCATCCTTGTCCTGAGGAACTGTCCCGGCGTCGGCAGCCGTCCGCCGTATAGCGATTCGAGCTTCCTGAGTATTGCGTTGGCGGCAGCCCACGATATCTGCTGTGATACTATTGAACGGATTAGCGCTTCGTAATAGTTGTCATGCAGAGGTATACGCAGATAGCCTACTCTTCTCGCTATCATCGCGAGTTTTCTGTCCTTCTTCCCGATTATCCGCCTCGCTTTCGACCAAACTCTCCTGTCTGCTATGCTCTCGAACTGCATGATATTCTTCGTGAGGCATAAGCTTATAAATCTAAATATAGGAGTAATTACCACGGAGAAGGAAAGCATAACAGCTCTAATTCTGCGTACAGAAAGAAAAGAAAGTGAATAAAATGGACGAAGATCAAGAAGGAAGCATGGAAGCTGGCTCGATGGAAGAAGGCCAGCAGGGAGAAGAGAGACGCGGCGGAAGAATGGGCGGAAGACCAGGAGGACGCGGCGGAAGAGGCGGAATGGGCATAAAGCCAAACTATTTCCTACCGAAGCCGGTAAAGCCTGGCGACGAAGTGGAAGTGGAAGTAGAAGCAGTAGCTTCAAAGGGCGATGGCATAGCCAAGAAGGACGGATTCGTCATCTTTATCAAGGGAGCCCAGCAGGGCTGGAAGGGTAAGGTGAGGATCACTGAGGTTAAGGCCAGGTTCGCATTGGGCGAAATGATAGCCTAAGCTGAGCTGCTAATTTTTATATTTTTATTTTCTTTTTCATTTATTGTCTTGTCATAAGGCTTACTCAAAGGTTTGAAAATGTACAATGCGGATGCGAACGCGGACAGGTGGAAAAAGCTCTGGATAGAGGAGAAGCTGTTCGCATTCGACAGAAAGGACCAGAAGAACAGGCTGTTCGTAATAGACACGCCTCCTCCGAACACTACCGGAGGGCTGCACATGGGCCACGTGTTCTGGACATGCTACATAGATGCTATCGCCAGGTACAACAAGATGAAGGGACTCAACATCCTCTATCCTGTTGGATGGGACGAGCACGGTTTCCCTACTGAGATCGAGACCGAGAAGAAATACGGCAGGAACCTAAGCAGGGAAGAGTTTTACAAGAGATGCGTCGAGGTCTCTGCGAACAACAAGGACGACATGAAGAAATGGATGCTCAAGCTTGGCGCAGTCTTCGACCAGAGCCTCGAATACAGGACGACAGACAAGGACTATACGAGGAAGGTGCAGCTATCGCTGCTGATGATGTACAACGACGGCCTTCTCTACAGAGGCGATCACCCGATAGAGTGGTGCGTGAGGTGCGGCAGCGGCATCTCCAGGGAGCAAGCCAACGAGAAGGAGATGGAAACGGATCTGAATTACGTCGATTTCAGGATTGCTGGGGAGAAGGGCAAGGACTCTACCATCACGATCGCGACAACGAGACCTGAGCTGATGCACGCGGCTGTCGCGCTCGCCGTCAATCCGAAAGATAGGAGATATTCCAAGCTGATAGGGAAGACCGCAGAGGTCCCAATGTTCGGCACGCAGATAGAGATAATAGGCGACGACATGGTAGACAAGGACTTCGGGACCGGCGCAGAGATGATCTGCACATTCGGCGACAAGCGCGACATCAATATGTATTATACCCACAAGCTGAAGCTCGTTCCAGCAATGGATTCCAAGGGGATTCTTCAGAACGCGCAGAAGTTCAACGGCATCCATGTGCTGAAGGCCAGGGAGCAGGTCCTCGCTGAGTTGAAGAAGGAGGGAGCGTTGAAGAAGCAGGAGAAGATAAAACACGTGGTGAAGGTCCACGACAGGTGCGAGACGCCAATCGAGCTGATCTCGACCACGCAGTGGTTCCTTAAGACGAAGGATTACGCCGATCAGATAAAGAGGACGGCCCGCGAGATAAAGTGGGTTCCGGAGTCGACGCGGCAGAGGCTTGAGGACTGGGCTAACTACATCGAATGGGACTGGGCGATAACAAGGAACAGGGCGTATGCTACCCCGATGCCGTTCTGGTACTGCGAGAAGTGCAACCACATCCTTCCTCCTAGGAAGGAGGATCTTCCCCTGGACCCGACATCGAAGAAGCCCTACGAAGCAAGGTGCCAGAAGTGCGGGGGCATCATGATAGGCACGAAGGAGACTCTCGACGGATGGATAGACACATCGATAACCTCTATGGTGATAGCCGGATGGCCGGATGACAAAAAGCTTCTCGAAAGGGCGTTTCCCGCGGCTATGAGGATACAGGGCACGGACATAGTCAGGACCTGGGCTTTCTACACGATATACAGGACGCAGGCTCTCACAGGCAACAAGCCATGGGAGAAGATACTCGTCCACGGAATGGTGCTCGGAGAAGATGGGAGGGAGATGCACAAGAGCTGGGGCAACGGCATCTACCCAGAGGAGCTTATGAAGAAGTACCCCGTGGATGCGATAAGGCTGTGGGTTGCGCTGAGCGGAGGAATCGGGAAGGACAAGCCATTCTCTTACGCAGAGGTTGACTATGCGAGGAGCTTCGTGATAAAGCTCTACAACACCGCAAACTTCGTGAAGCTCGCGCTCGAGCAGGGGAGCGTGCCAAAGGAGGAGCCCCACAAACACCTCAACGTTTTTGATATATGGATACTAAACAGGTTGAACGATGTGGTAAAAGGCGTCACGGAGGCGTACGACGGATTCATGCTCAACGATGCGATGAACCAGGCGATAAACTTCTACTGGCACGAGTTCGCAGACTATTATATAGAGAACGTCAAGCACAGGGTGTACTCAAAGGAGAAGAGCGACGAGAAGACAAAGAGCGCCGCGCTTTTCACCCTCAAGTACGTCCTCGACACCGCGCTGCGGCTTCTCGCGCCGGTAATCCCGTTCGTTACGGAGGACATAAACGAGATGTTCAGCAAGAAAAGCATCTTCACAGAGAGGATGCCGGAGCACGTGCCCCTCGGCGCCGACGGCAACTACGTGATAAATGGCCTCATCCAGAAGAGCCCGATTGTCGAGGATGCGTCGAACATAGGCACATTTCTTAACCTGGTGATAGCTGAGGTGCGCAAGGAAAAGGCAAAAGGCAGGGTCGCCCTCAACGCCGAGATAACATCAATTAATATAAATGTTCCTGATGAATATATTAGCGCGGTCCTGGCCTCTCAGGATGAGCTTAAAAACATACTGAAAGCGAAGGAGATAACCGCGAAAAAAGGGAAGGAGTTTTCTGTATCGATAAAGATATAAGGACTTTTTTCTTCGTAAATCGAGTGTTCTAATGGCACGAATGCACAGCAAGAAGCACGGAAAGGCGAAGTCAAGGAAGCCTGTAGTGGAGCTTGGAGCCGTGCCTACCGGCTCTCCGATATCCAAGGGAGAGATAGAAGAGCTCATCGTGAAGTACACGAAGCAGGGGATGAGCCCGGCGCAGATAGGGGAGAAGCTGAAGAGGGAGCACTCGGTTCCCTACGTAAGGCAATACACAGGCAAAAGGCTTGTCCAGATACTGAAGGAGAAGAAGATGTCGGGGCAGATTCCGGCTGACCTCATGGACCTCATGAGGAAGGCGGTTATAATGCACGCACACATGGAGAAGAACAAGCAGGACAAGCACAATGGACTTAGGCTGAAGAGGGTTGAATCGAAGATATGGAGGCTTAGCAAGTATTACATTCGCGAGGGGGAGCTGCCAGGCACCTGGAAGTATGATCCAAAGCAGGCAGAGCTCCTGATAAAAGGAAAAGCTTGAGCATGGAGTGAATAGATGGCAATACAGAGAGGAGTTGACAAGTGGAAGATGAAGCACTGGTTCACCGTCAGGGCCCCAAATATGTTCAATGACGCGCAGGTGGGCGAGATGCCAGCCAACGACGAGAAAGCAGCCATAGGGAGGAACGTAACCGTAAGCCTCGACTACCTGACGAAGAACCCATCGCACGCCTATACGAACGTAGTTCTTAAGATCACGGAGGTGAAGGGGGACGCAGCGCAGACAAAGCTTGTCAGGATAGAGCTGCTCCAGAGCTACCTCAGGTCCTTCGTGAGGAGGTACAGGAGCGTCTCGAGCGCTGTGATTCCAGTCACATCAAGGGACGGAGCCTCGGCGGTCGTGAAGCTGATAGCCGTGACCCGCTCAAGGGCTGCGCACACGAAGATTTCCGGTGTAAGGAAGGAGATGTCCGACTTCACGAAGAGCTACTTTGCGGAGAACGGCATTGATAGCATAATCGGCGCGATAATAGAGGGCAAGTTCCAGGCAGAGCTCGGGGCGAAGCTGGGCCACATAACAGACCTCAACAAAGTGGAAGTGAGGAAGATCGAGCTGAAGTAAGACTATTTTTATAGCTTCCTTTCGCATTAATCACATGGCTTTCCGGAGGGCGCAGAGCGCAATCGAGTACCTTATGACGTATGGCTGGGCCATACTCATCATCGTTGTTGTGCTGGCAGTACTGTTCCTCTCCAATATTTTCAACAGCTCCGTCTACATATCAAACAGCTGCGCATCTTCGCAGGGCTTCGTCTGCGGCAGTCCGGTGCTCAACCAGTCCGGATATCTCAGCGTGACCGTCAGCAGATACGGGCAGGCGCTGAATGTAACCGGGCTCGCGTGCGTCGACAACACATCCGCACCTTCTGCCTTCATCCAAATTCCAACTACGGAGCTAAAGGAGAGCTATACCTATACTCTCGTATTCCAGTGCACGCTCCCTAAGAGCGCCATAGGAAGCGGATTCACCGGATACATCTGGATGCGGTACAGCGAGGCAGGCCAGTCTGGTCTTGTCAGCGAGATAGGGAGGGTATCCACCAGCGTCGAAACCAGCACACCCATTACCTCGTCGACGACTACAACGTCAACAACATCGACCACATCCACCACATCCTCCACATCCTCCACATCAACAACATCAACCATTGCACCCTTAACGTACGTGTACTGCTTTGGCGGGAACGACAACGATGGCTACCATGAGGCCGCGCAAACCGCATCGATTTATCCAAATGGCAGCATGACCTGGAACAGCACAGAGTTTAGCCTACCATTTCCTGTAAATGGGGGTGGTGATTGCGCCATGTACGGCGGTTATGCCTATTGCATGGGTCAGTCCTCCTCAAACACGGTGGCTTCTGCTCCAGTCAGCGGCAATGCTGTTGGGCATTGGACGCTGCAGGCAAGTACGCTTCCGGCTGGATTTATAGAACAGGGCGATGGTTCGTGTTCAGCCCTGAATGGATACATCTATTGCACCGCAAGGAATTCTACCAGCAGCTCAACTAATGCGATACTCGCGGCACCGATCTCGAGCGGAACCGTAGGTGCCTGGACCATTGCAGCAAATTACTCATACCCCGGCAGGCTCTCAGCTGCGGGCGGCACATGTTTCGCATACCAAGGCTATTTTTACTGCCTTGGAGTTGGCAATTCTGGCAATACTGCATACTATGCGCAAATCCTATCTCCGACTACCATAGGCAGTTGGACCTCTACAAATGGCGATCCGAATACGAACGGGAACTTCCAGTCGCCATGCACAGTGTACAACGGCTATGTATTCTGCATAGGGGACACGCCCTACTCGTCACAGTCTAATTACGTATACTCCGCTCCATTGCTTAATCCTGGAATAGGTACATGGACGCAGCAGACATCGATACCAGTCCCAATAACATTCCAGGCCCCGCCATGCGGCGCGACAAACAACAATCTCTACTGCTTCGGCAATGACGGAGCTGTGGAAAATGCCATATATGCTGCGCCGCTTTTAGGCGGCACCGTTGGGAGCTGGAGCCTTGTAAGTAACGCTCCTCTTAACCTAGTAGGGGCATCGTGTATAGGCAGCGGCTTTAGCGGGGGATACCTGGGTTTCGGCGCCCCGAACTAGAATCTTGCAAAGACTTCTTAACTTAGCCCTATCAGGATCACGCCTACAAATATTACGGCGACCCCAACCCATCTTAGTGGTGGAATGTTCTCTAGAAGTATGAAAGCCGCGAATAGAGTAGCGAATATGTAGCTCAGTCCACCAATCCCGTATGCCCAGCTGAGGTGGACCCTGCTCAGCACAACAAAGTAGAAAACGGTCGAGGCTGCATAGGCGCCAAGCCCTATGAGGATGCCGGAAACGAAAAGCGCGGGAGACGACGCGTTGTTGAGTCCGAGCTTGAAGAGGAGCTGCCCTACGGCCGCGGTAAAAGTGGAGACGAGGAGAAGCATCACGTTGTTCATTCTTTCGCTCAAGTTGTCACCATAAACCATTCAATTTCAATAAGTGCTAGCCACCACGACAATGCCGATGAATATTACCAGGACGCCTAATATCCTGATCGCGGGAATCTTTTCCTTCAGCCAGAAGTGCGATATCAGTGTTATAAATATGAAAGTGCTTGCGAACGTGGGATAAACGATCGAGAGCGGCGCTGAGGATAGCGCATAGAGATATATCGCAAGCGCGACGAACACCATTCCCAATCCGGTAAGTATACGCCGGTTCCTGATGAGTTTCAGCACCTCCCCTTTCTTTTCTAGCCTGCTTCCGAGGGCTTTCTTGAACAGAAGCTGCGCCAGCGAGGTTATCAACGCGGCGAAAAGTGTTAAAAAGATGACTAAATATATATTCAAGGGGAACACCGGTGGTAATGTGGAAAACCAGATTGAAGTAATACTCTCGTTAACTATAATAATATTAGCGATACTCGCAATTGTAGTGTACCTGTATTCCGGCGCCAATGCGGCCTTCTATGGGATATTTGTAGTAGCCCTGGTTATCATGTTCTACACCTGGAGAAGGACCTCCATGTCGCCGTTGCCCGCATCACATGCTCCGGAGGTGCGAAGGAGGAGGAGCGTCCCGAGAAGAAAGAGGACAGGGAAAAGCGCAGGAAGGAAAGCAAGGGCCTGATTCCCGCCCGCCGATAGATGATGTCCGTGAACACACTAATCATAGCAGAGAAGCCAAGCGTGGCAAATAGGATAGCCAGCGCTCTCGGCAATGGAAAGGAGCAGAGAAAGGCGGGGAGGGACAAGATAAGCTACTACGAGATAGACACAAGCACGGGAACGGTCTACGTCGCAGCTGCTGTTGGACACCTATTCACTATAAGGCAGTCTGACAGCGAGAGAGGCTATCCTGTCCTCAATGTAGAGTGGGCTCCATCTTACGAGGTAGGGAAGAAATCCGAGCATACGAAGGACTATCTTGACACGCTGAAGGATATAGCGAAGAAATGCGACAGGTTCATCAATGCGTGCGACTTTGACATAGAGGGCACGGTGATAGGGACAAACATAATCAGGGAGGTGGACAAGAAGAGCCTCAAGGATTCAGCCATGAGGATGAAGTTTTCCACCACCACAACCCAGGACCTGCGCGAGTCATACGGGCACCTGATGCCGCTCGACATGAGCAACTTCTACGCTGGCGAGGCCAGGCACATGCTGGACTGGCTCTGGGGCATAAACCTCAGCAGGGCGCTGACCAGCGCAGTCTACGGCGCGAGCATGAGGCAGATGCTGAGCATAGGGAGGGTGCAGGGCCCTGCGCTTGCGATAGTGGCTGAGAGGGAAAAGGAGATAGCGAAGTTCAAGCCAGAGCCGTTCTGGAGGATAATAGCGCTTATAAACAGTGTAGAGTTCCTCAACACGAAAGGGGACATCTTCGACAAGAAGGTCGCAAATGACGCTTTCGAAGAGTCGAAGGCCAAGAGGGAAGCGGCTGTAGTGGAGGACATAGAGGTGAAGGAGCAGCAGACCGCTCCGTATCCTCCATTCGACCTCACGTCCCTGCAGATAGAGGCGAGCAGGGCGCTGCATCTCGACCCGTCGGTCACACTGGCTCTTGCGCAGAGCCTTTATGAGAAGGCTTACATTTCATATCCGAGAACCTCGTCGCAGAAGCTTCCGGCGGCGCTCGGGCTTCCACGGATAATATCAGACATATCAAAGAATCCGGCCTATTCGCAGCTTGCTGGCAGGCTGGTTTCAGGAAAGAGGTACACGCCACACGAAGGGGCGAAGACCGACGAGGCGCACCCGGCGATCTTCCCGACCGGAGACATGCCAAGCGGCCTTGCTGCACAGGAGGCGAGGCTGTACGACATGATAGTCAGGCGTTTCCTTGCCTGCTTCGCAGAGTTCGCCATTGTTGGAAGAACAAAGGTCACTGTGGCCATCGGCGGCGAGAAGTACTCCGCGTCCGGCGCGACAATACTGAAGCCGGGATGGTTGGAGTTCTACACATACGCAAAGATCGACGAGAAGATGCTACCAGATTTCAAGAAAGGGGCAAGGGTCTCGGTTTCTGACGTGCAGATGCAGGACCTTGAGACGCAGCCGCCGAGAAGGTACACAAAGGCGGGTCTCATCTCGGAGCTTGAGAAGAGGAACGTTGGCACGAAGGCTACGCGCGCACAGGTCATAGACACCCTTTTCAAGAGGAGGTATGTTGAGGGAGCGACAAACATAATCGTCACGAACTTCGGGATGAGCGTCTACGACACGCTGGCGGAGAACGCTAGCATGATTGTCGAGGTCGACACTACGAGACAGCTTGAAGAGGACATGGAGAAGATATCGCAGAACAAGATAAAGGAAGAGGACGTTATTGAGGAGGGGAAGAGGATGCTTCTCGATGCGCTCAAGCAGTTCGACAAGAACAAGGAGCAGATCGCCACAAACATGAGGAAAGGCCTTCGGGAAAGCAGCATACTCGGAAAGTGCCCCGTCGATGGCGGAGACCTGCTTGTGAGGAGGTCGAGGGCTGGCAAGCAGTTCGTCGCTTGCGGGAACTACCCTAAGTGCACCAACACTTATTCTCTTCCGCAGAACGCGCTGATACTCCCTACCGGAAGGACGTGCGAATACTGCCATACCCCGTTCATAAAGGTGATCAGGAAAGGAAGGCGGCCTTTCGAGATGGACCTTGATCCAAAGTGCATCACCAAGAAGGACTGGGCAGGCTACGGCGAGGAGGCGCCTGCTAAGGCAGTATCGGCAAAGCCGGAAGAGCCAACTGCACCGCAACCGGTGATTCATCAGCAGAAGAAGCAGCAGGCAAAGCCAAAAGCGAAGCCAAAAGCGAAGAAGAAGCCAGCAAGGAAGAAAAAGAAGAGC
>JAKAVF010000019.1 GCA_021827605.1 Microcaldota archaeon
TTTTTCAAAACATTTAATAATTCAAAGCGCGACAAATAGAGCGTGATGATTAAGGTGATCGCTGAGCTTCGGCTGTGAAGATAAGTAGGCGGGCTGATTTTATCGACAACCTCAAGAGACTAAAGAAAAGCAGCATACGTGCGACAGACATAGCAGCGCAGTACTGGTGCGAGCGGCAGATGGAATTGCAGTACATCCACGGCACCAAGATAACAGCGGAGATAAAGAAGGGCGCGCAGATGCACGAGGAGCTCGAGGAGGAGACCAATGTCCCTATAGTCCTCATGCCAAAGTCCTACGCGGACGTGATGTACAAGATATTGTACACGAGCGCTGAGGCGCTAGAGACCCTCTTCAGGAACGAGAAATCGAGGGAGATACAGATATACGGCTTCCTCAACGGATTCCCCCTTGTCGGGAAGATGGACCAGCTGGAGATAAAGGCAGGCGAGGTATTCGTCTGGGAGGACAAGACGAAGGCGAACGACAACCTTCCCACTGAGCCGCAGCTGAACACCCATAGAATACAGGTGATGATATACAGGAAGATGCTAGACGACATAAGGAAAAAAGCTTATACCATTGACCAATTCAGGGCAAAGTATGGAATCCTGACCTTAAAGATAACGGAACAGTTCTCAAGGCAGCTCGATGCGCTGAATATCGCGCGCGAAATGCAGACAGTGGACTCTGTCGCAAAAAGATATTTCGAACTCCTTTCAAAGATAGAGAATCTCAGCGAAATCCTCCACATAAGATACATAAACCAGTTCACCGGGAAAGAGATTAAAATCTATAGATTCACATATGACGAAAAGGAGATGCAGGGAGCCCTCGACTTCGTCCTAAAGTACTGGAGGGGCGAGAGGGAATCGCTGCCCGTTCCTGAGAAGGAAAGATGGAAGTGCAACTACTGCGTCTTTTTCGGAAAGGAATGCAAGGTATGGTGGCCCCAGAAGCAGCTTTAAAATAGTATGCAGATTGTATTTGACGTGTGTGTTATGACGATTTCAAGCGCAGAGCTGAAAAAGCTATACCTGGCATTCTTCGAAAAGAAGGGGCATAGAGTTATTCCGAGCGCCTCGCTGATCCCGGAGAATGACCCAAGCGTGCTCTTCACCACAGCCGGGATGCATCCGCTTGTGCCATTCCTGCTCGGGGAGCCGCACCCGCTCGGGAAGCGCCTGACCAACGTGCAGAAATGCGTGCGCACCAACGACATAGACGAGGTTGGCGATTCATGGCACCTCAGCTTCTTCGAGATGCTCGGGAACTGGTCATTGGGCGACTACTTCAAAGAGGAAGCCATATCGATGAGCTTCGAGTTCCTTACAAAGGAGCTCAAGGTACCAGCTGAGAGGTTCAGCGTCACCTGCTTCGCTGGCGACAAGGATGCGCCGAGAGACGAGGAAACCGCGCGCATCTGGGAAAGGCTTGGAGTGGCAAAAAACAGGATCCACTTCCTGCCGAAGAAGGACAACTGGTGGGGCCCTGCTGGGCAGACAGGTCCATGCGGTCCAGACACGGAGATGTTTTACCACACAAAGGATATCCAGGAGAAGAGCACCGGGGAGTTCTTAGAACTATCCAATAGCGGCCCATTCTCCGAGGTATGGAACGATGTATTGATGCAGTACAACAAGACTGCGGACGGGAGTTTCGAGGAGCTGAGACAGAAGAATGTAGATACCGGAATGGGGGTTGAGCGTATGGTCGCCGCTCTCAACGGCGCAGACAACGCATACGAATGCGATACTTTAGCGCCGATCCTTGGCAGGGTCATATCAATGTCTGCGCCAGGCACGGCAAAGACAAACCGCAGCGCACGCATAATAACAGACCACATACGCGCAGCTGTCATGATTCTCGGAGACGAGAAGGGAGTTGTTCCAAGCAACGTAGACCAGGGATACGTGCTCCGAAGATTCATCAGGAGGAGCATAAGGCACGCCAGGCTAATCGGCATAAAAGGAGAATTCTGCAGCGAACTCGCGAGGATAGCGATCGATGTCATGGGCGATTCTTATCCCGAAGTGAGAAAGAACAGCCAGCGCATATTTGAAGAACTTAAGAAAGAGGAAAACAAGTTTTTGATCGCCCTGGAAAACGGTACAAAGCAGCTCGAGAGGGAGCTGCTGCTTCTTGAAGGATCGCGCCAAAAGGTACTGAATGCCAAGAGCGCGTTCGACCTGTTTCAGAGCTTCGGCTTCCCATTGGAGATAACTGCCGAGATGTGCAAAGAGAAGGGTTTCGATGTCGATGTGGCTGGGTTCGATGCGTTGATGAGGGAGCACCAGGAAATCTCGCGAAAGGGCGCAGAGCAGAAGTTCAAAGGAGGCCTGGCGGACCACAGCGAGGCAACGACAAAGCTGCACACGGCGACGCACCTTCTCAACCAGGCATTGAGGGAAGTGGTCGACAGGTCAATCCACCAGCTGGGGTCGAACATCACGCAGGAGAGACTGCGTTTTGACTTCAACTGGGACAAAAAGCTCACCGACGACCAGATAAAGAGGATAGAGGACTGGGTAAACGGCGTGATAAAAGCGGAAGCGGACGTCTCGTTTGAGATAATGCCACTAGATGAGGCGAAGAGGCTCGGCGCGCAGGGGGTTTTTGAGGAGAGATACGAGCAGAACGTTAAGGTCTACACGATCGCAAAGGGCAAGACTGTGTACTCAAGGGAGATATGCGGCGGGCCCCATGTGCGCAACACGAGGGAGCTCGGCACATTCAAGATAATCAAGCAGGAGGCGGTCGCAGCTGGAGTAAGGAGGATAAAGGCGATCGTCGAATGATTCTGCCGGTGCAGTACGCAACAACGAGGCCTGGGAAAAAGGATCAGGAAAGGTTTACAGTTATTAAGGCATAACTACTTTGCCTGCTTTTTGTTAGTGATTCTGATGGAGTATACTTATTCCAATGGCGCTATAACCCTATCGAATAAAGAACTGACAGTACTTGATCGTGTTGTCATCAAGTTCCTGAAAGCGGTCTCATTCAAATATGTGATAATAAGCGGCTATATAGCAATCCTTTTCGGGCGATCAAGGAAGGTTTTGGGTGAGCGGATTGATTAAATGGGATAAGAAGAGGCTTCTAGAAGGCCTTGCAGAAGATAGAAAACAAAATCGGCAGGGTAACTTAAATTCATAGATATACATCTGGCTTGGCTGAAGCGCACCAGCAATAAGGAGTGGAGCAAAAGGCAGAAAATCATCATAGACGAGGTTTACAAAGGGAACAGACATCTTAAATTAAAGCCAAAACGTTCGCTTTGATGCCGATCTATTTTTGCAGCGGATAAAGCGCGGCAGTTCACTGGCGGCAGAGCAGCAACTGCGGCTCCATCATGCCCTCTGGCGCGCCTGCTCCATGCCAAAGCGCCCGAATATGAAATATTTCACGTAATCGAATGCCAGTATCAGCGCCGTGCTGAGCGCAAGAACGAGGAGTATGGCAACCGCGCTGACGCCCTGCACGAGTATCCCGAAGTAGGCTATCGCGACAACGAAGGCAGCGCTTGCGATGGAGCTCAGCACGAGATAGCCGCTTGGCCTGCTGTCCCACATATGCTTTCTTTCGCGCAGGCTGAACACGACAAGCTTGTCCATATAGGTGAGCATCACCAGCACAAGGGTCTGTAGTCCTGCTATCGGGACGAGAAGGTATGCTGACAGGGGAATGACGAAAAGGGAAGCGAGCAGCAGCACAGAGCCGAGCGCGGCAGAGGAGACGACCAGAGCCTTTATGTTCCATACATCCGGTCTCTTCGAATAGCCTACGTTGTCCGTGGCCAGCGTTATGTTCGCTATGTCGTTGGTAAAGAGGAGCAGCACCAGCTCGAAGGCAAGTATCGGGAATGTCCCTAGGATGAAGAAGGCAGCCATTATGAAGAAGAGTATCTGCACAGCCCTGGTTACCTTCGCCATCGTGTATGTTATCATGCGCTCTGATATGCGCCTGCTCTCCTTTATGGAATCCACTATAACGTCTATCCCGTTCTTGGTCAGCACCAGGGCTGCCACGCTCTTCGCAACATCAGTCGCGTTCTCCACTGCTATTCCGACCTCAGCCTGCTTCAGCGCAGGCGCATCGTTCACGCCGTCGCCGGTCATCCCAACCCTGTGGCCTGCAGCCTGGAGCGACCTGACTATCAGATACTTGTCTTCTGGGTATATGCCGGCGAAGACATCCGCTTCCTCTACTTCGCGGTTGAATTCCCGCCCGCTCCTCTTCCTTAGACTTTCGAAGTCCGCTATCCTTCCCTTTATCCCTACCTCTTTCGCCACCTCCGCGGCTATGGCCTTATTGTCTCCGGTAAGCATCTTGACCCTGACGCCGAGGCTCCCGAGCTCCTTTATGAGCCTTGCGGCGCCTGGCCTCGGCTCGTCGTAAAGCGCGATCAGCCCGAGAAGCCTGTAGCGCTTGCCGTTTCCACTGTTCTCCGCAACTGCTATCGTCCTGAACTTCCTAAGCGAGAGGCTGGCCACCATCGTGTCAAGCTCTGCCCTCTGCCGCGCCGTGAGCCTGCACATCCTCGCTATCACGGTCGCTGCTCCCTTCGCAGCCCTTGTCTTTTCGGAGCCGGACAAGACAACGGCGCTCGACATTTTTGTCGCCGGCTGGAAAGGAGCAAACGACTCGTACTCATAATGCGCAGGCAGCGCGCCAGCATTCCTCGCGCGCTTCAGCACCGCTATGTCTATCGGGTCCTTGTCCGATTCTCTGGAAGCGAAAGCTGCAGCGCGCAGCACAGCCTTCTCGCTGCTTCCGAAGAGCGGAACAATCTCCTCAACCTCGAGCTCGTTCTTTGTTAATGTGCCGGTCTTGTCAAGGCACACCACGTCGAGCGAGGCTGCCTCCTCTATTGACTCGAGTTTCGTTACCAGAATGGATTTCTTTGCAAGCCTCTCCGTACCCACAGCCATCGAGACGGTGAACGCGGCTGGCAGCGAGACAGGGACGGATGCGATGAGCACGACGAGCAGGAACGTGAGTATGACCAATGGATCAGAATGGAGCGCGAAATAGCTGAAAAGGAACAGGACGACAACCACGACCGCATCTATTGCGATGAGGCTCTTGACTATCCCGAGTATCATCTTGTCGAGGTGAGTCTTCGGTTTCGCGGTCTGCACGAGCTCCGTGGTCCTGCCATAGAAAGTGCTGTAGCCTGTAGTAACAACGACGCACTTCGCCTCTCCTCTCTTCACCACAGACCCGGAATACACTATCGCATTCCTCTTCTTTGCGATGGGCATGGACTCGCCGGTTAGCACTGACTGGTCGACATCCAGATAATCGGCATCGATGACCTTCGCGTCAGCCGGCACTATGTCGCCCATCCTTATCCTTATGATGTCTCCAGGCACCAAAAGCCTTGACTGGATTGATTCCCAGCGCGCATTGCGGAGTACCCTCGCGCTTACCGTCAGCCTTTTCTTGAGCAGCTCAACCGAGTTGTCAGCTTTGCGCTCCTCCGCAAAGCCGACGAATGCATTTACGACGAGAAGCGCCAGTATAATATATGCGTTCCTGTAGTCCTGGACCAAGAAGGATATCAGCACAACAGCCTCAAGGATCAGCGGTATAGGGCCGTAGAACTTCCTGAGCAGCTTGAGGATCCTGCTCTCCCTCTTCTCAAGGACCTCGTTGTAGCCGTAGCGCAAAAGCCTGGAGCGCGCCTCGCCTTCCGAGAGCCCCGATCTAGACGAGCCGAGCTCGGAAAGCGCATCATCCGCGCTCATGCGCTCATAGTCTCCCTTCATTCTTGCACCAGTAGGGATTGAGAAGGAAAGGATAAAAGGGCTTGCGCGCAATGGAAAGAAAGATTGTGCGCCAGCGCGCCGCCAGGATAGGGCGCGGGCAACGTGCAGGCGATCCTAGTGCATAGATGAGGGTGGAATAAGGGACCAGTGCAACAAAGTTCAAACTGCAAAAGACTATAATTTATTGCTGTGTTGAATGAATCGCTCATCCTTACGACGTAAAGTTCTTTAATGGCGTCTGCCAACATCACATAATTCACCTGACCAGTGAAGAATCCGTGATGCAATGGCG
>JAKAVF010000008.1 GCA_021827605.1 Microcaldota archaeon
CTCCTCTTAGTCTGCAGCCTGTCAAGCAGCTTATCTATGTTGAGACGCTCAGCCTGCATCACGAACTTAAAAGGGTAGTTTATATGCGCGAGTATGTTCTCTACCTTGTTCCTGTCGACCTCAGACCTTGTGCCGACCTCGAGCGCGGCGACGGCAGTTGCACTCACCGTGCCAGACTCTTTTCTCACTGCAGAAGCGCGGTCGCCGCTCAGCTCGAACCTTCCGAATACCTCTACTAGGTTAGTGTGCTTGAAGATGAAGGAGTCTATCACGTACCATAGCCTGTGCACTACCGCAGAGGAGAATAACAGGATTGATGTAAGCGCTATGAGGACCACGTTGAGGGTGAGTATGCTGACTGCCTCGACGACGACTGAGAGGGCAATGATCAGGTAGAATACAGCCTGTTCTTTCATTGGACCACTAAAATATGTCAAACTTCCCTAGGGATATCTCTGAGCCGAGTATCGTCGCCAGCTCCCTTATCGAGATTACGGTGAGTATTATGCTGAATATCGGGAAGAAGAAAACCTGCACGATCAGCAGAGAGATCTCGTCCGTCACCTGCTGGAAGAATGCGCTGCCTCCCTTCACAAAATCGACAGCGAGGGAGGTGATAGACAGCACCTGGCTCTGCCCGCTTGTGCTGTTCGTCGCGTTTGCGCTGTTGCTTGTCATGGACCCTGTCTCCCCAAGCAGCGAGCTCTGGAAGTTCTGAGCGCTGGTTATAGTGGAATTGACGATCGAGTTCACGCTGGCAGAGGAATAGGACTGTGACATCTGGAAGTCGAGCACATATGTCAATGGGAAAACCGTTGAGAGGCCGATCGCTATCGCCATCATCGCGCCTCCAAGCTTCCTTGTTGCGAAGAAGCTGCGGAGCACCATCCCTATTGGCAACAGCATCGGGATCGCCACTATTGATATGAATAGCATCAGCGCACCCTGCACCTCTATCCCTATCAGCGCGAATGTCAGCGCGCTGACTATGTAGTTGAGCTGGTGGACTATTGGCGCGAGGGCAGAGCTCAGGCTTACCTGGATTATGAAACTGAATCCGAGAGAAGAGACCAGGCCTACGATCACGGCGAGCAGCGTAACCGGGATGAGGAGCGAGATGTCGGAATCAAACAGCGTAGGGGCTGTCCCGCTGCCCACCTGGATCTGCGAAGGGCTTGTAAGATAGGTGTATGCGAAGCAGAGAGCCGCGTTGTTCTCCATCGGCTCGGAGCAATGCACGCTGGCTGACGTGCTGTTCACAGCGCCACTCAGTATCTGGGACACTATTCCGTTCTGGCTGAATGCGATGAAGAGCGAGCCTATTATCGCGCCGTTTATTATCGCCTGGTATATCTCGTTCCTGCCCAACTCCTTAAGCTTTCTGTCGTTAGTCGCTATACCGAGCCCGAGGACTATCCCGAATACCGCCAGCATCACGCCTACGAGTGCTATTGCTATATCATATCCTGCGAAAAGACCCAATTACCCACCAATAATGAATCAACGCTCAACCCATGCTGTTTGCCGTCATATTGCTCAGTATGTGTGTGGATGCGCTTGCCAGCGACGTCGAAGCTACACTCAGCGCGCCTATGACCAGCGCTCCTATTATCACATTGACCGCAGTCGTATGGAACTGCGCCTTTTTCTCCGGCGGAAGTATCTGCCCGAGAGCGTAGAATACACCTGCAACTATGAACAGAACCGCGCTCAGTGCAGGGCCTATCTGCGAAAGGATAGCCTGAACCTGGCTTAACATGGGTGTAACCTGCAGCACCACGCTGGCAGCCCGCACATTCCTTCCTAGGACTGCAAGAGCAATCATAGAAGGGCCTATCACATTCGCCAGCACCTTCAATTTGCCTGCCTTTCCCGCCCTTTCTACGCGCTTCCCGGTCTTTCCGAATATATACATCGCATCATCTTGTAGTAAAGTATATGATATTATTATGCAGTATAAATATAAATACTTTACTATCAACAATTCGGTTTGATTACGACGATTTAGACCATTCCTTTCATTAAGAACTTGATTGTCTCTCTCTATCTCTTTTTTAAATATTCTTCAAAACCGAAATGTTGGAAAGGCTATTTAAACATGTGCTACAGAGTAATATTCATGAGCAGGATATGGGATACGAAGAAGCGCATCTTGGACATGTTATCATCGCGCAAGATGACTCTTACCGAGCTTTCAGACAGGCTTGGGCTGGCTCCGTCTACAATAAACCAGCACCTAAGGGAGCTTCTCGACGCAGGCGCGATAAGGCAGGTCAATAATCCTTTCATACTTAAGTGGAAATATTACGAGGCCAACCCTGAATTCAACGGGACGGCTGCAGTAAGAAGGTCAGAGGGTAATCTCATGTCAAATCCAATCTTTAAGGTAGTGCCTATAATAGCAGTGTTGGCCGTTGCCACATTTGTCCTACTTGGGACAGGCAGCGGGACAGCACTGACAAGCGCGGTAGATGCACAGCAGGTACTAGCGCCTGGAAGCGTGCCGCAGGGAGTGACTGTATTCAGCCTGTCGGACGCACCGGCGATTTCCTCGATTAGTGCAGTCGACATCAGCGTGAGCTCTGCGTACGTGCACAGCATGACCACCGGCAAGTGGTATATGGTCTTCAGCAGCAATACGCCTAAGAGCTTTGATCTGGTGCAGCTAAGGAATGTCGCTGGAGTCCTATCCGGAGCAAACCTGTCGGCTGGGACTTATGACGAGATAACGCTTACGGTATCAAACGCAACAGCGGTTGTGAACAATCAGACCGAGCCAGTGTTCCTGCCGAGCGGTGAACTCAAGATATTCGGGAAGTTTGATATAGGAAGCGCTTCAAACACCGTGGTCAACAGCACGAACAGCTCAAATACCACCGGCTCGAATACTGTCAACTGGATAAACCTTGACTTCAACCTGAGCAAGTCGATACACATAACAGGAAACGGGAAGGTAATACTGTTGCCGGTAATCAGCCTGAATGGACGCCAGGGAGCAGAGCTAAATGTGAGCACAAACGGAACGCTTGTGGTGCACAAACCCGGAAGGCTTGCCATACACGAACAGGTCGGCATGGACGATCATGGAAACATGCAGGCTGGAGTGCCAGTTCCGATGAATGCAAACCTCAGTGTGGAGAACGAGACTGAAAGCGAGAATGGCTCAAGGTCTATGCACAATGGCGACGTCAACGCGGTTATAATAAGCAACCCGCATATAGCCTCCCAGGATATTCCGATCGCCATCAGGACGCGTGACCACCTAATCGTAATCACTAACGAGACAAATATGACAGCAATTACCTCTGGGTTCAACATAAGCGAAAACGAGACGGTTAAAGTCGTAGGGCCAATGCACCACAACGAATCCATGAACTGCACTGCGGTCAACGGCTCGGTATCCTGCCAGGCATCTGGCGAGATAGAGGCTGGCGATCTTGGAAGCATAATCGCAGCAAATGCAAGCGGAGTCTTCCACTCCGGAAAGGGAGAAGGCAGCGGGAATGGCGAAGGGGGCAGCATTACCGGGATTATAAACAGCAGCACGACTGGCATAATAAACAGCAGCGCGAACGGAACCGCCGGGATTGGAATTGGAATCGGAGAAGGTAGCGGCGGAGAGAATGGCGGCAGCCACCGAGGGGGCGGCTGAACGCTGTTGATACGCATCGCGGTCAAAGTGCACGGGGCCGCCAATGCGCGGTACCCCCACCATCAAGCCCTGTGCATATCATTGATTTCCTAACTGTTGCGCACTGCCTGCCAGGCAAATGGCAGGCTGCACAGCTTAGGGATTTATATTTTTCCTTGCAATCAATAGCATGGACATCGAAGTCGAGCTCAGATGCTTCTTGACAAAGGAAAAATACAACGAGCTTCTCGCATTCTTCTCCAGAGAGGGAAGGGAGGTAGCCGAGGAGGAGCAGGAGACGCATTATCTTGACGAGCAGGGCGCTCTCAGGATACAGCAGAGTACGACGCACTCAAAGGTGTGGTACAAGGCCGGCAAGCTCCATGATGAGCAGAGGCAGGAGATAGAGGTCAGGGTGGGAAGGGAGGACTTCCCAGAGTTAGAGAGGCTTTTCAAGGCGCTGGGCTACAAGACGCACATAAAGTGGATAAGGAAAAGGAAGGAGTTCGAATGGAAGGGAGTCAGTGTGATGCTCGATTACACAAAAGGCTACGGATACATACTGGAGCTGGAGAAGAAGTCCAACGAAGCCGAAAAGGACAGAGCCCTGGTCACGCTCAAGGAGAGGTTTGCGGAGCTCAGCCTGCAGCCATCGACAAAAGAGGAGTTCGATAGGAAGTACAAGGAATACAGCGAGAACTGGGAGAATCTTATTTCTTCTGGATGATCGCCTTGGGATTGCCAGCTGTTCGCATGACCTTATCTTCTGCCGTTGCTCTTGAGTCCGGCAGCGTCTCTGCAGGCCGGCTTATAAGCCTGTTAAGAAGCCCACCTATGCGTTCCAATGCATCAACTAAGAATCTTGGTATCGTCAGCTGCTCCATTATCCCAGTCATCTCATAGATCGCGTTTCTGGTAGCTTTTTCCACGCCATATTCCTCCTTGGAGAGGTCCATGCTCCTGATCGTAATGCCGTTTGTCGTGTCGTAGACGTACAGCGTTATTGACACACCACCGGCGTTTGCCTCAAACCTCCATTTCTTATCCCTCCATGAGGTAGATAACCACAAAGAGTCCTTCCAGAGAATGGCACTTCCCAATAAAGGAGAAAGCGCCTCGCGGACATCAAGGCTGTATTCACTCCTTAGCTGCGTGACCAGGAATCGTGCTCCGCCTTCAGTCTCCTGCCTCAATTCAGTAAACTTGCCATTTGGTTGCGCTGACTTTGATTGCATAGATATCTCATTTCCAAAATAATATATATAGTTTACCAGCAGGTTCGCCTGACGGCGCAAGTGCAGGACTTGAGCTGCAATCAAAGCCGCCGCCATTGATTGGGAGCGGAAGAACCTATTTCTTCTGGGGAGTAGCCGGCGTCTGTGGTTTCGCCGCAGCGGATGGCGGTGTTTTGGCAGCAGCAGGCGCTGCTGCAGGTGCAGCTGGCTGCTTTGCAACATACGAATAATAGAAAGTTCCGGGCACCATCGCAAACCAGGCTGCGAGTACGCCGTCAATTATTCCGGTCAGTATGAGGTAAATAACCATAACTGCGAGTACGCCTGCAAGCATGAATGGAAGGGACAGTATTTCAACTATGAACCCAAGAACCAGGGAAAGGACAAAATCCAGCACTATCAATAGTAGAACGGTCCCGATTATAGACCAGGGGTTCTTCTTGCCTATCTCTATGCTCCTCTTGATGCCCTCTACCGCTCTTTTGTCCTCGATTATTATGACTGCATTTATCTGGAAAAATATTATTGTAAGGGTGAAGAGCGCTGCTATCATGAGCAGCACGACTATCAATAAAAGCAGGATGCCCAGGATGCCTAGGGAGAGCAGCAGTATGCCATAACCTATTGCATAGAGCCCGCCGATGACCGCAATCTCTATCAACCCGGCAAGGAAATCGGCTCCGAGCAGCGACATGTACTTCTGCTTTGACCTGGCGATCGCTGCATTAAGGGAGAGCTGCTTTCCGGTCCTAAGCTGGCTCGAAAGCACGATGTAGATCCCGTTCAGCAGCGGCACTATGAGCAAAGCGGCTATTATCACAATCAGCGCCAAGACAAGTACGATTGTGCTAAGACCGCCAGTTGACACAGGAACATGCACCGGGAGTCCAATGGCTGGATTCTGGACTGAACCGAAGACCAATCCTACAAGCACGAACGTGAAAACGAGAATGAACATTATCATAGGAAGCAGGAGCGAGGGCTTCGAAAGAAGCGCCTTCAGCGGGTCGAATATTATTGCACTTATGTCCATCATACCACTTTATCTTACGATATCATCATTAGCTGGAAGGTATTTATATCTTAGCGGATTGGTTCGGAAGATCCTGATTTGGGATTACCTCTTTCCAATGCTCCTATATAGAAGGTAGACTATGTTCCCGATAAGGAGCACTACAAGGATTGGATACGCCACTCTTAGATATTCCAGTGCAAGAAGCATGAGTGCCATCGCTGCGCCATATGCAATCTGCACTTTCCTACTGTTCGGAGAGGTCTTCGGCTATTTCCTCATCCAACTTCCCATTGAAAAGATAGCGTGGCAATATGCTCTAGTAATAGACCGGATTCAGGTAAACCCTGAATTCCTGCTTTAGCCAATCGTAGTTCTCCATCAGCTAATAAGTAAGGTGCGAAATATAAATAAGTATGCGGTCAATGGCTGAAGACACCGTGTTTTTCAAGTATCGAAGCAAGATCGACTTCATCATTTGTTAGGATAACCTTTTCCAGGTCTTTAGGCGTAACCTTGTCGTACGCTTGCCTGAATGCATCTATCCTTGCCATGACCCTCTCGAGCAGCATCTTCTTCATTTCCCCACTTAGCACCTTTCCACTTCTGTAATCTGCGGCTAGCGCCGCTGACTCATCCGGAGTAAGGAAATAGCTCTTCAGATAGAAGAATGCGACATCGATATCGGGGTTGCCGCCGTGCTTCCTGTGCTCTTCGACCGATGTTTTCCCGCCGCTGAACGCTGACATAACCGCCTTCTTTATTTCCTTTTCAGCGTCAAGGAAGAAGATTGCATTACCGCGCGACTTTGACATCTTGTTGCCGTCAAGCCCAGGCATGAAGACCGAGTGCACTACTGCCGGTTTCTGGAAACCGAATTTTTCTGCAAGCCCCCTACAGACCCTGAGGTGCGCGTCCTCATCGGGCCCTATTGGAACAAGAACATTTGGTATCCCATAGGTCTGCGGCAACAGTATGTGCGCCGCCTGCACGACAGGATAGAACTGTATACCTATGTTGTTACTCTCAGTATATCCATAAACGTCCTTTATCTCCGACCTGTTCAGGCCTCTTGACAGCCTGATCGCAAGGTTGTAGATATTAGTGTAAAGCTGGTCTATTATCAATCTTGTTTTGCTCATATCAAAGCCGAATGCGACTATTGTCCTCGCCAAAAAGAGTGAGTTCCTGAGACCTTCCTCCTGCGTTTTCACCTTAAGCGAAACATAACTTTCGTCGTCCGATATTGGTATGAACATCTGCACGCCAAACTGCTTCTGGAAGAATAAGTTGGTGTCGAACACCGAAACGTGGCCCATGTGCGGCGTCCCGCTTGCGTTGAATCCCGAGACTATTGAGCACTTATCCCCGCGCTTCAATTTTTCGTAGAATGAATCAAAATCCCTGTGCGAAAACATGAGGCCGTTCCTGAAGGTGTAGAAGTCCGGCACTTCTGCAAGATCGCTGAGCCTGCCAGCCCCGAACTGCTCCACCAGTTTTATATTGTCTTCGCTCAGCTTTCCCAAATTGCTTTCCGCTGCGCTTGCCGCTCCTTCCCCGACAGTTTCCGTTCCCTTTCCTCTTTTCAAATCAACCACATCGCCGTTTTTGAAGGGACATCTTTCCCTGCATTCGCCCCACTAGGGGCAGGTATCAACATATTATCTGGCATAACTATGCACAGTGAAAGAATTAGGAACCTGACAACTTTTAAACCTTCCGACTTATAAGACCTTGAACGCAGGGTTCCTAGCTGGTGCTACAGTGCACTCCGCTTGTCCACATCTATTTTAGGTGAGTTCTCTCTCGATATCAATTGATAGCAATTGATATGTTTCACTTCGGATGGGCTTCACCTTGACTGATGTGAAGTTATATACCGGATTCTTTCACAGCCTTGATTACTAAAATCGCAGGTATCCCTGTGGAACTCCTCGCTATCAGTTCCCTGTCGAGTTCCGATCTTGGAGTTATTTCAGTATTTAACGTGGGCTCTACCACATTGACAATCTTGAAACCGGCAGATATAAGTTCGTTTATGTAAAAGCTCACCGGTCTATGCTCATATTCAACCAGCATCGGCGGATCGTCCGGTTTAGTGTGATCCTTCCATTTAGAGAGCTTTTTTCTATGAGTGACATAGTCCTTAATAACATGGTCATTGGAGTTCCGCTCTTCCTTCGAGCTTTTTAACGGATGTGGCAAAGTTACAACAATTATTCCATTCGACTTAAGCATTCTGTTGAGCGCACTGAGAGATTTTGCTATATGTACATCTGGTATGTCATTTAGCAGAGATGCGCATAAGACGGCATCAAAACTTTCTGGCAGCAGGCCTAATTTTTCGCAATCCGCAACGTCGCATAGCAAAGATCTAATCTTATCTTTAGGTATACCCGCTTTTGTCTGCTCGCGTTCCATATGCTCTATCATATGTGGAGCCGAATCTATCGCAACAACTCTTGCTCCTAGTCTTTCAAACAGGAATGTGTAGTAACCACCTGCAGAACCTGCATCAAGTATCAACTTTCCTCTCACATCGCCGAGCCTTTCCAGTACTAATGGAGCCTCTGTTTGTGCTGAAGGGGAAGTTGCCCTTTGCTTATTGTACCACACTGCAATATCGTTCCACGTCTTGAGTGTTGGTTTTCTAGCTTCCATGAATTAGAGTGATTACCTATCAGATATTTAATGCATGCTGGGGCGGTCGCCGCGAGCGGGCCGGGAGGCGATAGCAGAAGAGGCTATTTAAAAGTTAAATGCCGAAATGTCTTGATAATCTTGAACCTTCCAGTTTTGCTTGAGTGTTATGTGGACTTTTGTAAGTACAGGAACACTTACGGAGAAAAAGGCACCATTGACTTAAGTGCAGCTACTTGGTTCTGCCCTACTACGCTCCTGCCGCTTGGAGACTTCCTAAGCGGACTTGAAAAGACGAAATATATGGTGCCCAAGGACACAAACGTGAGAAACTATGTTACAACAATCCTTGAGAACGAAGCGAAGCCGCATACCAAAGGTGGCTCTTACATACCAATAATGAAAGCCAGCAAGTTTGACCAGACACATAGCGAGATCATCTGCGATATGATTTCCAAAGATATGACAATAAATGAGAAAACTGCTGTAAAGACGGCAGTTGGAGAACTTCTTGACAACATAGACCAGCACTCCTTTTGTGCTTCTGCTTCGTTTATGGCACAACGGTATGAAAAGCTCCATGTCGTTGAGGTGGCAATCTTCGATAATGGCATTACTATACCAGGAAGCTTCAGGAAGAGCGGAAAATACGGACAGGTAGAGGATGCAGAAGCCCTGAGGAAAGCGGTTGGAGGTTTCTCCACCAAGCCTGAAGACACCAGAGGGCACGGGTTGCCGACCTTTCTTAGCGTCCTGACAGACGCACTTGAAGGAACTGCTCTGATAGTGTCAGGCAGCTCGGCGTACCTAAAAGAAAAGAATAATAATGAGAAACTCTATAGTTTAGATAAGAAGGACGGCCTGGACGGAACATTAATAGGAATGCGCATACCATTGCCTATGCCAAAGACCGATGTTTATGAGTACATCAAGTAAGAAGATTGTTGTGAAGAGTGCTATCGCTAAAGATTTAGTTACTAGGAACGCTGCAAGAGATCTCTTTATCTATTTAAAAAAGCTGAATAAAGAAAAATTTGTACTTGACTTTAGTGGTGTTATTTTTATGAGCAGGTCTTTTGCTGATGAGTATATTATCCAGAGAAGTAAATTTAGGGCTGCAGAACTTGAGGAAATAAACATGCCAGAAGCAGTAACAAAGATGTTAGACATTGTTTCTAGCGTTAGGACCGCCAGTGTGGATACTCCACATATAAAGGCACATGCTCTTTCAATTTGATAAGAGAAATGGTGCACCCCTATTATCACGGGCATATCTTTTTCGAGAACATAACCTTTATTGAAAATGCCTCCCTACGACAAAAACATAGTGATGCTCCCCTCAGACTGGAGCAATGAATGAACTTGTTCTAACGTACATAAACTGAGATATTTATAAGCATTTGTTTTTTCTAAAGTTCAACTTTAGCATACATCGGCTTTGAATAGAATCTCTTTTCTTCGTCTATCTTTGCCTTATAAGTTGCGTCTACGCTGCTCAGCCTAACAAGTTCATTGCCTGAGATAAACTTTGGGTCTACATATCTAAACTTAGTTAGAAGTTGAACACCTTCTTTTTTATCATTTAACTCAAATTTTATATCAGATGAAAGTGCATTCAATATTTTATTCACCTTTGGATCATTCATGCTTCTGAGTTTCGCAATGGCAGTCTCATCGTCCCCGAAAGTTATGTCCTCTTTTTTTAAGGAATTTTTATCGAGCCCAAGTCTTATCGCATCGGCCAAAAGTATATATCTTAGAATATATTCTGGATACATCCACGATTCCCTATTACATTTTAAGTAACCTTCGGCGAATTTAAGAGCCGATGGTTTGTCTTTGAATGCTATCTCACCATTATACACAATAAGATTGCTGAGGCAGTAACCAACTGCTTCTGGGTCTGCCCAATAATATTCACGGAAGGTGTAGTCAAGCCGATCGGCACATATATCTGGAAGTTCGTTTTCCAGCATTGTAAAACTCTCTAAATGCGCTATCTTTTTCAGGTTAACTTTGTATTTTTCCAATATGCCTGCTATGTCTGTTTTCATTAGATATTCAAGATGAACTTTATCCTGATAATTCTGTACGGTGGGATCTGCAAACAGATGATCTGCGACATGGGAGAAAGCGGTGTGTGAGATATCGTGGAGAAGGCCGGCAATCTGCTCCTCAAGACCTGCGCCTAATTTTCTAAGCAGCAGCATGACTCCAAAACAATGGTCATATCTTGTGAAATAGTGGGCATTTTTTGGTACCATCCCAAGCGGATGCCCTATATGGGATACTCTCTTGACCCTTTGCACAGCTTTTGAATTTAGAAGTTCCAATATTACTGGCTCGTTTATTTCAAAACTTCCATATATTATTTCATTTATTTGCATGCGATACACAATTTTGTCATTGATTTGTAGTCGAAAATCTGATTTGCTCCCCTCGAGCACCTCTATTTTAGGTGAGTTCTCTTTCGATATCATTTAATATCAATTGATAGCAATTGATATACTTCACTTCGGGTGGACTTCATCTCGACCGATGTGGAGTTGATTTATGTTAGAGATTAATGTGCTTCTTATTGACAATGCCGCCTTGATAGACAGTCCAGCCTTTCACTTTTCCTCTGAATAGTATCTTTTCCAAGCCGTTGAACTCCTTGATTGTTCCTTGCCACTTGTTAGTGTATCCCCAATCTGGAATATCTTTGATCGTGAAGCGCTTCGGGCCTCGCCACGGCGCGTTTTTAGGAGGTTTTTGCAAAGCTTTCTTGACGAACTTTAGCATGATTTTGTAATCACTGCCTTCGTTCCAGAACCCCCTATAAGACATCGACCACACAGGCACCTTCTTCAGCCAGACGATTTCAAGCCCTTGAAATGGCTCCCCTCCGGCATATTGATCCATGTACGTCCAATTTCCCTTCTTTATCGTGATAACCTTTAAGCCAGGCCTAGGGGTGGATTCCTTTGCATCAGGGTCTGCCCAGCCCTCGATGCCGTTTAGAAAGCCCAGAATCGAGTTCGAATTTAGTTTCATGAGTTGTATTGTCTCGGTAGAAATAAAAAGTGATTGTCACATCATGAGGCGGTCGCTGCGAGCGAGCGTCAACAGATGTGGACATGTTAATAGTTCTTATATTCGTCCTGTGAAATAAGGCTATGACATCGAAATGGGAACAGAAGAAAACAGCGATAATGAAAGATTACGCCGCAATCACCGATAAGATACTGGACCTTAACGGCCTTAGGGGCGCCAGATTAAGACCATTGAAAGGCGGTTACGTAAACATAGTACTGCTGGCCGCGAAAGGAAACACAAAGCGCGTTATAAAGATATCTGTCGATGACCACTTGCAAAATGAGGTTTATTGGTATAAAGAAGCAGAGAAGGCAAAGGTAACCACCCCTAAGCTGGTAACGTATGATTTATCCAAAAGGTTTATACCGTACAAATACATGATTTCCAGCTATATAGATGGGAAACCACCGAGCTGGGACTCCAGAGCGCTTCAATATCGTGCTGGGATCTTTACGGGGAAAGCATTAAGGAGATTGCACAAGAGGCATGTTGACGGATTTGGTAGCTTAAGTCAACATAATAAATGGAGCAATAAGACATGGATTGAAACGCTCAGGTACATTAGAGGTTTAATCATAGATGATAAAGCCGCTTTGAGGGTGTTGAAACCAAGGCAGATAGAACTAATCGACAACATCACAGTCTATAACAAAGAATTGGAGGTCAAGAGCGCAAGACTGCTGCACGGCGACCTCTATAGTCAAAATCTTCTTTATGCAAAAAGATCAGGCAGATTCTTCATAATCGATCCTTCATACTACGTGATTGCCGGAGATCCCATGTATGACGTTTCATATTCTATGGTTGAGAGAGGAAAGGGCTTTAATGAGGGGGTAGTGCATGGCTACGACATGGATAGTCTTACCGAGAAAGAGCTATACAGGCTTAAAATGCTCGGCATTTTCCAGACGTTCAAGGATATGACATGGTACGTTTCAAATAACGATTCCAAAGTGGAGATTAAGAAACTCCATAAAAGTCTTCTTGAGAGGTTATCTTCGGTTTGACAGCGTAAATTTACTGCAGCAGCAAGGCGGTCGCTGCGAGCGAGCCGGGAGGCGTAAGCTACTGGGCGAGTCGAGCAGCGGGAACCGCCGAAACGTTGATTCTGGGCACTATCTTTTATAGATTTCTTGTCATCTCTTCTCATGGACTATAAGAAATTTATGTTGCTTGCGCTTGACAAAGCCAGAGCGGCAGGAAGCACGCGTGGAGCTTGCGTAATTAAGAAGGGCAAACTGGTGAGCTGCGAAACCAACCACGTTCACCGCCTAAACGATCCATCTGCGCATGCCGAAGTGGAAGCAATAAGGAGCGCGTGCAAAAAGTTCAGGAGTACACATCTTGACGGCTGTGTGGTGGTATGCACAACAGAGCCCTGCCCAATGTGCCTTATGGCTTGCTATTATTCCAGAGTTAAAAAGATTGTGTGGGGAGCACGGAGCTCAGACGCGATGCGCTGGGGGCGCAACGAAATCGCGAAGAATCGGCATGTTATAGGCGAAATTTCAAAAATCACGAAAATAGAGCTAAAACAGGACTTCATGAGAAAAGAATGCATAGCACTTCTCAAGGAATGCGGACCCTAGCGAGCGACGAGCCCCTGACGAGTTCTTTAGAACGAGAACGGGCGAGGAGCGAGCGTTAGTATTGGGCTGAGGGTGCCAGCAACGACTGCGAAGCAGGCGAACGGCGCCCGAAGACCGTGAAAATATGCTGTGCCTCCGCGCCCTCCTTTGCGCTCCTTCGTCGCGCGATCGGGCGCTACGGCTTTCTGACCAAGCATTGAGCTCCGCCGCAGCTCGACGCCTTTGGTGTCTCGTGCCTGCGGCTCCGGCTTGCGAAAGAATAAGAATTCGGCCACCTGAATAGCACTATGGCCAAAATTGCAGTGATAGGCTTTGGCTCGCTTGTGTGGGATCCGCGCGAGCTTAAGCTTGCAGATGGGGAATGGCATAAGGACGGGCCCAAGTTGCCCGTGGAGTTCGCACGAGTGTCGCAGGATGGGAGGCTAACGCTCGTGATAGCGCCGGAGTTGAAGCCCCAACCTACGCGATGGGCTTATAGCGGGTGTAGGACACTGGGCGAAGCCAAAGCAGACTTAGCAAAAAGGGAGGGACCAACCCCTGAGAAGAACATAGGTGCTTTAAAGAAGGGGGAGAAGGGAAGCGATGCCACGGAGCAGGCCATAGCCAGCTGGTGCGAAAAAAAGGGGCTCGATGGCGTCGTGTGGACAAAGTTGTCGCCAAAAGCACCGGACGGATCGGAGCGGATCATTACGCCTGAAGAAGCGGTGGCTTACGTGAAATCTCTTGAGGATAGGCTGAAGAACGCCAAGAGGTACATAGAAATGGCTCCGGAAGAGATTGACACTCCAACAAGGAGGGCGCTAATGAAAATGTTTGAAGACATGTAGCTCGGCGCCGTTCTCAGTCCTTCGGACCTCGTCATGGCGCCTTCGCTTTGCTGATTCACCTTACCCTTCTCCGGGCTCCAGAGTCCATTTGAGCGTGTTGTAGAATTTGTTTAAATCTCCTTCACAAGAAGATACCGGTTCTCGCCATCGCCAAAATAGTTGGCTATTTCCTTGACGACTTTGTAGCCAAGGCCCTTATAGAAACCTATCGCTATCGTGTTTTTGATGTTAGTCACTAGCGTAACCTTAGCTCTACCCTTTTTCTTCGCAATCTTTTCGGCAAAGGCCATCATTTCCTTCCCGTATCCACTCTTCTGGTGACCTGGAAGAATGCGGATTGCGAGTACCTCTAATTCTCCATGTTCCTCTTTATCTATGAGCGTGAGATAACCAACATTTGCGCCATTTTTGTTAGTCCACAGCCAAGTGTGCGACTCCGGCTCGCTGGTAAGAAATTCAAGAAGTTTTTCCTTTGTACCGAGTTGGAGAAGTGTCGGTGTTGCCTTTGCAATTTCACGTTCAATCAAGAACAGCATGTCTAGGTTGGCCTTAACCTCAATTTTGTTTGCAGCAAGCCCGCTGACTTGTAGGTTCTGCCTTGCATAAATTACTATTGTAATAAAAGCTTAAGAACTATCCGAATTACGCTGCGATGCGCCGATTGTGTCAAAGAACTGTTCACTCTCTTCTGGTCGCCCCGCGCACATTAGAACAGTTTCATCATTGCCGGTGCCCATTATCTCTGATAAGAATCTGCGCTCTTCATTACTTACAAGGTCTCTGTCCGAATGTGTATAGAAGAATATCTTTTTACCCTGTCCAGCAGTATCATAGCTGCCAGTGGCTTTCAACTTTTCATGTACTTTACGGCTAAGCTTCACAGCTAAAACTCTTCCGCTTCCCTTCATAGTTGATTCTATTGCCTCGCTCTTTGTATTAAGAAATGCACTCGTGACATCAAATATCGGGAGGTCGCTTTTGGCCTGACTTTTGTTCATGGGAACATAGGTTCCGCCTTTCTTGTCAAAACTCTGAATCAGTATGCCAACTCCAACCATGGCAGCTATTACTAGATAGTAAGGTTGTATAGTTTCACTCAGCAGCACAGCAGCTACACTTGCGGTTATGAACGGAGAGAGGCAGTAATAATTCGAAACAACTGTGGTTTTCAACGTTCTGAACGCCCTGAAATAGAAGTAAGTGACAAATGTCATCATCGGTATCCCCATATAAAGAAGGGCTGCAATCGTGCTTGGCGTTAACGTTGGTATATGCGCGCCGCTATACAAAAATAGCAGGAACGCGACTGGTAGAGACATCGAATTTATTATGAACATCGTGCATTCCATGTCTGTCGTGTGTCGCTTGAAAAAGACCATTGCTAAAGTGGATATGAGTACGATAGCGAGCAGGCTCAACACTATAGTTGAATTGGCACCTAGAGCAAATGCGAATGGGTTGCCACCGGTAACCGCGATATAAATGCCGATGACGCCGAGAGACAATGCAACCACCTGCATTTTAGTTATCCGTTCTCTTAACAAGAGAGGGATAAATGGCAACATCAAAAGCGGTTGCAGCCTGTATACTACTGTTGCGAGTGTTGCGCTGATGAATTGCTCTGAATATATTATGCCGTAATATATCAGGCCGGCGAAAGCGAAGCCAGATATTGCAATGATTATGCATTCTTTTGGATTGGCAACATAGCGTTTTAATTTTGAAAGTTTCCCTGTAGCAACTACTAGGAGGAATGAGGCTACCGTAGCAATTAAATAGGCGAAAAAGAGGAACGAGTATATGTTCACTCCGCCGTCCACGGCCACCTTGAGTACTATCGGGAACAGCGCGCCGCCTATCAGTGCTAGCGTTATCATTATGTATGCCTTCTTTTTTATGTCCATCAAAACCAATGAGGGAAATGCCCAATTTAAACCCTTCATTTTTCTACAATATTTGAGTAACTTTCTGTTACTATGCATTTTATAGATTTTAGCTTCAATAGAGCTGCATGAATCATGAGTACGATATTGAGAGCGACTTTAATAAAAAATATGCTCTGCTTACGAGAAGGATAGTCAGGTTGCTTTCAGAGAATTCTCGTATGCCTGTTGCTGAGATTGCAAGGAAATTACACGTTTCAAGGACTACAGTAAAGGATAGAATCAACAGACTCGAAACGCAGTTTGGCATGAAGTATACTGTGGAGATAAATGAACCGGAACTTGGACTGAACCACCCGCACCTTATAGAAGTGAAATTCAAGAAGAAGCTCGACCTTGAGAAGCTGAGCGCAGCGCTTTCGCAATCATACATACCACAAGTGGCCTTTACTGTTAATGGAGACTATGACCTTGTTATATACGCGAACGCCTTCTCAGAAGACGAATACGTACATTGGAATATGGCCATGCTGGTAGAACTCTCTGAATATGGTGCCACATGGCACACATCAGAGGTGGCACACCGCCACCTTGGCTTTTTTCCTTTGAGGAATGAGACTATAATGAAATCTAAACTAGACGATAATTCAAAGATGATGCTCATTCGCCTAAACGGAAATGCGAGGCTAAACTTCCAGCAACTTTCGAAAATGCTTGGCATGCACTTCAATACAGTCAAATATAATTTCGATAAGCTTATGAAGGCAGGCTACATAAAACGCACTACAGTCTCGATGGATCTTGTTGAGGGAGTCTCATTCATGACGTTATTCGACGATTATACCCCGACTAAAGGATTCGAGGCAAGTTCGGCTATGGCAAGGCAGGCAATCAAGTTTGATGAAGCAAATCCCCTTATAAGCAGGTATCTTCTCTCGACAACCCTGATAGGCAGCCACACTCTATTCATCATGTCCGCTTTCGATAGTAAGGCCGCTGCGCACAGATGCGGACTTGACTACCACAAGGAAATGTATGCGAAGCACGGAGCGAAACGTTCCGAAGGGGAAATAGGCAAACTCCTTCTTGGAAGGCTCCCGATAAGGAGCGTGGACATAAAGAACGAGTATAGAACACTTAAATGGACAACCGAAATCGACACATCGCGTTCGACGGTATAAATGCATTATAACAATCTTTTGCCGCAAACCTGTAAATTTTCAAAGCCTATTTATATTGGAAATGCCGTAATACTACTCAAGGGTGATTGGGTGGCAGATGGAAGCAAAGATATTTCTTCGGTTCTCTACCGGAAGGTCCCACCAAAAAGGGCTTCTTCTGCCGGCACCCTGTTTCGATCATTGGGTGAAAAAATGAATGGGATGGCGAACGCATTGGGCCTGCTTTTGAAAGGCAGGAACGTGGTAGTGTGGAGCGACGACGGAGTGATGCAGGGGAAGGCGTACTGCAGGGAGAGCGAGGTCGCGGACTACATAAGGAGCATGATGAAATTCTCCAACAGCAGGCTGCAGGTCGTCATACAGAAGGAGTAAGCGGGCGGTTAAGTGAGATGCCCGAGGTGCGGCAGGTTGCTGAGGCTGAGATGGAAGGAGGATTACAAGGCGGCGTTCGTCTGCCTTAAGGATGATTACGAGACAGTAAGACGATAAAACAGGGTGAATTGGGTGAATAGGAAAAACAAAAGGGTTAGCGGAGCGAAGAAGGCTAAGCTGCACAGGCTTCTCTTCGTGGATCCGAAGGGCACGGTGAGCATGGACGAGCTTGCGGACAGGCTGATAGCCTTGAGGCTGGTTCAGGAGATATTCCTTGCTGGCCATGGGAGCGGCTATGCCGCAAAGGTAAGGTTCTTTCCTGAAAAGGAGCCACGGGACGCCAGGGCGTATGTCGCAGGGCTGATAAGCAAGGATTACGGCTCTGTGGTGAAGGCATGAACGGCGATTGGGAACAGTGCGCGAATCCAAGCTGCGGCCATTTGAGGAAATGGCACGATGAGAGGGGCTGCAGGTATGAAGAACCGGGAGGTTCGGGTTGCAGAGGCAAATGCACGAAGTTCGAGGTGGGAACACGTACAAAATGACCACGGAAGTGCAGGATGCGTTGAGCGTGTTCCTCAGGAAGCAGCAGGAGCAGGAACAGGTTGAGAGGCCTCAGATAACGAATCCGAACCAGCTGCTCATTTTCAGGGTGAGAAGGATCAGGAAGGGATGGAGACACGGCGACGGAAAACTCTGATGCATTGCCGCGGGTGACCCCACCTCTGCGGCGATGGGGCTTTGGGACTAATTCAAAGCATCCACCCCATCGGAGTCCGGATTAGCCGTGCCTCTCCTCTTATAAGCTAGGAAAACTCTCCGTATGAGCTATTGCTGACCTCACCCCAAAACCCCTCACATAAACGCTTCAGGGCATCTTCTTCTTCAGGTGTAGGAGGAGGTGCATTTTCATATTTTTCAAAGTAGATTTCCATTCGAAATTTTGGTTTGTCTTCAGATGTGGTTTCAGCTAAACCAACAATCTTTTTTACATTTGCTTTGTATTCTGCGCAAGCGCACATAGAATTAAAGTACGGATACGTTTCTTCAGTAAATTCTGGGGTAAAATACAGAACAAAACCAATATCAGGCTTCTCCGGATAAATTGCCATTCCCCATGCATCGCCTTTCCTTTCAATTGCCTTTTTGCGTTTTTCCTCAGCCCTTCCTGCTAGATGACGACGCTGAACCCTATTCAGTTTTAAAACCTCCTCGAGGCCTTTGAGATAATCGGGTTGTGAATGCGAAAGCATAGTTGCACCTTTTATAACATCATCCACCCAATAGCTCACTTTATCCAATTCCCTCTTCTTGATGAACAATTCTGAATATCTACCTTTCTTGTACTCTTCGTAAAACCCTGTTAAGATACCAGACCGCGTTCCAACGAGCTCTGGCTCGAAACTCTTCATATTTAGCAGGTAATAGGAAAGCAATTCGATTTCGTCTTGGAATAAAAGTTTCCCGGCTTTTATCATCTCCTCTCTCTTTTTGAAATAGACGAACAGATCACTTGGTGTATCTAATTCTGAAACCAAGAACTTTAAATCGTCCAAGGTGAGGATGATAGGTATAAAATCCAATTTATTTAGCTCAGGGTATAACCCTTTTAATGACTCATAATCGAGAAAGGGCTCTTTCTGATTTACTATCAGCAGAGGGTATATGTTCACTTCTTCTAGGAAGCTATACTCCTTGAAAATCTTGACAGAATTAACCATGAAAAGCTTTACACTTCTAGCTCTTGCTCGATTTACAGAAGTTTTTAGCTGAATGAGGCCATCCACTATCGTGGCCTTTCTAAGCCTTTCTGGATCTTTGATGTTGCATTCTTTGCATTGTGAGATTACGCAGGAGTCAAAGAAATTTATCAGAATGTCGCAATACTCCTTATACTCCTTTCCTGCCATTCTTGGATTCGTGAAGAGTATATCATAAATAAACGCCTTTTGCAGGACTGCACTGACTTCTCCCTCGAATTTGTTGTATCCTTTTACCCTTGTCTTCATATTGGAAAAATATACGCACGTTCCTTCTCTTATCTCCTCTACTTCACCCTCTTCGAACCCTATACCTCTTAGTGTTTCGTCGCTGAATACCACCCTATCAAACATCATTATGGGTGGCTTTTCAATGTCCATTATCTTGAGCACTGCATCTTCAGACATTGGCGGATACTTTATATCATTTTTAAAGTCGAATTGAGGTATGTTCACGTTAAATTCTTTCTGCAAGAATTCGATTGTCTTGATTGCTGTTTGTATTGCAAGTGTGGATTTTCCCATCTGTGGCTTACCGGAAATTGGCATGAAGAAGTCTTTGTCGGTGGCTGTAATCTGCAAGGCAATTAGATAGCATAATAGATCTAATCTGGTTTCAAAGTCCTCCGGTTTGACTTTGTAACGCTCCTTGAGCTCTAGCAGCGCCTGGCTACCCATCATATTGTCTATCAGCGTATCATCTATCTGCTCAGACTCATTACGATCTATAAAAATCACTTTATTTTTTCATTACAGGTTCAAGAAAAAGTAGTATTCTCAACATACTTAGAACGAACACTCCCCCAATGGCATATGAGAAGATGCTGAAAACCGTTGAGATGTGCCAATAGCTAAGAAATGCTGTTGGGAGGGAGACCATTTCATACATCAGTTGCATGATAATGAGCACAAAACAGGCATAGCTTGGAACTATAAGATACTCGATGAGGTACTTGTCATGACCCGTTTTTCTTAGCTTACTTAACGTTTCTGATTCCCATGCACTATAGATTATTGCTGCTATGGCAAGAAGCGCCCCAAAAAATATTGAAAGAACTTGAATGTCTATCACATTGGTCTTTGCGGAGCCTGAGCAGGGCAGCTAAGGCCTCGGTCGCTACGTCCTGAGGCAGTTCGTGCCTAATCCTCGCAAGAAGCGCTCTCCCCTTCACGAGCTGCCTCTCCTTATCGAGCGTCATACTCAATCCCATTTTTCCTTAGAAAATCCCTTAATTCTTCTTTTGTCATTGATACCTCAACCGTTCTATAGTCCCAAATGCCCGTATCTTGCCTTCGCTTGGCATTAATCTCAACAACGGTTCGCTCGCCATCAAACCACACTATTCTGAGTCGCTCCGGCACAGGAAGCCCACCACGAAGAAGAGCGGGCACGTTATAAGTGATAGAAACATTTTTTCCTGAGTACGCAAATTCTCCCGGTCTGAGCAGTTCTTTCTTTCTGACTGCAAATTCTTCAGTCTCAGGTTGCGCTCCCTTATCCACCGCAAGTATTTTCATCCCGTCCAGAAGCTTGCCCATCTCTATCTTATGCCTTACCGCAAGAAGTGCATGGTCAAGCTCTTTTATGGCTCGGTCCGTAGCACGAAATCTTTCCACCATAAATTCACATTATAACCTTCTTTTTTGAATATTTATAAGTAGTGATATGACTTTTTAAGCCCTTTACTCCACCGCAGCCCTCACCAACGTGAGGGGCGGTTCCGTTCTCGCCAACGCTCGTTTAAGCCAGCCAACTAGCAGTCTAAGGGCACCCATAGAAACTTCTTAAGAAGAGGTTTCATCAAGAAGCTTGAGTCGCTTTTGAGTGGGGGCAAAAGCGACAGGACGAGCCTGCGAAGCAGGCGAGGATTACTGCACTGCACTCGGAACTGCAGCCGATTCCTTGTCTGCAGTGTTCCGTCGACAAAAATCAAGTATTTTTGAGCCCCGTCGGAGTTTTACTGCACTCGCCTGCCTTATTCCAATAAGGTTTGAGTGCAGTTTGTGCAGTGCAGTCGGTTGTGCAGTCAGTTTCCTTGTGTGCACAACCTCGATGATAAAAACTGATCATTTTTGGCTTCCGTCGGAGGTTTTGTGCAGTCGGAATGGCTTCCTAGTAACAATTGAGTGCACTTAGTGAGTGACAGCTCAAATGGAGTGACATCGAAAGTCCTTGTAGTCACTAGTCCGTCGACAAAAAACGGGGTTTTCGCACTCCGACGGAAGATTAGTGACAGCTCCTTACTGACTGACAGCTCAAAATGGCGGAAAGGGCCTAGTTGTCAGTAGCCCGACGACAAAAATTGGTGCTTTTTGGACTTCGACGGAGGATTACTGACAGGTCCGACCAAAAGAGGTCATAATAATGCATATATATTTCCAATGCCGTATATTAGTACTGTATGGTGGGGAAACAGGTTAGCTCGTTTAGACCTGAGTTACGATTAGATAAACCAACCATAGGTTCTGACCTTGTCAGAAGAGGGTTGCCAGATGCTGCACGAGAGGCGCCACAGAATACAGCACTGCTTTTGTCTGGAAGGCTTGATTCCGGAGCTTTGGCGCGACTTCAGGACCCGGAGATACCAGTTATAACAGCGGGCATGAAGGGCGCACCAGATTTAAAATTCGCGAGAAAGCTTGCCGAGCTAGATGGTGTAAAGAGCAGCAATATTATACAGATTGAATGGGACGAAGATCAAGCCATGGCCGTGCTCAGAGAGACAGTCCGTACTATGCAAAGCTACGATCTTGCCATATTGAGCGATATGGTTGTCTACGGATGCATGGTAAAAGCAAAGGAACTTGGGATAACCACTATAAGGACAGGGGATCCTGCAGATGAACTGTTTGAAGGCGAGGGAAGCAGAATCAATGTGGAGCTGCTTGAAGACCTCCAGTCTAAAAGGATAGGCTCAAGATTGGGTCTGCGGATGGATTATCCATATCGCAAAAAGAATATAATTGAGATAGCGAAGAGCCTGAGAGTTGAGGAGAACGTTAGGCACGTCGATGTAGAGGTTCCTTCGGATCATTATGCCCATTATGAAAAAGCTGGAGGCTGGGATAAAAGCCGCGGCTACGACTGGACAAAGTTGACACTTAGAAGAGCTATGTATGGGATACTGCCAAACGACGTCGTATACAGAATGAAAGCTCCGCTTCAATATGGCTCATGGACATACAAGTTAACCAATAGACTGAATGATATAGCAAAGAAAGGCATGGCGAAATTGGACGACGCCAGTAAGACATTCTGGAACCGGACCGATAAGTTCGGGATGCACGTTGGTCTTTATAGGATTTACACTGAACTTAACCTGTCACCGCCAAAAATAACCAGTCCGCAAACGCAGTATGAATGTCGCGGTTGCAAAGGAGCAGTGGACGAGACGACTCAGATATGCCACACTTGTGGAATATGGCCGACAAAAAACGGCAGTATAACAAATGGCGAAGGAGACAGAAATGATTAAATAGTATAAACATGATGTTATGTCAGCAACAGATGTGGCGAATATGCCGGAACAAAAAAGCGCACGCGCACCGATGGGCAGGGACATGTATCCCGATACAAAGGCCTACAAAGAGGTAGTTGCCACGCTACTTGAAAAGTGTCAGACACCTGCGGACGTTTATCGTTTTGGAAAAGAACTGCGTTATAGAGGCGGATGGCGTGAGGAGTATGAACTTCATAGGCAAGCCGAAAAGAAATTCCCAGAAGAGGCAGAGGGATTTGCAAACCACAGAGCAAACATGGCTGCAAATAGGATAATTAAGCCAGGAACTGGATTTGAGGTTGGTCGGGTAACGCCAGAAGAACTACTTAGAGTTGGCGCTGAAGCCTGATAACTTCTATTTAGCACCACGATAACTTTTGCTTAGGTTGTTTAGTTCTTCCATATCAAATGCCTTGTCTATGTTCTTGTAAAGCTCTTCGTTGTTTCTGCTGATGTAGTGCATTGTCATCGCTGGGCCTGAGTGCCTTGCAAATCTGCACGTTAGCACCACATTGCCATTTGTAGCCTTTGCAAAATGAGTTATCGCGTAGTGTCTAAGTGAGTGTGTTGTTAATCTGTGCAGCGTTCTAGCCTTTCTTCCATATAGACTTTCATCCGATACTGCATAAGTGTAATCGAGACCTGTTTTGATTATCGTCTCTCTGAAGACCTTTCTGACGTAGTTTTTGTCTATGTAAAGTACATCGTTGCGATTGTTATCGTTGTCTTTGAAGAAGATAGAACCTTTTGACTTTATTAACTGCTCTTTGTTCTTCTGAATGAACTCTATCGTTTCTTGGAAGAGTTCGTGCGGTATTCTCAATGAATCTGACTTGTTTGTCTTTTCGCTGGTCAGTATCAGCTCTCGTTTCTCGAAGTCGATGTTGCTGATGTGCAACTTTGTGACTTCTCCGATCCTAAGACCAAGATACGCCTGATACTTGAAAAGCAGCCTGAACTTGTCGTTCGGAACATTTCTGAGGAAATGTTGCAGTTCAAGTTCCGTGAAGCTTTTGTTCAATGTTCCGTATTTTAGCGTTCCTGACTTCTTGTACCTCTTCTTGTAGGCTTTCAGAAGTTCGATTCTGAGCCTATCCATCTTCTTCTGAGGAAGCAGGTTCACCACTTCTTGGAAGTGGTTCAGGAATCGCTTATATTCGAACCCGTCTTTTCGTTTGCTTCTTTTGCTTTGCTTTTTCTTTCCGAACCCGAGGTCACCGTCGCAAATATCATTTGCTCCCCTCGTTCTCGTGTGAAGGTTTACCTGTGCCCAAACAATATTGATATATGTGTTTTAACATATTAGGCTATTAAATTCGGTAATGACTCTTCGCCCTCCTTTGCGCTCGCAAACTCGTGCGATCTGGCGCTACGGCTTTCTGGCCAAGCATTGAACTCCGCCGCAGCTCGGAGCTGAAGCTCCTCGTGCCTGCGGTTCCGGCCTGCGATAACTATAAAAAGGCACAATCAGAATTATCCACATGGACTTCAAAGGCATAATCATAGAAGAGAGCTTGGATGAAAAGTCAGTGCTCAGGGGGCTAAGAATAACCAAGACCGAAGTCGAAAAAGTAACTGAGGAATTCAACACCCCATGGTTAGAGCGGTGGACACTTCATCACGTGGTGGTTCCGGAAAAGGATGTTGAAAGGGTCGTGAATGAGATACGCAAGGCTATATCGCTCGGGCATAAGTCTGCGTGGTTCGCGAACTTAGAAAATAATGAGACAAGCTTTATCATTTTCAAGGATAAGGTATTCAAGTATAGGAAGGGGGATAAAAAAGAGATGAGAAAAGTTTTCGAATTTGGTACTTCTATAGGTATTCCTGCGCACCAGCTTAGAGCTTATGCCTAAGTGTTTGGAATGCGAACAAAAACGTTTCATAGGAGCAAAGGCTTTAATAGGTGCTCGGGCAAAATATGACTATGGCGATTACTATACGCATGACATTTAGAAAAATAAAGTGATGAGATGGCAAAAAGAACTTTTGAAGTTGTTATTGAAAAAGGATCAGACGGCTACTATGTCGCCGATGTTCCTGAATTAAGGGGATGTCATACACAAGCCAAGGATCTTGACACTCTGCAAAAGAGAATAAAGGATGTTATCAAACTATGCCTTATGGATGAAAAGGAGGCGCGGCTTCCCAATGCATTTGTAGGAATACAGATAGTAAGTGTGTAGATGACAAAGCGCATACCAGTTACTTCTTACATAGTTGTCAAAGTGCTTCAAGGGAAAGGATTTGTTATTTTGAGAAGGAGCGGCAGCCATCTAAGGCTGAAGCATCCTGATGGAAGGATAACAACTGTTCCGATTCATGGCAAGGAAGCGATAGGGACTGGTCTTCTTTTTAGGATACTTAAAGATGTGGATGTATCAAAAGAAGAGTTTGACAGGCTTTCACGAGAGATCTGATTGTTGTGATGAGCATCTGTTAAATGTGCTCCCTTCGGGAAAAGGCATTTCAGCTAAGTGCTCACTTTAGCCTATCATGCGCCAATAGGTAGAAGACAGCGAGGCCGCGAAATGGCGCGAATGGTTCTATGGCACTTGAAACCTGGGCTTCCGACATCCTTTTGCCATCGCCGAGATATCTGCCAACAATGCTACGCACTGCAAGATCATCTGTGGGTACACAGTCTACGCGGCCGAGGCCTCTTACGAGTATGTAATTCGCAGACCATGGTCCGAAGCCTCGAATTCCAGTCAACGTGTCCCTGAAATCGTCATCCTTGAGTGTTGCAAGCTTATCAACATCAAGCGATCCGTCTGACACCAGCTGCGCTACGCCCCTGATATATTCTGCCTTTCGCATGGACAAACCACAGGATTGAAGTTCCCTTTTGGACGCAGTTGACAGGGACTCTGCAGTGGGGAAAACGAATAGACCGCTAATCTTTTTCCCGAAACGCTGGACCATTCTATCTCTTATTTTATACGCAGCCGTCAGAGATATCTGCTGTTCTGTTACTGCTATGATCATCATCTCAAATAGCGAAGCGGTCCGAAGAGCCTTTACACCGTACAACTCCTTAACCACGGAGCCCAGTATCTTGTGGTTTTTAGCCATGTTGTAGAATGGCAGTAAATTTAAATCGACGAAAAGCATCCACTTTGCGAGTTCCTTCATTTTAGCAGTGTTGCTCGTACTACTTGATACTTCTATTATGTTCGGCGACTTCTTTATCTGCTTAGCTTCTAGGATACATGGTTTACCGTCTATGTATACGGCTTCCTGTAGCATATCGGTTTCAATGACAGGTTCTGGCGAGAAATTGGACATAACCATCAACGATAACCGTAAGTCAAATGGGCCTGTTGGTTTCAATGTAAGCTTTGAACCTGTCACCATAGTAACCAGCTTATGCTCCCCTCGGGATTTGAACCCGAGTTACGGGGTTGAAAGCCCCGTGTCCTTGGCCGAGCTAGACGAGGGGAGCTCAGAGGAAATAAGGGACATTACCTATTTATCTATTACTCTTTTCTCTGTTTGGCTGGCGCCACGCTATCGGCGCGGCTATTTCCCTGGTGCTTGAACCTTGCGTCATTGAAGCTCATCTTGCTTTCCCACGCATGGTCGAAGTCTATGTCAAGCTTTTCTATAAGCTTCAGTGTGAGATACAGCGCCATCATGCAGCCGGTCTCGAAGGTAAAGGAGAGAGGATAAGTGTCGAAGTGCAGCATCTCCTTATCCATTGCCGGGTCTTCCTCGATGTTGAAGATGTGCCTGTAATGATCAAACAGGAACTTACTTCCATCCGTGTCATCATTGCCCTCTCGGTCTATGCCTGCATTTATTGATACTTTTGAGCTCTTGTTTTCGGAAAGTGCGCCCAGGCTAGCACAAACGAACCCCAGCGTGATGGCAATCGCCTCGGGTTTCTGGTTTCCCAGAAGCTCCAGTTCGCGCTGCTTCCTTGGATTGAATGCCAAGTTGGTCCACGCTCTCTCAATGTCCATTTTAGAATCGGTTACCGCTTTTGCCAGGTAAAATACAAGGTCGACGCTTTCCGCTGCTATCTCATCGTGGTAATCCCTTCTGTCCCTCTTTTCCTTTATGATGTATTCGCCTAGCTCTCCGGCTTCGCCAAGGAGCAGGCTGTATATGTTCTTGCTTGTAAGCTGTTCTGCGAACCACCTGTTTTGTACCTCCTTCGAGACCTTTTCAACGAATCTTGCGAGTTTTTCTGCAGCATCTATCAGCTCTGCCGGCGGCTTCTCGGCCTTGATCCAGCGCACCCTGTCACAGCTCATGTATCTGTCGACTACCATCTCGTGGAGGCTGACCATGCAGGATAGGCCCATCGCTACAGATGTTTCTGTTAGGTTGAACCTTATGGGCTGTTTGGCACCGCAGGATGCTTGTGGATCACCTCTTATTACATTCAATTCGCGGAGCACCCTCAGCACCTCTTGGTGGACTCCGTCTATGCTCTTGTTGGCGTCGATATCTATCCATCTGTAGACGCCCATGCCCTTGATCCTCTCATAGATCGTAGCGAGCTTCCTCTGAAACTCCGTGTCATCAAACCTCTCCTTGCCGTCCTTTCTCTCAGTCCTCCTTCGATGCGCCTCAGCACCTGTGAGCCTCAGGTAAAGGACGGAATCCGGTTTCGGGATCTCCGCCCTCCGGTGGAGGTCTATCACTTCTTCAATTGTAAAATCCCCGCTTGTTGCGCCGTACGCGGCGGTTGATACCTCCCCTCTGTCCATTATTACGGTTATGCCATTGGCTAATAGCCTGTTAAGCCTCTGAAAATGCTCCACTCTATTGTCGATGAACCTGTTCTGCAATTCCCTGTTCGGCATTGCTTTTGTCTGCAGTTCCCTCCTTATCCATCTCCCCAAGTCACTCCTCGTGGGCTCCTGCTCCAGCACCGCGATTGGCCCGAGATAGTCCTTGAGCAGCTTTGCCTGAGTTGTCTTGCCGGACCCATCTATTCCCTCGATTAAAAGAAGATGCCCTTTTTCCACCATAGCACATCACAGCAAAGAGTGGTGTATCCATTCTCATATTTAAAGCTTATACAAAGGAATGACGAGAAAAATAAAGGAAAAGAATTAAAGAAAAAACAAAAAGGAGATCAGCGCCTGTTTGCTAGGTCCGACACTTCTGCGCTCGCACCGCTTTCAGGAGGCCTGCCTGCGGATGCGCCTGTTACGGAAACAAGGACAACGTCCCCGACGTTCTTGATGTTCTTGAAGAGTATGCTCTTCTGCTGCAGCATCCTCTTTACCTCGTCCCTGTCCATTGTCCTCCATTCATCCATGAGCAGCCTGCTCACTTCTCCCTTCTCAAGATCTATTATAGCATCACGAACTTCTCCAAGGTAGGAACCGCCGTCGCTATATATATCCATGCTGTAGATTTCAGAAAGCCTCATGCAATCGCCTGATTTATATGAGGCTCATAACTTTAAAAATGTTATGCAGCGCCTCTTTTATCGGCATTCCCTGAGCCACAAAAAATCAGCGGTACTTTTTCCCCTTGATAAGCTCTGAGGCCGGAACGAATGGGCTGCTATTTTCCTCCTTCTCATTTGGCTGCCAGGGTTCCCGCTCCTGGGATATCTTGTCTACCGCTCCCCTTATCTGGATTCTGACAGACGGCTTCATCAGGTTCCTTTCAGTGATCTGTTTTCGAAGCTTCGCGGCGTTCGGATCGGGCGAGTTCCTCAGCAGGTCGCTGATCATCCATGGATTGAGGTCGCTGTACTCCTGCGGATCGAAGCCAAACTCCCTGAGCAGGCCGGTGATAGTCGGCTTTGCTGTCTTCGGATTTATGAAGTTGTAAGTTGACGACGCGGTAAACGTTATCCCTCCAAGCTCAAAATAGACCGAGCCGTTCTCCATCCTCGCATTCAGCCTTTCCCTAAGGCGCTTGCTAAGCTTTCCGCTGGTTAGCAGCTTCAATATCGCATTCCCCGCGTTCCTGTCGAACTCGTCCGCATCCCTTTTTCCCGCCTGCCGCCTGCCCACTTCTTGCAAGACCTCTTCGAACGCAAGGAGCAGCTCTTCTACTGAACCGCTGTACTGGGAAAGGAACTTTCCCGGATTTTCCCCAAGAGGCTCGCGCATCCCTGGCGCTTTCGTTTTGGGCATTAAATCAAGAAAAATGCGTCTTTCAGATATATAAGGCTGCCGCCCATCTTGGAAGAACAAAACCTTAATATACCCTTTCTCTCAGAATATAGTGTTTCAGGAAAGAGGGCAACCTTAGTGATACTTATGATAGGAAGAGAGAGCGAGTCTGAGAGCATTGTCTCCCTTGGGGAGGTAAAGCGCATACTCGATGACAAGAAGAAGGACAAGGAGCTCACCTACGAGCAGCAGCTTGCCTACGACCACGCGAAGAAGTTCGCTGGTCTGGAGAAGGGCAAGGAGGAAAAGCTCAAGAGCACGCTTGTCTCGCTCGGCGTCAGCGAGAAGACCGCATTCAGGATAATGGACATTCTGCCGAAGAGCGCTCTTACGCTGAGGCAGATACTGGCGCATGAGAACAAGACCTACTCCGATGAGGAGATAAGCAAGATGCTCGCAGCCGTGAAGGAGCATATATAAGGGTTTGGATGGGTGGATTGGGATGCTTGGAGAGGAGAAACGTGAGGAATATGCAGTCGTACTCGACTTCTTGTCCAGCGGCAAGTCTTTTTCTGGAAGGTCAGAGCCGCTCGCGCAGCTGATAGGAGAGGAATGGTTCACGCTGCTAGAGGCAGTCCCTAAGCCGGGCGCATTGCTGAAGGCGGGCGAGAGGGTCTATATAGGAAAGGATGAAAGAGAAAAGATATCGCTGATCAAATCAAGGATAAGCGTCAACGAGCTCACGCAAACGGCAAAGAACGAGCTGCCAAACATGGTCATGAAGATTGTGAAGGAGCACGAGAAGAAGTTCGTCGATGTTTTCAACAACGCTGGGCCTCTCAACATAAGAGAGCACTCGCTCGAGCTGCTTCCGGGTATAGGGAAGAAGCACCTGGAGGCCATAATAAAGGCGAGGCAGGAGAAGAAGTTCGAGAGCTTCAAGGACATTACCGAACGGGTGTCGCTTATGCAGGATCCTGCAAAACTCATAACCGACAGGATAGTCAATGAGCTCCATGGGACAGAAAGATTTTACATGTTTACGAAGCCCTACGTGAAGAGGGAAGGCTACGGTGGCGGGGGAAGGGGCCGCTATTGAGCGAACGCGATGCGGCATCGATAGGACGGAAAACACGCACTTTCTCTTAATCGCTCTGGAATAACCATAAAAAGACACTGGCAGGCTTCAGCATCATAGACAACAAGCAGCACCTGCTGTATGAGTGGTCGACTGAGGCAGAATCAGGCCTTTGCCCCTTCCTTCACTCTTTCGAGGTGTATTGCAGGCACTATCAGCGTCCTCTCAGCAGACATTATCCTTACCTTTACGACGTAGGAGGCTCCCCTCTTTTCCGTAATAATTCCTATCCTCCCCCTATATCTGGGATGCGGGATGTCACGGGTGTTGCCCTTCGGCACTATGGCCACCTTTTCCCCTACCTCAAACTTCTTTATGTAATCGTTCACACTAAGCGATGATGGCTTGTGGTGCCTTGCGAGATGCCTTGTCCTCCCAACGAACAGGCCGTGCGATCTCTTTGTCATTGTTATCACTGAATTTCGTAATTGCTTAGAAGCACTAGATATTGCATTCGTAAGGTATTTATACGTTCATAGCGAATTTAAACCGGTGTTCGAATGGCAGAGCGCGCAGTTTCTACTCCACACAAGAGGGTTGTATTGAAGCCAACTTATCATGTCGAGAACATAGTGGCGAGCGCAGACCTGCAGCTCGACCTTGACCTTTACGGTCTCGCGAAGATGTCGCACGACGTAGACTATGAGCCGGAGCAGTTCCCCGGAGCGATCTACAAGGTGCACGACCCAAAGGCTGCGCTGCTTCTCTTCAAGAACGGAAAGATAATCTGCACTGGCGCCAGGACTACAGCAGACGTAAAAAGGGCTGTCAACCAGGCCGTGGAGCTGATAACGAGATTCAAGGCGACGATAAAGAGCAGGCCTGCAGCCGCTTAAAAGCCGGAAAGCGCCAACTCAGTTTTTTGTCGAAATGGCATTCGTTATTCGCCACTTTGGGCATAAGTATATATACCTTCGTTTTAAATATTTTGCTGTCGCATTCCGCGACGAGAATAAGTTTACACTAATTCTGTAACAACCCTATTCTCATCCACCCGGGGCGTATGGAAACATACGCCTCATTTTTTAACTGCAAGCGGAAGCGCTGGCTCCCACTCTCACTTCTGCGCGAAAACAAGATATCCTGTGTGCCAGACTCCTTTCGTAGAGGGGCGTACTCCCTGTTCCCTGACCAGGATGTCCCTCATTATTATCTCGAACGTGAGCGGATCCCTGAACTTTAGCTTCTCGAGAGTCTCCACGAACTTCTTTACCTGTTCCATGTGGGGAAGATAGCCGACTACGTAGCCGTTCTCCTTCAGCGCCTTGTGAGCGTTCTTGAGCGCTTTGTCTGAATCAGGCATGTCCAGCGTGACAAGGTCAACATCCCTCTCTTCGATTTTCTTCGTCACATCCCCGTACTTTATGTCGAGGTTTCCCAGGTTCTCCTGAACCTTGTTCCTCATCGCCACTTTTATGAAGTCCTCCCTTATGTCGTAGGTGACTACCTTCTTCGCTATCCTTGCAAGAGACACCGCAAGCCATCCGCTACCGGTGCCTGCATCAACGCATACGCTGTCGCGCGTGACACCGGCCTGCGCTATGATGAACCCTATGTCCTTTGGCAGCATGACCTGAGGCATGCGCTTCAGCCTTCTATAGTGTGGTGGCAGGAACATCTATATCATCGCTCTTCTTTTTCTTCCTTGCTGGCTTCTTCTTCGCTTTTGGCTTCGCTTTTGGCTTTGCCTGCTGCTTCTTCTGCTGATGAATCACCGGTTGCGG
>JAKAVF010000049.1 GCA_021827605.1 Microcaldota archaeon
AGATACGCGCACCACGATGTTGTCTATAACGTGCTGCCGAACGTTGGAATCGAGTTCGTCAGTTTCGAGCAGTTTTTGGCCGGCACGGACCTCCGTTAAACTTTCTTCTTTGGTGCAGTTGGCCATAGAGGTCTTCGTCTAAATTCACAGGCAACAGCCCGATGCCGCTCTCCGCGTCGTTCATAGCCTCTAATGTCTCTTCGCTCGGCTCCTCCTGATTTTCAACCTTCCTAAGCAGCGCATCCACGACGCGATTCGCCTTTGACCTAGCCAATCCCCTGTTGGGATTTGAGGTAGCATAGACTGCAATCTCCCCCTCCAGGTCATCCAGTATCGGCGTATTAGCCGGAAGGCCTCTCGCTGCAAGTGCTTTGATTGCCGCCTGCCGGAGGACAGCGACGTTTGTCGCAAGCTCAGCCGAATCTATGTCCTTGTGGTTCCCTTTGCCTCTCGCGATGGAGAGCCAATCGTCAAAGGTATGCGCCGCGTCGACGCCCCTGCGCAGCAGCTGCTCGTGCCTTCCCAGCAATTCCCCGACTGTGGTGGCTCTTGCGCTTGTCATAGCTTACATCTTGCAATCTTACTTACCTAGTCCAAATATATAGCTGTTGCTGAAGTCTGTATTCGATGGAAAGGTGCTGGATTGCAACCCCTCCTCTTTACCGGATACCGATAATCTCGGGCTTAAACTCTCTTTGCCGCGTACCCGTGCCCCTCCACAACAGCCCCTGCAGCAGCACCCTTCCTCAATTCAATGGTGAGGAGCACATCTACTATGGCAGGAGCCTCGGCTATCGCAACAGACCTGTCAGGATTCGGCGTCACGCGCCTGCTTATCTCATCGCCTATCCCGTCGGATATCGGCGTTTCGGGCGGGAGGCCTCTACTTGCAAGCTCCCTCACCACCGCCTGTCTGAGCACGGCCCTGTTCGTCTCCCTCTCAGCAGAGTCTATGTTGCCCTGCTTTTTGCTGTGGTATGCGTTGGCCCTGAGGTCTGCGAAGCTGTTCGCCGCATCGACGTCAGGTCGGAGCAGGTGTTCGTATGTCTCAAGCAGAACGCCGACAGTAGTAACCCCAAGCTTTCCAGGCATTTATCCACCAGTCTCAGATTCACTGAGATTCACTGAGCCATTCAAAATATAAAAACCTGTTTCGCCATTTCCGGGAGCGCGGGTTGCGAAAGGATTCCCTCTCAGAGACGCAGAAAGGTATTTATAAGAATCGGTTTATAACAGACTAACTAAATTTGCCCCCTGCAACGACGGGCAGATTGTTGTACTTGGTGGAAAAATGAAGACCCCAGATATAAAATACATGGCAAAAGATGAAGACGACGAGGACACCGATGAGGACGAAGACGACGACATGGACGACGAGGAAGACGACGACATGGGTGACGACGAGTACTAACTCGGGTAGTTTTTACTTTTTTAATTTTTCAAAATCTCCTTCTTTATTTTCCTTTCAATTTACCTTAGAGCTACGAAAGGTATATAAGGAAATTGAAACTTAATTTAAACTGGATCCTTGGTGCACTTATGGCAGATGGAATAGAACTTACAGTCGCTGGCGCTCTCGTCACCGATGATGGAAGAGGCATAGCGAGGATAGACTCTAAGGCGAGGAAGATGCTGGGAGTCACATCTGGCGACATCATTGAGATTAAGGGCAAGAGGAGGTCGACAGCAGCAATAGTCTGGCCAGCGCACCAGCAGGATGAAGGGCTTGACTTCATCAGGATAGACGGGTTCATAAGGCAGAATCTGGGCATAGGGATAGGCGACAAGGTATTTGTCAAGAAAGCGGAGGTCAATGATGCGCAGAGAGTCATTCTCGCCCCTCCCCCGAACCAGAAAGCTCCTATCTCGCCTGACTTTTCAGATTATGCGAAGAACAAGCTTGAGGACAAGCCTCTCATAAAGGGTGACGTTGTCCCAATAGCGATGTTCGGCTACGTCTTCACCTTCATTGTCGCGCAGGTCACTCCCCACGGGGTGGTGCGCGTTGGAAGGAACACAGAAGTTATCGTAAGGACTGAGCCAGTGTCAGACTCAATGGTCAGGATAGGAGAGGTCCACTACGAGGACATAGGCGGTCTCAAGAATGAGAGCCAGAAGATAAGGGAGATGGTAGAGCTCCCTATCAGGTATCCGGAGCTGTTCGAACGATTGGGGATCGAGCCGCCGAAGGGAGTGCTTCTTTTTGGTTCTCCAGGAACTGGAAAGACACTTCTCGCGAAGGCCGTGGCTAACGAGAGCGATGCGCACTTCATAGATATATCAGGGCCAGAGCTGGTCAGCAAGTTCGTCGGAGAGAGCGAGGAGAAGCTCCGTGAAATATTCAACGAGGCGAAGGAGAAAGCTCCGACCATCATATTCATGGATGAGATCGATGCAATAGCGCCGAAGAGAGAAGAGGCAACCAACGAGGTTGAGCGGAGGATGGTGTCACAGTTGCTCACGCTCATGGACGGCATGACTTCCCGCGGGCAGGTCATAGTCATCGGCGCAACTAACAGGCCAAACGCAATCGACCCAGCTCTCAGGAGGCCTGGCCGCTTCGACAGGGAGATAGAGATAGGAGTGCCTGACAGGAATGCGAGGAAGGAGATACTGCAGATCCACACAAGGAACATGCCGCTCGCAAAGGACGTGAACCTGGACGAGCTTGCTGACACGACCCATGGTTACACAGGCGCAGATCTTTCCGCTCTGGTAAGGGAAGCTGCGATGGTAGCGCTGCGTGGGGTTATCCCGAAGATCATAGACAAGAAGAGCGTTCCGAACGAGCTGCTCATGAGCCTTAACGTGAAGAAGAGCGACTTTACCGGAGCGCTTGCGAACATACAGCCGAGTGCGCTAAGGGAAGTATTCGTCGAGCGCCCGAACCTGCACTGGGCTGACGTCGGCGGGCTCGATGAAGTTAAAGCTCAGCTCAAGGAGGCGATAGAGCTTCCCGTGAAGAACCCGCAGGCTTTTGAGAAGATGGGCATAAGGCCGATAAAGGGGATACTTCTGGTCGGCGCGCCAGGAACCGGGAAGACGATGCTGGCGAAGGCTGTTGCGACGGAGAGGGAATCAAACCTTATAACGATAAAGGGACCGGAAGTCCTCAGCAAGTATGTTGGAGAGAGCGAGAAAGCGGTGCGGGAGGTTTTCAGGAAGGCGAAGATGGCTGCGCCTTGCATCGTTTTCATAGATGAGATAGACGCGATAACAGGAGTGCGCGGTGAGGACAACGGCGACTCGATGGTTACAGAGAGGATTGTGGCAACGCTGCTGACAGAGATGGACGGGCTTGCAGACATGAAAAACATAATAGTCCTCGCCGCTACGAACAGGCCGGATATGATAGACCCGGCGCTGCTCAGGCCAGGAAGGTTCGACAAGATTATAGAGATACCGCTTCCTGACGAGGAGACAAGGCTGCTGATACTCAAGGTCCATACGAGGCGCATGCCGCTCGAGAAGACCGTTGACCTGGCTGAGCTTGCGAAAGCGACGGAGAACTACACCGGCGCAGAGATAGAGAACGTGGTCAGGGAAGCTGGCATGAACGCGATAAGGAGCAACAGGTCCATAGTCACAAAGGCGGACTTCGTGTTCGCTCTCGAAGAGGTTCGCCCCGCCATACCAAAGGAGCTCGCGGACAGGATAAGGAGGTTCAAGGAGGAGCCGGAAATGATGTACAGGTAATTTTTCTGCTTAGGTGATTTATTGAAGATAGTATTCTCAGATCCAAAACTAGGAAGGACAGCGCAGATGGAGCTGGCGGTGGACAAGGCAACACCGCTCCTCAACAGGAAGATAGGAGAGATGGTCGACGGCTCGTTCATGGGCTTGACGGGCTACAAGTTCAAGATTACGGGAGGAAGCGACAAGAGCGGATTCCCGATGGACAGGAGCGTAGAGGGCACGGCAAAGGTCAAGGCCATGCGCATGATCAGCAAGTCGGGAAGGCAGAAAGGCCAGTACAGGCGCCAGAGCATGCGTGGAAATGTGGTCAGCGCAGATACGGAGCAGGTCAACATGATGGTGCTTGAATACGGCGAAAAGTCGCCGGAGGAGCTGTTCCCGAAGAAGGAGAAGGCGAAAGAAGCTCCGAAAGAGGAGAAGGCAAAGGCATGATGAATCTTATGGATCCGCTTAAGCAGAGTGTATTGAACATAGGCACGCTTGGTCATATAGACCACGGGAAGACCTCCCTCACGCGCGCGATAACTAACGTGTGGACGGACAGGCACAGCGAGAGCGTGAAGAGGAACATGACAATAAAGCTTGGCTATGCCGACGCGGTGATAAAAAGGTGCCCGAACTGCAGTGGGCCTGAGGCTTACACCACGGGGGACAAGTGCGAGGCATGCAAGGGAAAGCCTGAGCCTTTCAGGAGGATATCTCTGATAGACGCACCGGGGCACGAGACGCTCATGGCAACAGCGATAGCCGGATCCAGCGTCATAGACGGGCTCCTCTTTGTGATAGCAGCCAACGAGCCGTGCCCGATGCAGCAGACGAAGGAGCACCTGATGATAATCAACATCCTCGGACTGAAGAACGTGATAGTTGTCCAGAGCAAGGTTGACATAGTAGGCAAGGAAGGTGCGCAGAAACATTTCAGGCAGATAAAGGATTTCCTGAAAGGGAGCATAATCGAGAATGCGCCGATAGTCCCGGTCATGACCAACCAAGGTATAAATGTCGACGTGATACTCGAGAAGATAGCCGAGATGAAAATTCCAGACAGGGACGTTGGCGCAGAGCCGCTCATGTACATAGTAAGATCCTTCGATGTAAACAAACCCGGAATCGATGCAGCGAAGCTCACCGGCGGGGTCATCGGCGGTGCAATAATAAGAGGGAAGTTCAAGGTGGGTGACGACATAGAGATAAGGCCTGGGATGAAGAGTGCGGGAAAGGGAGGGAAGCACGACACCTACACTCCGATTGTCACAAGCATAGTCAAGATGAACAGCGTCACCGAAGAGCTGAAGGAAGCAATGCCAGGAGGGCTCATCGGGATATCTACGGAGCTCGACCCTGCCCTTACAAAGGCTGACGGCCTTGTCGGTGACATAGTCGGCCATGTCGGAAAGATGCCGGAGTCGGTCAGCGCGCTCACGTTCAAGTACTTCAAGCTGAACAGGACCGACATTCAGGAGCAGGGGATGAAGGAGAACGAGCCTTTAGTGCTTGGAGTTGGGACAGCCACGGCGATAGGCTACGTGAGGAAAATCAAAAAGGACACCATAGAAGTAGAGCTCAAGAGGCCTGTAGCGATTGACAAGAAGATAAAGATGGCTGTGATGAGGAACCTGGGCCAGAGATGGAGGCTTACCGGGTACGGCGTTGTCTCCTGATCACTTTCTGATTTCCATAAACGTCTCTAGCTTTCTCGATTATCAGGTTTCGGATCCTTTCTATTCCATCTTCCGTTAGCCCTCTCCCTACCTCGATTGCGAAACCGGAGGCGAGCGGATGCCCATTCCCTCCGAGTGTGCGTGCGAGCCTTGCTCCGTCTACTCCGCCAACCCTGACCATCCTCTTCCTGTCTATCCTGCTCTGGCACCTTATGCTGCAGTGACCTGTGTCAGTCGGCACGTATACCGCGACGTCCGCCCTGAACCTCTTCAGCATGTCTATGCATGCCACCTGGTTGGAAATCTTTTTCGAAAAGCCGACTGCGATCCTCACTCCATTGACATTTGCAGCAGTGGCGTTTTTCATCAGCGCATCCATGTAAGGCTTGCTCCTCCTGATGTAAGCTTTTGCAACAGAAGTGATGTATCTGTCGTCATATCTGCCCATCGAAAGAAGGGATACCAGCCTTCTCAGCTTTGGGCTGTCTATCCTGTCGTCGGTTCCGAGTATCTTTTGGGTATAATTTATGTTCCAGATGAGCTTTTCATACCTCTTTGGATAGATTGCAAAGTCCGCGAAGTGCGCTATTCTTGCAAGCTCGCCGCCGACCGCGTCCTTTTCGCAGAGCAGCCTGTAGACAAGGTCCGCGCCGCAGAAGGGCAGCTCTCCCATAACTATGATGTCGCAGTATTTTGAGAGCGCATTCACGCTCGATTGATCCCAGCTATGATGATCAAGCCAGATGATGCTATTCCCCTTTCTCTTGAAGGAAGAGAGCGCCTCCGCCATCTTTTTGTTGTTGCTCTTGTTCATGGCGAGATCTGTCAGTACCAGCAGGTTCCCCTTTCCTGCCAGCCTTTTGATCAGTTTAACGCTGTCCTCGAACTGCTTACCGCTAGGCTGCGAGAAAAACACGTTCCTGGCGGGCATGCCATAGCAGTGCGCAAGCAGCGCAGCGCTAGCAAGCCCGTCTATGTCCGACGAGTGCGTGATATTGTAGATCTTCATGGGAACAGCGTCTCCGGGTCTCTTGGTATGAAGGTCGCCTCCCTCAGGCTCTTGAGCCCGAGCAATTGCATGATAACCCTTTGTATACCAAAGCCAAAGCCGCCGTGCGTTGGGGCGCCGTACTTGAAGAAGTCAAGATAAAATTCTATGTTGTGCAGGTGGAGACCCTTTTCCTTCGCCTGCTTGACAAGGATATCATACCTGTGCTCTCTCTGGGCAAGGGTCGTTATCTCTACGCCCTTGTAAAGGAGGTCCGCGCTGAGCGTCGTCGATGGGTCTCCCTCCGGCTTCATATGATAGAATGCGCGGACGCTTACTGGGAAACCTGTGAGGAAAACGAATTCGTGGTGGAGCTTTTCCTTCACATATTCGCCAAGAGCCTTCTCCCCATCGGAGCTCAGGTCAGAATCCCTGTCAACTTCCACACCAGCTTTCTCTACTATGTCGTACGCCTCTTTCATACTTATCCTTGGGAAAGGCGTCTCTGGAACAACGAGTTCCACCCCAAATTCTCTCTTGACCGTTTCACCCCACTTTGCCTTCAATTCTTTCAGGATGTAAACAAGCCAGCTCTCCTCAAAGGAGACCACATCATCGAACGACTTTATGTGCGAGATTTCAACGTCAAGGGAAGTAAACTCGGTGTTGTGTCGGAATGTGCGGGACTTCTCAGCCCTGAATACTGGCCCTATCTCAAAAACCTTGCCGAAGCCGGCGCACATCGCCATCTGCTTGTAGAACTGCGGCGATTGCGCCAGGAATGCTTCTCTTCCAAAATAAGGAAGTGCAAAGACTGAGGCTCCGCTTTCTGATGGCGCGCCTATCAGCTTCGGCGTGTGGATTTCTATAAAACCGTCATTTATGAAATATTCCCTGGCAAACTCCTCGAAGTCGGTCGTTATCTGGAATATGAGCCTCTTCTTCGGGTCCCTCAGATCCAGCACCCTCCACCTGAATCTCGTATCTACGTCAGCTTGCGTTTTTCCTGATGGGTCGAGCGGAAGCGGTTCTGCAGAAATTGCTATGACCTTTAGGCTTTTCGGAATCATTTCCTTGCCTATCTTCACAGCGGGGTTGTCGTTGAGTTCCCCTGTAGCTGTGATTGCCGTCTGCCTTGTCAGCTTGGCAACCTCGTCCAGCACGTCCTTCGGGGCCTCCTTCTTCTTTACGGTAATCTGCACATACGTGCCGTTCGAATACACCTTAAGGAACAGGATGCTGCCGAGGTCTCTTATCTCCTCTACAAAACCGGAGATCTCTTGAAGTGCCATGCGACCATCAATAATCAATTCTTTCCTGTTAGCTTTCTATTTATAACTTTTGTGCAAAAGAGAGAAAAAAGAGAAGTCACTTCATCAGTGTTATCTGGATCGCGCTGACCTTCGACCTTGTGCCGTCTTCGTTTGTGAGCTCCTCCGAAGATGTCCGGATTCCTTTCTCCTTCAATGCAGGAAGGAACCTGTTTACGACAATCTCCTTCACGTCGACGGCCTTTGATATGGAGTTGCCCCTGGCCTTTATCGTGACCTCGGCTATTCCGCTGTTGAACTGCGTGACTACGGCCAGCACGTAGTTCATCGTCGGCTTCCTGCCAATGTAGATTATGTTTTCCTCTGTTCTATTTTGCGCCGGTGCTTGTGCTTCGTCCATAGTTATCACTCCGATGTGTTGGTTGCTTACTTTAAGCTCATGGAACATATTTAAATCGTTGCTAAGGTTTTGTTTAGTTTGCGCTACCTCGCCTTTCTCTTCACGTTCGCTATCTCCTTCTTTGCGTCAAGGTCAACCCCAAGTTCCTTTAGCCTATGGAACGGATATGCGATCGCTATGTTCCTGAGGAGGAGCGCCTCCCTCTCTATGCCAGCCCTCCTTGCGCGAGGCAGCTCGGCATCTATGGACCTCGCGACCCTTACAAGGACATCTGTTGCGAGCTCGAGAAGCCTCTGCGCGCCTATCTCCCCGCGTATTATGGCGTTCTCGGCAACCCTCTCCCCATATATCGCGTCCGCGGACCTGATGCTGAACTCTTTCCCGAATGATCTCATGTATTCCGGAGATACGGGGTAGAAAGCCTTGTAGAAAACCTGACCGAAGGGCTGCGCGTATGCGTAGTTGAGGAATATCCTCTTCGCAATCACCCGTTCCTGGCTTGTCTTAAGCTGCTCCACATAGTCGAACACCTCCTTAAGCTCTTCGGAAGGGTCCTCGATCTTGTAGCCGAAAGCCTCTATGAGATTCTTTATCGCCCTCGCCCTCCTCTCCTCAACCAGGTGCATAGCCCCGAAATGCTTTGCCATCTCTCCGTCGCGACCGTTGTCGATTGACCATATCCACGAAATCCTACTAAGCCTGCATTCCCCGTAGTAGAAGAGGCTGAGAAGATGGGCTATCTGGTCCTTTCTGAATTTCTTGCCGTTGGGTAGCACAATCTCAGTCCTGGTTACTGCGCCCTTCTTCCTTCCCACGCTTATGAAGCTGATTGCGTACTTTACGGCGCTGATGTCGCTGCCCTTGAGGTATTCCTGCACATACTCCTTCATCCATGGAGGAAGCCCATACCTCCTCAGCGTAGCGTCTATCAGCAATCCCTTTAGCATAAACACCCTTTTTACTTTTCAAAGGCACTTATTTATGCTTTTCCTGGGGCTGCTGCTTCCTTTTCGCCATAGACTTTCTGAACTGCCTGAAGAACACTGCAGCTATCACTATCACGACTACGATGATAATTCCTGAGAAGAGCCAGCCGCTGCCCCCGCTGCTCGGCTGCTGCGCAGCGGTGCCGCCTGTGCCATAGGACTGCGCCCCGCCGCTGCCCCCTACCTGCACGAAGTAGTTGTTGCTGCCTGAATACTGCTGCGTTGAGTAGCCGTTAGGCTGCCTCCACTGCTCGTAGAGCGTTACGGGGTATGAGCCTGTTCCTCCGTTCGTGTCTACAGACACGTAGAAGGTGACCTGCGCGCTCTGCCCGGGCGCTAGCGACGCAAGATACGCGTTGGGGTTTGCAGGGCTCACCGGATACGTTGTCTGCAGGCTCATCGACACCTGCTGTGCGGGTTCGTTGCCGTTGTTCCTTACCGTGAAGGTGACAGGCGCGTAGCTCGCCCCAGACTGCAAGCTTCCTGATTCTGAGGTTATGTTGAATATGGCTGCTCCCTGTAGCTTTATCGGCACCTGCAGCACCTCTGATACGTTGCTGTTCGTGGCGAGTCCGGTGTACGATACCGCTACCGGAATAGTATAGCTCGTCTTGTTCGCGTTGCTGTTCGCGCTCACGAACACGCTCTCCGTTACGCTGCCGCCAGCTGGAAGAGTACCTACGAAGAAGCTGCTCGCGCTCCCGCTTACGGTAAGGCCGTCATTGCTTAGGAAGTCGATGCTGAGGTTCTTCGCGTCCCCGTGACCCGTGTTCTGTACCAGGATGTTGAGTGTCTGGTTGGATCCGGCGTAAAGCTGCGCAGGGTATGCGCTCTGTATGCTTGCTACTATGTCAGGGTTTCCTGTAACAAAGCTGAGGGGGACGTTTTCAACAAGACTGACGTTTGCTCCGCTCTGTGCTGTATAGGTTTCTCTTATCGGAAGGTTTATCTGCCCGGAAGGCACATTCTGCGCGGTCTGCAGCACCATTGTTGCATTCACAGGTACCCCAGGCTGCATTATTCCAAGGTTTATCCTTGTTGGCCCAGACGGGGTGAAGTAGCTGGAGTTCTCGACTGCAAGGGAGACATTCCTCGCCGTATCTGTGCCTGTGTTAATGGCGGCGATATCGATGATCGACTGCCCTCCCGGCACAAGCTGCCCCCTGGGTATCGGTGTCAGTTGTATGTTCGGAATGCCGTATACATAGAAGCTGATTGGCATTATCGACTGGCCCGGCACATCCTCTGTCGCGCCAGTAGTCCCTTCCTGCGTGTCATAAGTTGCTACCACATCGATGGTGTACACGCCGGCCTGCAGCGTAGATGGAACGTGGAAGTTGTAGACGAATGGGGCTGCGGATATCCCTCCATATTGCCCTGTGCCTATCACCCCAAGCTGGGATGAGCTGGCGGGCGATACCGTTATTATCGGATTCTCCCCTGTCAGCTGCAGGTTTACGTTCTTCAGCGTGTTGATGTAGGAATTGAACAGCTGGAAAGATATTGTCATGTTCTTCCCGGCTATCACCGGCGTCGGCAGTACCGCAAGGTTGTCTATCGACAATACTCCGTCTACCGAGGTAAATGCCTGCGCAGCAGAGATGTTAGATATTCCAGCCATCGCGACCAGGAAGATCGACAACAGCAGTCCAAACTTTTCCACGTTTCTCATTTTTTCACCATTGTAGCAAATATGATTTGTCATTCTATCGTGCTCTTGAGCAGCTTCATCGCGAGTGTTACCGCGACCAGCATAAATATGCCCATGACCGCAAAGGCCGAGATTAAGTCTCCCATCGGCAGGCTCCCGCTAAGCATCACGTCCCTCAGTGCCGTATTCACATATGTTACCGGATTTCCGAGGCTTATCGGATACAGCCAGTTCGGCAGGCTCTGGATAGGCAGTATGCCCCCGGAAAGGAACCAGACCGGAAGCGCAATCATCTGCGATGCTATCGCGTACACCTCGAATTTCTTTATCCTTGCTGATAATATCAGTGCCAGCGCGGAGAACGCAATCGAAACTAAGACGAGGAAGATCATTATCCATATTAGACCGAGCGGCCCCATTGCTATCGTCCCTCCGTTTAGCAGCCCTATGACTATGGCTAGGCTGCCGTAGATTATCGATGTCGTCGCTCCCGCGAGCAGCTTGCCGAGGACTATCGCATTCTTCTTTATCGGCGCAACAAGGTACGTCTTCAGGTTTCCGAGCTGCCTGTCCGATATCATTGTCGTGCCTGCCCCAAATATTGCCGAGAATATTATCACCATAGGCAGCACACCGCTGAACAGGAAGTCCTTGTACGTGCCTGTCGCCCCGTTTATCGGCGTGGACATGACGGTAGACTGCTGCTGCAGCACCGGCTGGCTATCGCTGAGTGCGCTTGTGCCGAACTCTGCGGCAACCTTCGCTATGTAAGCGAGCCCTGCCTCGCTAACCGTGAATTCGCTGCTCGAATAGTACACATCCACGCCGGCTCCGCCGCTCTTCGATGGGAAGTTCGGCAGTATCACGACAACAAAGTCCACCTGCCCCTGAGATAACAGACCGAGCGCAGTGCTCTGGGAAGTTACTGTAGTCACTTTTAAGGTGCTGCCTCCGCTTTGAAGCGCGTTTATGAACTGGTTTGACTGTATGTTGCCAGCGTAGTTGACTACTGCGATTGGAATATTCGATATCACATTCCCGAGGTTTCCGAAAAATACTATTATGATGAGAGGGAACATTATCGCCCTTATAATGTTTGTCCTTAGGTTGGCCCTGAAGACGAGCATCTCCCTCTTGTAAAGCGCCTTTGTGTCGCTCCATAAAGTCATTGGATCATCTCTATCTATGCCTGCCCATGAACGTCCTTGTCATCGCAGATTCCGTTTCCTGTGTTGTGTCCCTAATCGTAGCTCCTGTAAGCTTTATGAAAACATCATCCAGCGTAGGAAGGTGTATGCTTATGGAAAAGATCGGTATCTTCTCCTGCTCCAACCCCTTTGTTATCTTTGTCAGCTTTTCCGCTTCAGTCTTTTGAACTATCGCCTTTATCCTGTCGCCCTTGACCTCTGGAGAAATCCTGAATTTTGTCCTGAGGAAGTTTGCCGCCTTCTGCGCCATCTCCGGCGATGTTATGATTTCGAGTATTTCTCCTTCGCTAGCCATCCTTTTCAATTCTGAAGGTGTCCCCTGCGCGATCACCCTGCCGTGGTCTATTATCGCAAGCCTGTCGCAGAGTTCGTCCGCCTCTTCAAGATACTGCGTCGTAAGTAGAAGGGTGGTGCCTTTCTTGTTGAGGTCCTTTATCCTCTGCCACATGCTGACCCTGTTCTGGACGTCAAGGCCTGTTGTCGGCTCGTCGAGAAGTAGGAGTTTCGGCTCCTGCAGCATCGCCCTGACGAGGCCCAATCTTCGTTGCATTCCTCCAGAATATGTGCCGGCCTTCACGTCGGCGAACTTCATAAGATCCGCCTCCTCAAGCCCGAACCTGACAGCTGCAGGTATCTTCTCTTCAGCTATGTGGTAGAGCTGGCAGAAGAGCTCGAGATTCTGCGCGCCTGTGAGGTCAGGCTCGACTACAGTCTCCTGCGTCATCATCCCTATGAGCTGCTTTACCTTTTCCTTGTTCTTCACGACATCGAGGCCATTTACGAGTATCCTCCCGGATGTCGGGTGCAAAAGTGAGAGGACCATATTTATTATCGTCGTCTTTCCAGCTCCGTTCGGTCCAAGAAGCCCGAATATCTCACCCTCCTTAATATTGAGCGAAACGTTGTTCACCGCGACAAGGTCGCCGAACTTCTTTGTCAGATTCTCCAATTTTATTATATCGCTCAAGCCATCACTAATCGAAAAGTTTCGACAGCTCCTTTGCCGTCTCCTCCCTCACCTTCAAGGCGGATTTTAATACGTTATCGCCTTTCTTCGTTATAGTGTAGTATTTTTTCATCCTTCCATCCTCGAGTTTTGTTGATACCCTCACATAGCCCCCCTGCTTGAGGGAGTTGATGGTGTTGTAGACATCGTTCTTGATGTCCTTCCCGAGCAGCTTGAAGAATGGGATCTTGTCGAACTCCTTTAGGAGAGCGTAAGTGTACATCTTCTCCCTCTTTATCCTATAGAGGACCCTGAGCCTGAGTACAACCATGCCCATCTCCCTTCCAAGAAAGTTCTCCCTCTCCAAAAAACCACTAGTTTAGAATTAATATAGTTTAAATTTAAACTATTTAAAGCTTTCCGGCGTTTTATGCCAGCTGCATAGTTCTTAAAGCCGGAATGGTAAATACTGTTATGCCAAAGCAGTTGAAGATAAAGCGCTATCCCCTGTCTAGCACAGCCAGAGCGATAATCCTGCTTGCTGCGCTCATCAATGTAGTTACGTGGCTGGCGATCGTTTACTATTATCCGGCGCTGCCGAACACAATTCCGACGCACTTCAATGCAAGCGGCACGCCGACTTCGTACGGGGATAAAATTGTACTTCTGATTGTGCCCGCAGTGCTTTCTGCGATTATCATAATTATCCTGCTGGTGCTGCGCTATAGATACACGCTGCTTGAAAGGTATCCATATCTCCTGAACCTGCCGGCTTTCACGTACAGACATGGTCTTGAGAAAAATTCAGCTACGCATGGCATCGTCATAAACAGGGTATTTACAGTTCATACGCTTTCTGCTCTTTACATCTCAATACTATGCGCTGTCATAGTCTATGCGCTGTTCTCGCTAAGTAGCCACGTGCTATCGCTTTTGCTGCCAGCAATATTGATCGTAGTCGTGGTCTTAGTGGCAACAGTACTTTTGGTATATAGGAGCATCTACAGGAGCTTCGCTGTAAAGTAAAAAGAAAAAGAAGAGGATGAGAAAAGCTAGACCTTTCCTCCCTCCTTAGTGAACAGGTACATTCCGTCGAACGTCCTAGAGATCTGGCTTGACCTTATCCCATAAACCTCCCTTATCCCGAGCTTGTTAGCGAGCTCGACCAGCCTCTGTGTTATTATGCCGTCGAAGACTATCGCGTGCACTCCCTTCGTGTCCTGTATCGCCTGGATCAGCTCCCTTATGGGAACCTCAGAAATCATATCACCACTCTGGTTGTAGAGCCTTCCCCTCAGGGAATTGTGCAGCTCATCAAGCGCAGCAACATACTTCTGGTTGCCTGGGCCTCTCGGTGGCTGCGGCTGTTCTCCGCTACCATTCGAGCCAAACGTCTGTATCTGCGGAATGTCATTGTCGCTCTCGACCTCTTCCAGCATGCCCCTCTGTGGTTGTGCAGCCGCTGCTGCCGGCTTGCTGTACATGTTGCTGACTATATTTGAAGGCGGGAGGACCTGCGTCTGTGCCTGCTGCTGCCCAGTTGGTTGCGGCCTGTACTGCATCGGCCTTGCCGCTGCTGCCGGTCTTGCCTGTTGCGCTGTGGGCTGCGGCCTCTGCTGCTGCCTTCTGTCATCGTTTCTGGGGTAGCCGTTCCTCCCGTGGTCCTTTCCCTTTCCAGGGAAGATCTGCTCTATCGGGACACGCGAACGCAGTGCCTTGATTATCTCCTTCCTCTGGAGCTCCTCAACCTCCTTTCCGTCTGGAGCCCTCGCAACGAAGTCGATCTCCGCAGCGTTCATTATCCCCTTGAGGATCATGTCCCCGCCGCGGTCTCCGTCAAGGAACATAGTGGTTTCCTTGGTGTTGCACAGGTCGATTACCGTCTTTGGAATCGTGCCTGTTGCTCCCCCAATCGCCACGCAGTTCGTTATATCGCTCTTTAGCAGCGCGATCACGTCTGCCCTTCCTTCAACAAGGATTATGTCTTCGCTGCCAGCCACATCCGGTCCTGCAGCCAGCCCCTCGGGACCGTAGCTGGTGACCGTGCTGGACTTTATGTCCACTTCTACCATATCGCTGATCTCCCTGCTGTCGGGTATCTCGGTTGTGAGCAGGTTCTTGACGAGCTCCTTTGCCCTGTTGACTATCTTCTTCCTCTTCTCTGTCCTTGTGTCCTCAATCTTGTCAATCTTGAAGTTGGTCTCGAACGGGCCTACCCTGTCTACCGACTCTATAGCTGCTGCGAGTATGCAGGTTTCCACCCTTCCTAGCGATGAGGGAAGATGGAGCTTTCCCACTGTCCTGCTTCCCTGGGGCTGCGTGTCGATCTCTATCCTTCCTATCTTGCCGTTCTTCTGGAGCTCCCTAAGGTCGAGGTCGCTGCCAAGAAGGCCCTCTGTCTGGCCGAATACAGCTCCGATTATGTCAGGCTTCTCAACGAGGCCAGATATTTCGAATCTTGCCTCTACCATGTATTTTACGATATCTATGTATGTTTTTGCCATGATTATCACTCTGCGTATGAGTTGCAAGGACAAGTCTTCGCAGAGTTTCCTCTAGTTAAAGCTGTTCACGTCGGCACGATTCGTACGACGGTAGAGAAGTTTGCGGAATCCCTATTGAGATTCCAATTTGTGAAACGTGATGTTCCATTAATATCCTCTGCTAAAAGACCGCTTCCGTTTGCAATCTATACTAATATGGTGTTAGGTGCTTAGATATATAAAGATTCTCTATCGCTTCTCCATTGCCGAATAGGTCATGCGGCCGTCTTCGACTTGCTCCTCTCAGGAGCTGCGCTGGCCGCGTCATCCTTCACGATAGCTGCCTCACGCTTCCCATTCGGATCAATCTTTCTAAGCAGCTCTATTACGTGCTGCTTATCTGGCTCCTTGGTCCTTGGGTCGTCCCTATACCTGACAAGCTTCTCCACAGCCTTGACCCGTTCGGCTTCAATCTTCCTGTCACTGCGCTTCATATTCACAAGAACCGCGCCAACCCCAACAAAAGAGAGGCCAATCCCGGTAGAGGAAACGAGGTTCTTCACTGTACCTTCAGGAAGCAATGGTGCGACTCCAAATCCCATGGCTATGCCTGCTCCTCCTATTACCAACGGACCAAATATCTTGGCCGCATTCTTCAAGCTGCTGAAGAAGTACGGCACCGCTACCGTATACCTGTAGAACCTCTCAACTTCGCCAGGGTTGTTGCACGCGTGCAATTGCTGTAGCTGCTCGTAGGGCATTTGCTTACCGAAGACAATTCCGAAGTTGCTAGCTGTGGTGTATTTTGTTACAGGCAGCACAACCTCCTTAGCTCTGTCCTTGATTTGGCCTGGATTAGTCCTCACTTCCATTATCTGCACAATCTTCATCTGGCCAATGGTCATGCTCTCAGTATGGACTCCTACCGCTCTACCAGCAAGCTTCTCTGCCGCAATCAGCGCATCGCAATTGATCTTTGCCAACGCAAGCTTCATTTCCCATCCATTCTCATGGAGGAACTCGGCGTCGAATCCATGCTCCTTTAGCCCCTTCTCAATGGCAATGGCGTGTGCCGCTCCTGTCCATACTACAATCGACGCAGGAGCGCCTGCGCTGTTCGCTTCTTCCTCAATATGCTTGAGCATGGTCCCGTTTCTTATATCCAAGTAATCAGCCTCGCCAAGTATGAACTGCAATGCAATTCCCGATGTCTTCCTTAGCCCGTTGTAAAGTGGCACCCTCACCATAGAGTGCTGCTTAATCGCGTTCAGTGCCTCATTCTCCTTCACTTCTGCATAGCCGCCCTTTCCATTATTGGGCATGTCTATAGCCTTTATCTCTACTCCATTGTGTTTCTCTTCTGAAAGCACTTTCATCAGCGCCTCAGCGCCCGCCGTGAACAGGAAGCCAGCGCGTTCGAGTTCGTAGCGAAGCCTCTTCTCAGGCATGAAAGCGGCATTCGCCATGATGTTCCTGACCTCTTCGCTATCGGTCGGCGCTTCGACTAATATCATAACCCTGCCTTTCTCCTTAAGCCTGTTCACCACAGCCTTGAGCTGCCCCGCCTCGCTGGCGTCGGAATGCATCGACGGAAGTATAAATATTTTGACTTTTTTGTCTTCAACGACCTGGTCTGTCATAAGTTTCACTTTATTTACAATTATCTACAAAAATGGATGAAGTTCAGCTTAATATTTAAAGCTACCTAAAAGGGAAGCGTTTCAGAAAAAGTCTTTTGCTTTTGCTGCCTACCGCTTTCAGGAAGCTGTATTATTCTTTTGGCGACAATTCCGTGCCTTGCGATTCAGAGAGGGACAGGTCCAAACCACTCGTTAAGATAAGTCTGCCTTCCTGAAAAGAGGTCAAGGGTTGCCATTTCGGCTATCACCGTCTGGCCGTTTGTGTACGTGTATCTTGACCAGAGCTCACCCGTGACATTCTGGCAACTATTTTGCTGCAGAACATGCCGCAGGGTCACATTATACTGCGAAATTCCGGATACTAAGTTGATATTTTCTGCGCCCGGTGAACTGAAAGTGGTGTTTGTAACCGCGTTAGTGTCAGTGCTATTTACAAACACAATGCTGATATTTGTTATCGTGTTTGAAATTGTGGTGCCCACGCCGGGCGTGAAGTTTATCTGCTGCCAGGAGAGATACATTGAGACAGTGACGCTGCCGTTCGTGTAATTGATTGGATTTGGAAACATTGGCCGGCAAGTGAATGCTACTGGAGAGCTGCGAGCAATGCATGGGTTTCCCCCTCCCTGTTCAGTATAGCATGTACCCGGCAGGGTGTCAAGCGCAGCAAAAATAAGTATTATCCCGAGTCCGACAGCAACTATAATATATGCATTATTATTCATGATATCGCCGCCTTCCCCTCTCTCTCAGGCGGCAGCGCCCCGACTATATGCTCTATCTTCCTGTTTATCCTGACCGCGGTCTTCTTCGTGACCGTGTAATTCTTCTCTGTCCTCGACATCTCGTCCAGCGCTATGAAGAACCATCCGCTTCCGTTCATCCGCCATGCCATGTAGGTTTCCATGCCGGTGTTCTCCATCCAGCTCTTCAACGCAGCGAACTTCTCGTGGTCGATCGCAAGGCTTGTGTTGTCCCATGCCTTGCACTCGAATGCCATGCCTCTGCCCTTCTTCACCGCAACTAAGTCTGGCGGGCTGACTGAGTTCACTCCGCTGCCTGCTGCTCTTATCACAGAGAACCCTATCCCTGCAAGGTAGTTGAGCAGCTCCCTCTCCGCGCGCGCGCCTTTCGAATATCTCTGCATGGTCGTCAGTATATTATTGTTCTAAAGGAATAAAAGGGTTTCAAGTCAGGCGAGCCTTCTCTGTCCATCCTCAAGCACATTTCTTCCTGCACCTGCGTTGCCATATTCAAGTTGCTTCTTTATCCTAAGGACGAGGTCGTGCATCTTCTTTTCCTTCATCTTTGCGATCATATGGTAGGTCTCGTCCTTCGTACCTTTTGTGACGAGTATCATCACCTCGCCGTACCTTATCCTGCCGGCCCTTCCCTTCCTCTGGATGTTCCTTATCTCGCTGGCAACCGGCTCGTAGAAGATCACGACATCAACACTCGGTATGTCTAAGCCCTCCTCCCCGATTGATGTTGCAACAAGGACCTTGAACTTGTTGTCGCGGAAGTCCTGGATGACCTGCGCCTGACTGGCATTTGTCACGCCCTCCTTCTTGCCTACGAATGCGCGTGCGCTTATTCCGTTCTTGTTCAGGACGTCGACAAGCTTCTTTATCGTAGAACGGTATTGCGCGAATATTATCACGCTCTTCCCTGTATACCTGCTCCCGATCATCTCAATAACCTTGAACATCTTCGGGTGTTCGCCGCCTGCTTCCAGTGCCTGCCTCGCCGACCATTCCGCCGCGACTACATTCTTGTTGTTGAGGATGTTCAACACTACCCTGCTCTTTTGTTCCCTGTTCCGCAGGCTTTCTATGTAAGAAACAAATGGGTAGAGGCCTTCGGTAGCAGCGAGGTCATACGCGTGAACGAGGTCGAGCACATATACATAGTTGAAAAGCGCCATGAACTTGTAATTTTTGGCTTGCAGCTTCTTGATGTTGTCCCCTATCTGCAGCAGCCGTCCCTTCGGCATCCTCTCGAAGTCCTTGAACGGGCTGAGTCCGTACTTGTACAGAGTTTCAAGGTGCTCTGTTATGACCGGCTTCAGCTGCCCGAGCACAGTATCTATATGCATATTCTTGTCAACGTGTATGGTCGTGACTTCCTTCCCGAACACGTATCGCTCAACATCAGGATCGCTCGACATCCTTATCTCTATGTTCTGGATGTTCAGTGCCTTTATCAGTGCGTCTACCTTCTCCTTCTTGCTTCCGGGCGATGCGGTCAATCCGATCAGTTGCACCCCGTTCAGGCTGCACTCCTCAGCTATGTAGGTGTACGCGTACCTCCCCGCCGCCTTGTGGCATTCATCGAATATCACGACACCAAAATCCTCTAGTGACATCCTCCCAGCCTTGAGGTCGTTTGATATTGTCTGGGGAGTGGCCGCAATCACCTTCGCGCTCTTCACAAGCCCCCTCCTCTGCTTTGCGCTCACGCTTCCGGTCAACAGGAGGATATTCTCCTTGTCAATGTTCAACAGCGCCTCCAGCGACTTATGGTGCTGCTCGCTGAGGGGCTTCGTCGGCGCAAGAATCAGCGCTCTCTTCCCGCTCGCAATCGCGTTCGCTATCGCGAAGACCGCTATCAGCGTCTTACCGAGTCCCGTGGGGAGTATGACGAGCGTGTTCCTTCCCGTGAATACGCTTCTCGCTATGTTTATCTGGTAGTCCCTCGGCTCTACTGCAGCTGTGTTGACAAGCCTGGCGCAATCGCCGAGCTCGCTCCATTCCCGCATAATCCTGATTCCTTTTCTGAGAATAAATAGCTTTTGCAATGGAGAAGGCAGGATTGGGAATAGTAATAAATATCTGATTTATAGATGCTTCAATAAAGGGTGCATTTTTGAGGAGTCTTTCACCGGAGTCAAAGGAGGCGCTCGCCACTCGCGCGATAAAGTCCAATGCTGTAAGAGAAGCGCTGCTGCGCTCTTGCGCTATAAGCCAGGTGGAAGTTGAATCTCTGACTGGGGACAGCGGTTTTGTGCCAATGCTACGGCGGGAGGACCTTGGCTGGCTTGGCACGAGCGAGCCGTTTGTGGCGCCACATGCGGCTACGAGCGCAGTAAGTCCAGTGCAGGAAAAGAACCTAAGAGCCAAGGCAGTCTACAAGGACCTTAAAGATCTGCTAAGAATTGGAGCAGGCAAGCTGCGGTTAGACCTGGAATATCTAACATGTTCAATTTATGATAAGAATGAAAGGGAATGGCTGTATCTGAAAGACGGGAAATTCCATGGCGTGAATCTAGCCTGGGTGAACTGCAAGGAGGGAAAATTCAACGACGCAACGTTTGGCTTTATTACCTATCTATTTGACGTAGGGCTGAGTAGGTACTTAATCGCCGATCCGGCTGTGAGGCGTCTCGCTCTTACGGTTTTGGATGGGAAGGACGAGGTTTTTGCGCTTACTTTATTTTCCCAGTCTGCAACACAAGAAAAATTCTCTGGGCTATTGCAATTCGTCGACAGACTTGGCTCAGTGCGTTTAGAATCCATCAGGAACAGAGTGACATACCTGCAAAGAAGCTACCAAAACGGATACTATCCAGGAGTGAACATCGAAAATTTAATAAGAAGAAGTGCGCCAAGGCCGCCAATTCCGCTTGATGAATTTTAGAGGAACAATGCGCAATATTAAATAGTTTCTTTTTTCTAACTCTTTGACAGGCCGCAATAGCTCAACGGGAGAGCGTCCCGCTGAAGACGGGGAGGTTCCCGGTTCAAATCCGGGTTGCGGCATATCTAAATATCTTGTAGTGTCTCATATTAACCATAGCAAGTGATACGATGAGCTTCTTCAAGGGGCATACGCCACCAGCACCACCCACGTCCCCTGCTACCGGGAATGCACCTCAGGGGCCGAATGGTCCAGCCGGGCAATTCAGAAGGGAATCTGGCGAGGAGAGCGAGAAGGCCAGGAAACGCAGGGCGGAGGCTGAAAAAGGCATCAAGGAAAACGTGATCGGAATGCAGGGATGGGAAGGTGCCACGCTTGGCGAACTTAGAAAAGATGTGGAAAAAACATTTGAGAACAGGCATTCCATCGGAGAGGATGCAGCGCTCCAGCTGATAAGGCAGAAGCTTTCAGAAGTGTTGGGCAGACTGGGCGAGGACATGAAAGAGAGGTTCAGCAATCCGAAGGCGGAGCGGGAGATTGAAGAGGCAGAAACGGGTCTTCCAAACACAATACTGCTGAAGCCAAATCCAACGCCGGATGAGGTGCGGAGAGAAGCCGACGAGATGCTTGCGGATTCGCTCCAGCAGATTGGGTTTGTCATCGGCTTAATCGACTCATATTTCGAGGCAAAAAGGAAGTCGGGCAGCGCCTGATCGCACCATACGGAACAGGACCAAGACCTGATAGAGGCCTGGCTATCCCTTCTAAGGACGTCGTTCTATGTACTCTTCCCTGTAATCCAGCGTTCCGGCCTCTAACCTGCGTAGATATATGCGACAAAGTCTTCCATTTCCTTCGTTACCTGCTTTTCCTCCGGCTCTATTGTTTCCTTCACCCAGCTGGCTACGGACTCTGTCCCAACTCTGAGCTGTTCGTAAATCCTTCTTGCGCTCTCTAGCTTTACGGCATTCTGCTCAAGGAGCGTTTTCCTTGTCTGGTCGGTCTCTCCCTTGTATAGCGATACGTTTCGCTTCTCAAGTCGCTTCAGCTGGGTCTCGGCCTTGTAGAGGTCCTTGAAGAAGTCTCTCGCAACCCAGTCGTACCTCCTTTTCCAGTCTGTGAATTCCCTGACAAACACGTCAATCATGTTGATGTCTGTCTCATTGGCGATCTTGCCCCGCATCGCCTCGAAGTCCTCATCCCTCCTCTTCGTGTAAGCCTTGAGCAGGCCGTTCGCCATCTCTATCCTGATTGCTGGGCTTATTTCCCCTCCTACAAGCATCTCCTCTACGCTCCTATCCAGCTTCTTCTCGCTGAGCGCCCTGTAAGCTTCGTTTATCCTCTTTGCCAGCTCCTCAGACGCCTCCTCCTTGCTGACGTCCGGATGGTGCTGCTTCATCAGCCTTACGTATGCGCTCCTTATTATTTTCTGGTCCGAAGTCCTCTTTATCTCGAGGGTCTTGTAGTATAGTTCTAGCGATTCCTTCTCTCCTGTTTTCCGGGTCAGGCTGCCCATCGCCGTGGCTATGTGCTCCTCTATCTTATCCGTAGCGTTCAGCAGCTCCTGGATGCTTTTCTCCCTATTCTTCTCCCTCAGCACCCTGATGCCTGTCCCTATGTTCCCGAGTAGTTTCATGCCCTCACTGCAGCTGTTGCGAATGCCTATGGATTCTCTTCCATCGCATAATTTAAATAAAGTTCTGTCAAATAGTATTCTGTCTTATTGTGCGATCTTAGTCTAGTCTGGTAGGACATTGCCTTGCCAAGGCAGTAGCCCGGGTTCAAATCCCGGAGGTCGCACTTTCGCTAAAAAAGGAAGGATTAAAAGGACTGGAGTGCAATAAAATAATAGCAAAGGGATTTTGTATGGCAGCCTCGATGCTCATAATAGGAATAATAGTAGTGGTGGTGATAGTTGTCGGCGCAGCGGTAGTGCTTTCTGGTGGCAGCAAGTCAGCCACGACGACGAGTACTGCAGCCGGCAGCGGCGGCTATACGGTTACCTGCACTACAGATTACCAGCAGGGACTTGCTTCCGCAGGCAACCTCACTTGCACGGGCGCGACGCTGAACAATGATGTGCTGTCATTCCAGACGACTCAGAATTCGGGAGTGGATACAGCTGTTAGCTTCTACCTCAGCGTTCCGAGCGGCACTATGCTCGGCAAGCAAATACAAGGGTTTTACATAAACTCCACGAGCCCAACGAATGCGACATGGCAACCAGGCCAGGTGCTCACTGTTACATTTGACCTCACGCCGCAGCAGGTCTCAGCTCTCGTTACATCCAGCCAGGCGGGCTCGAGCGCGATACTCGGCTGGAACTGGAACAATGCGACGTCGCCAGGGAACGGGGGCACTTTTGCATCACTCACCGTTGCGCAGGGCTGATGCCGCGCATCGCTGATCCCATAATAGCAGGCTTACAGCTGTAGCGTGTGTGAAGGCTTTTAAAATCCATTTCTGATATCTTATCATGTGTCAGACCTGCGGATGCACTCCATGCAACAAGTGCGGAGCCGAGATAAAGAATAAGGTTTGCTCCGGTTGCGGCAAGCTGGCGAAAGCGTGCACTTGCAAGTGAACCGAAGTGCGCTCTTCGGCATTCAATTGCTATAGTAGCATAGCCTGTCAATCGACGCTCAGTGTTTTAGTTTCTCCCTGTTTGCGGTTTCCCCAGGAACCGCCATCTTCGCAAAATCGTTGTCAGGCACCTGTATATACATGCAATAGCCGAGGTCTCCCTTCAGCGTGCCGTCGAGCGCCTCTCCGGGAATCGCCTCGACCTCTTCTTCGCTGTATGGAGGAGTCCTATCACTGAACCACGGTCCGCCCATGTGTGATGATGCAACGAGCGCAGTCGCAGCGTCGAGAACATTTTGGGTCGGATGCATCTCCGCATGCTTGCCGCCGGTCACCTGCTTGAGGATCTCTTCCGCAATCAGCTTCTTCGCGTAGTCCCGCTTCCTGTATGGATCTATTCCTTGCATGCGTCCTTCGAGGAATCCGGCCAACGCAGGCATGTTCTTGAGCGCCGAATATTCGCTATAGACATGGCTTCCTATGCGCCTCTCCTTTAGCAGCATCCTCTCGAAGATCCTATCAACATCATAATTTGTTACCGACATCAGTCCGTGCATCAGCCCGCTCTTCACCCCCCAGAACACAGCGTGGCTCGCCACCACCTTATAGTCCACACTTATCGTCGACGCCCTGTTGTCGACGCCGCTAATCTCTATGCCGAGTTCGCGCAGCGCATCGGCGACCTTTTCAGCATAGTACTTCCTCATATCATCATAGTGCCTGAAGCTGCCATCCCTAGGCACGGTGAATGAGTACGCAAAGCAATTCTGGTCGAACTGCACGTGAGAACCGCCGGTTATTCTTCTCGCAAGATCGAAGGTCGCGTCCCTTTTCTTCAGCACGGAATCGGATTCGCCGTACCCTATGACGACAGCATCCTTCGGGACATCCCAGAATCTTACTGTTGCGACCCTCTGCTTCTCGGAGCGGTCGAGGAGATATTCTTCGAGCGCCATCTGCGAGCTTATCGGAAGAGTAGCTGTCCCCCAGTACTCGTAGTCAAACATAGTAATAAATTAGCACAAATAGCTTTAAGCCTTCGTTGATCTTTGCCTTCAGAGCCTGTTCACTCTTTTCACGAACTTTTCCATTTTCCTTCCCTTCGGCTCCCTTCCGGAGTAAAACCTCGCCTTGACAAGGTAGCCGCTGTTCGCGTCGGATATTATAACTTCCCTTACTTCTCTGAATCCTATCAGCGCATCCGCGAGCTTGTCCATCCTAGAGCCTAGCCCGGTGTCTGGAAGGTAAAACTTGTAAAGACCATTGCCCAATCTTTTCATCTCGATTTCCCCATTCTTCATTTGATCAACCAAAAGCACGAACGCTTGCTGGCGTAACGCGGGTCAAAAGGGAAAGGAGGTCGTGCAAGGCAAGAATAAAAGGAGAAGATAAGTAGTACGTAAGCCATTTAGGGTGGGTTGTAGAGGATGACATTACGTTTCCATACCGTAGAATCAACTTGTAGAAATCGCGTATATCGGTATAGACATCTCCTTTCATATTCCTGCCTTAGTAAAGTTTCTTTTAGCGGGTATAAATTGCTGATTTCGAAACACGTAGTCAGAAATGTTCTAAAAACAATACTTTCTGCCTGCATTTTATAATTTTGTACTTTTTACAATGGTTATGCACGAGGGACTACATAACCATAGTATGGGTTTAAATATATGTGCTTACAAATAACCAATATGATAACCAATGTTGGCGATATTCCGCCGCTGGTTAGAGAGTGTTACGTCGAGCTAAAGGACAAGTACGATTTCTGCATAACGCTAAAGAGGATAGAGAACCGCTACTACCTCTACAGGGCGACAACTCTATGGGACAGCGAAAAGAAGAAGGCCAGAACGCTGACGGAGTACATGGGCAGGATTAACGACGAGGGAATCTTCATTGAAAGAAAGACGAAGCGGAGGCGGGATTCAGCTGAGAGAAAGATTGCGGAGAAGATGAAGCAAAGAATCGGCGGGCATCCGTCCCCAGCGCGGAGCGTATCAGTGGAATTTCCACCGTACGAAACCGACGACAAGACTGACAGCGCGCTGCTTACCGTGCTCAGCACGAATGCAAGGGCAGACCTCTCGCACTTCGGGAGGAAGATGGGGGTCAAGCCAGCAGAGATGTACAGGAGGGTCAAGCAGCTTGAGACGAAGTACGGGCTCAGGTACATAGCTGAGATAGACACGAGAAAGCTCGGCTACCTCAGTTTCTTTATCAGGGCGCACTTCTTCGGCAAGGTGCCTACTACAGATGAAATATTCAAGGCGACATCAAGGGAACCGCAGATCCAGTTGGTCCAGACCCTTTCCGGATATGGCATACTGATGTACGTTCTTGCGAGGGATAATGCGGAAATCACCGATATAAGGGGCAGGGTCAGGATGGCTCTGGGAAAGTACAATTCGAAGTGGTCCACCACGCCGGGAATCTTCCACTTTAACTTCATACCTTTGAGGGACGAATTCATAGAGGGTCTGCGCGGGAAGGTCCTCGAGAGGGAATACGCAGTGCTCAGGGAGCTCAACAGCAGGGGCACGATGGAATTCACTGAGATCGACAAGAAATACGGATTCGACGAGGGGAGGGCGCTTTATACCTACCACAAGCTGAGGGAAAACGGCACGCTTGTGCGCATAACCGCGACCATGCAGAAGGCGCCGGTCAAGTACATGGGTCTGCACCTGCACTACATCATAAATTACAGGAAGTACAGAAAGATGAGGGCTGCCGCTCTTATGAAAGTCCTCCGCGACAGCAAGACGGTACTTGACAGATACACGCTTGTCGGCGGAATAGAGAGCCCGAGCGGCATGGTCTACTTCCAGCCCGTGTTCAAGGACGGCGACTTGGATGAGATGCGCAAGACGGTTGATGAGAAGAGGAGCGGGATAAAGCTAAAGACGTTTATAGTTACGAACACCGTGGTCGGCAGCCTCTGTTATAGGAAAATAGATCCTACGAACACAAGGCTGTATAGCCGGCTAGCGGAAACCTACAATTTAAAGCTTCCTCCAAAGAGGGATTATGAAGAAACTGGAAGGAGGGCAAGCCAGGAGAAGAGGATAGTGGCGAGAGAGATCGCGATAGAAGAACTGCAGCCGCACGAGCACCCAATCTGGGAATGAGTTCAGAAGACGCTGTATTTCCCATCAGCAAGCCCCCTTGTTACATAGCCTATGTTTGTGAGCATGTCATCCGCTATGTCTCTTACCTTGGACCTCACTGCATCGGCCTTTTCGCCCTTCTGCATTGTGAGAGCAACCGTCACGTCCCTGGGCTCGTCTATCCTGCGGCCGATGTATGAAACAAGCGACACAGTGCACTCCTTGATTTGGGGATAGAGGTTTACTGCTTCTGCCGCGATTTCCCGTGCAAGCACGTTGTAGATCTTCCCTGTGTGCGACGCGGGGTTCTTCCCAGCTGTAGCCTCAATTGACATCTGCCTGAACGGGGTGATCAGGCCGTTAGCCCTGTTCCCCCTTCCCGGCTGCCCGTCGTCGCCGGATTCACAGCTGAGCCCAGACTTTGTTATATAAGCCTCTCCCCGTTCTTCCGAGTCGCCGCTGTTGATAACCACCTCCACGTCTGACCTCGCTATGCCCTTCGCAAACGCAGCTACATCCTCGATCACTTTTTTCTTCAGCGAGAAGTATTCCTCCTTGCTCTTCGCCAGCTGCGCGACAAACGCAGCTGCGACATTAAGCGAGAGCTTGCCGTTCTCCCTTATGCAGAAGACCTTTATATCCTCCCCTACGGCAGGCATCCTGTTTTTGTATTCGTAGCTGTTCAGGAAGCGTTCGGTCTCAAGGGTGAGCCGCTCCGCGACGGACAACGGCGCGTATCCTACCCCGAAAGAGGTATCGTTCGCAAGCGGCACGTCGACGCTTCTCGAGAATATCTTGTTCAGCGATTCAGAGCCCTTCAGTATTTTCGTCGATATCTTGACATCATCGTCAAGGTCAAGGAACCTGGTATTCTCCCTCAGATACTCCTTCGCCGCCCTGACGCAGAGTTCATCAACCGGGATCCTTTCGTTCTGGTAGCTTTCGGTTGCCCTCCCGGCGATTATTATCTCTATCGGCTTCGTTATGATCCCCTTTCCAAAGGAGACGTCCGCTGACCCTCCAACAAGAAGCCCCTTGTCAACATTGTGGTGCAGCACTGTGCCGAAGTAGTCCAGGTAGTATTTGGATAGTTCAAGCGAAGCGGCTTCCACTATCCCGTCCATGAGCGTATCAGGATGCCCTTTCCCCTTCCTCTCCACATACTCTACCGGCTGCTCGCCGGCTGGTATGTCAAATGATTCCACAATCCTTATGTCCGGCATGTTAATTCCTTAACTGTTTGAAAGTAGCTTCTCAAGTTTTTTTGTGTTTCTTTTGGTGAGCGCAACCCAATCAATCCCGTACTTTTTATAGGCCTCTATCAAGGTGATGTTGCCGACGTCAGTCCCCTTCCTCTTCAATGCAAGCTTTTTGTAGATCTCCCTGACCTTCCTCACGCTGTCCCCCTCTATCTCAAGCAGCCACGGGAGCATCGGCCACTTGTCCATTGTGATCTGCGCACCATCATAAACATATTCTATTCTCTTGTTCTCCTCGTAGATAGTGGGCTTGTACATCTTGCAGAACATCTGCACAGCGGTCTTGAAATCGCTCGCCTCTACTTCCCACTCGTTCGTGCTGTGCATCGCGCTTCCTTTTCTCTCCTTCAGCGTCACCGTCGTTTTTTTGCCGTCAGTCCTGACTCTCGCCCACATTTTGTATCCCTTGTAGACGTCGGAGACCTTCCCCTTTATCAGAAGCTCTACCCTCTTGAAATCCCTATCGGCAATGTGCTTCGCCCCCATCGCCTTTAACCTGTTCTCGACCTCATTTTGGTCTATATCAAAAATCCTAAGTTCAATCTCTTTCGGGATAAAAAACACCTATACGCTCCTCTTAGATAGCTTCTTTATCTCTGCTATCTTCTTTAAGAGTTCCCTTTCGTCCTTGTCAAGTAGGTCGGCAAAATCGCCCATGAGGAGCTTCTCGTCAGCGTCAGTCGGCCTTGTGTAGAGCATCTGGTTCTCCTTTATCTGCCTGCCGAGGGTCGGGCCATCAACAGATATCGCGACAGCATCTCCCCTTTTCGCCTGCTCCTTCTTCGTCTTCTCCTCCTGGATCTCCTTTATCTTCCCTACTATCTCACCCCTGTCGTTCATCAGCACATATCCAGGCTTTATCTTTCCCATGACCACCTCCACGCCGAATACCGCAGGTCCGGATATTCTAAAGAAGGAATTGGGGAGCGCCTTTATAGCGCCTGGGAAAACAGTAGAGCTTTCCACCCTCGATACTATGCCTTTCTTTTTCTCGTCTACGTACTGCTTGTAATCGTCGATGAGCTTGTAGATTATATTGCCTTCTATTATCTTCACGCCGCTGGAGTGCACAGCCTCTTCGGCGTCTGTGTCAACACGCACGTTGAAACCTAGAACGACGGCGTTGAGAGGCTCTGTCGCGTTGAGAGTGAATGCGTCAAGGATGTCCCTCTTCGTTATGTTGCCTATGCCCTTCTTGCTGACGCCGAATCCAGCCGCATTGAGCAGCCTCGATATGGCTTCTATGCTGCCGATCGAGTCTGCCTTCAGTATCACTCCTTTTTTGTCGGTCTCGAATACACTGCTGATTTCGGACCTTATCTCCTTCTCGTAATTCTCATCTGTTATCTGGATGACCGGAGACCCCGGCATTGCCTCGTCTAAGTTCGTTCCGCTAATCTTTATCCCTGATGCTGCATGGATCTCATCGACGGAATAGAATTTTGAAGAAGATTCTCTTATCTCTTGCAATGGCTTTGGTTTTAATAGCGCCTTTATTTTTGATGTCGCAATCGAACCGTCTGCTGTGGCAAATGCGATGTTGTCATTGACATGGAGGGTTCCGTCGTAGAGTATGACGTCTATTGTTGCCCCAAGCCCCTGCACCTCCTTCCTCTCGAGTATGCTGCCTTTTCCTGGTCCGTTGACCTCTATCTTGAGTTCTGATTCCATGTATCTCTGCGCAAGCCCCGTCACAACCATAAGCAGCTCCGCTATCCCCTCCCCTGTTTTTGCACTGAGAGGGATTATCGCGATCTCCTTCTGGAAATCCTGCACCTTGTTAAAGACCTCGCTTCCAAATCCAAGTTCGCTGAGCTTTCCTTCAAGCTGGTACATCCTATTCTCGAACTCCTGTGCAACATACTGGTTCTGCTTCTTGAGCGATTCCATTACGCTGTTTGTTTTTTGGGGAATCCATCCCGTGAGCAGGTCCACCTTGTTCGCTGCGATGACAAAAGGGGTCTTGTACTCCTTAAGTATGTCGATTGCCTCTATTGTCTGGGGCTCGAACCCTTTTGACACGTCGACGACAAGTATCGCGATGTCTGCTACGCTGCCACCTCTCTTCCTAAGGTTTGTGAACGCCTCGTGCCCCGGCGTGTCTATGAAAAGAAGCCCTGGAAGAGTTATCTTGAAGCCGGTCGCCTGTAAGAGCGGTCCGGATATTTTGTTTATCACATCGATAGGGACCTCGCTTGCTCCTATATGCTGGGTAATGCCACCGGCTTCGTGTGCGGTTATCGTCGTATTTCTGATGCGGTCAAGTAAACTGGTTTTGCCGTGGTCTACGTGACCCATGACTACTATTATAGGCTGCCTTATCATTTCCATC
>JAKAVF010000010.1 GCA_021827605.1 Microcaldota archaeon
GGCATATCTGACAGAATCATCGCAGCTTTATGCCGAGGCGATGATATCTTCATTGGAGAAGGTGTACTCTTTCGCACCATCGTACAGGGCTGAGAAATCCAGGACCACAAAACACCTGACAGAGTATTGGCACCTTGAGCCTGAGATGGCATACTTCAACAATGCAAAGAGCATGAAGCTGCAAGAACAACTCGTAAGCTACATGGCGAACCAGCTGGCGAAGAACAATGAGGATATATTGAGATTCTTCAACGTGAGCCAACAGGACCTGCTTAAGATAAAGCCTCCTTTCAAGAGGCTGACTTACGAGAGTGCGATAGGGCTCCTGAATGAGAAGGGATCGGAGAAGAAGTACGGTGATGACTTCGGAGTTGAGGAAGAAAGGCTGCTCACCGAACATGAGGAGAAGCCGATTTTCGTCTACAATTGGCCGAAGGAGATAAAAGCGTTTTACATGCCTGTAAACAGGGACGGGAAGACCGTTGCATGCGCCGACATGCTAGCGCCGAAGGGACATGGAGAGATTATAGGGGGCAGCGAGAGGATATGGAAGCTGGACGAGCTGCTCGCAAGGATGAAGGAGGTAGGCCTCAACATGGAGAACTACAGCTGGTACATAGACCTGAGGAAGTATGGATCAGTCCCCCACGCTGGATTCGGTCTCGGGATAGAGAGAGTCATAAAATGGATGCTGAACCTCGACCACATAAGGGACGCGATACCGTTCCCAAGGCTTATAAACAGGATTGCTCCGTAAATTCCGAAGAATAAGACAAGTTTTATAGTTTTTCAGCTGAAAGCCAATAAGTGAGCAGATGGCAAATATAGGATTATTGATTGGAATACTTGTAGTCATCGTTATAATAGCAATTGCTGCTGTTGTTTTGACTCCTAAGGGAGGCAGTGGTGGGAATAGCCCGCAGCTCATAACAGGCAGCACTGGAACGCTGAGCTATCAGACAACATCTGCAGCTGGCGTGGATTCACAATCGCTTACGACTCCAGAAGGCAGTGGATATTTCTTCTGTCTCCAGGCTACGTGGAATGCGACAGCATATGAGGGAGGAGTTGGGGGGCCGGAGCCCCTATCATACGCGATTCAGCCGCTCTGTCCGTGGATATCAAGCAGGCACGCAGGCCAGGAAAGTGCTGTTGGTGTCATGACCGTCTATGGTGCTAGCAAATACACCTACGTCTTTGGAAACTTTACTTCCACGTCAACCAACTATATTGTCAATAGTTCCGCATCAGAGCTCACGGTGATACCTGTAGCGTGCGCAAAAGCAGGCTGCAATGCAATTACGCTGCCAAGCGGCTGCAGTGTGGTGATGCACAACGCGGACATTAACGCCAGTGTTGAAGTGGCTGTATGCGCAAACCAGAGCCCTGGAAAATATTCGGTTGGAGCACCACCAAACAGCACAGCCGGACCGAATGTCTACATGTTCTACAGCTAAGGTTTTAAACGCAGGCATACCAGTAAGAGTATGGATATCATTGCGATATTATTCGCTGTTCTGAGCGCGGCCATCGCACTCGTCTACATTAAGGACTCGTGGAGGGGGATAAAGGGATTCCTTCCATTGGCAGCGAGTGTGATCACTGCTGTTGTCGTAGTCTGGCTACTGGGCAGCATAATCGGAGAGATATCCGTATTCTTTGTCCTTGACTTCGCGATGCTATTCGCGATCCTTCCATTCTACTATGGGAAGCACGCCGTAAAGCTGCTATTATTTCTGGTTTTCATCATAGCGATGTTCACCTATGCAACAATAACTTACGGGTCGCTGCTCTACCAGTTCATAGAGATGTTCGCGATAGGCACTGGATACGGCGTCTTTTACAGGAGTGGGCTTGGAGGGTTGAAAAGGGTGCAGAAGAGAGGCAGCAAAAAGGTAGAGACGATCAGGGACTTTGCGCATATCGCATTGGGCGCTGCAATATTCGCGATATTCCTGCTCTTCGACTTCTATACCGCAGCACTGATAACCATAACGCTAATCTTCATCGGCTATATTTACAACAGCGTGCTGGGAATCAATGGAAGAGGGAACCGCATACTCAAGAAAATGGAGAGAGAGGATTCGCTGTATGGATTGGGAGCGCTGTATCTTGGAGTCGGGGCTGCGCTGATAATTGGGTTCATCCACAACCTCCATTTTGCACTGATAGGTTTTGCCGCGCTGCTCTTCGCAGACCCCCTTGCAACAATAGTCGGCTTGAACCTGGACGGGCCTAAGCTGCCGTACTCAAGGAAGAAGAGCGTATACGGGACAATAGCATTCTTTCTTGCCGTGGCAGTAATCGGATACCTGTTCATTGGAATTTACTCCCTTGCATTTGCGGCGCTCCTTGCATTTGTGGAGAGTTTTGACACCCCTCTTGACGACAACATAAGCATATCGCTCGCGATGGTGATTGTCTACGTCATTTTCCTTGCAAACGCGCATTTGCTTCCATTTTGAAAAAAGTAAGAGTGCCGCTAATCCCTGCGTTCCAACACTATTTAAAAAGCTTCTTTTTGATACTCTTTCTGGTTCTTACACGGGGGTGTAAAATTATGAAAAACAGGGCGTTCAGTCTTTATGATATAGAGGAATTCATTCGGGAAGCTGGTGCCGAAAAGGTCAATGAGAGGGCAGTAGTAAGCCTTGAGCAGGAGCTCGAGGACACGGTAAAGGAGCTCGTTGACGAGGCGAAGGTTTACGCTAATTATGCGGGAAGGAAGAGCATCATCACTGACTCTGATATAGAGCTTGCGGATGGCGCAAAGAGGTCAGGAAGGGTGCCGGTTGCAAGAAATCTAAGGACCAAGAGAAAGGTAATTAGAAAAGAAAATCCGTTCAGGGCAGTGATAAACGTAACAGTGCAGAAGCAGATGCTATGAAAGGCAATAGTATCAGCGAGGATGAGCTACTTGAAGCGCTTTCAGAATTGGAGCACAAGCAGTGGGAACACTGGAGCAGGATAGTAGCGAAGAGGAAGGGCTTTGAGAAAGAGGTAGCTCACTGGAAGAGTGAATGGGTCCCTTACAAAGAGCTGACAGAGGCGCAGAAGGAGATGGACAGGATATGGGCAAGGAAGGTCATCTCGCTGTTGAAGAGAAGGCGAATCCTTAATAGATAGGGTAAAGTCAGAGAAGGTTAAACAATTTCATCGCAAACGCAAGGACAACGAATCCAATCTCAACGAACCACATGTACATAGCTACTTCCCACTCCTTCATCGGCTTGAGATTCATCATTATATGCGTCCAGCTGTAGATTTTCTTCCCGTATGGCGCTGCGAGTATTCCGCCCCCTTTTATCACACCAAGATCCGTCGTCTTGAACCTTCCTCTTGCATGCATTATGAATTCTAGGATCCACGGAAGGAACACGATCAACCCGAAAGCCTCCATATTCCCTATCACGACCGCGGAGATGAAAGCGGCTCCGAACATGTAGGTGAAGCTGTCGCCTGTCAATACCTTGACAGGATACCTGTGATAAAGGAATAGTACAAAGATCGAGGCTGCGAGCACTATAGAGATGAGTGCGCCTGTGTACGTCCCGTAAAGGACGCTGTATATGAGAAGCCCGAGTACGGCTATGAGGCCTGTTCCTGTCGCCATCCCGTCAAATCCGCCAAGAAGGTTGAACGCGTTTGCAACAAAGATTACGGCAAGAGGCAGCAAGATCAATGGATAGATTAGACCAAAGTTCACCGCCCCGATGAATGGCAGCGCTACGACTGCGACTCCGGCGTTTACCGCCATGAGCGGGAGCGCTCCCAAGAATGTCAGGGCCGGTTTCTGCCACTGCTTCATCCCTCTCCTCCAGTCCTTCATGCCCGTACTCTTGCCGAAGCTGGTCTTGACATTAAGGTCGTCGAGAAAGCCAACGAATGTTATCAGCAGAACAGAAAGCGCAGCTGCGAAGAGGAAGGTGACAGGCGCAACAGGCGTATAGAGCCCGAAGCTCGCCCCAAAGATGTAGACAAGGACGCCAACGATGAAGCCGAAGGAAACCGCAACTCCTCCGCTCGTTGGGATAACTTCATCCTTCTTCTTGTTCGGGTTTCTCGATATGACACCCGATTCGAGGAAGTAAGATCTCACGAACAGCATCGCTATATAGGTAGCTATGAGCGCGAATATTGCGGGTACTATGAGCGTGAGGTATGTTGAATATGCCATGCCAGCACTTATGAAAGGGTTTTATATCAGCCTTTAATAAATAGCTTAAGATAAGGTTATTAAGGCTACCCTACGCGTCTTACGATATGTGCCCTTGTAGTATAACTTGGATAGAACGCGGGCTTGCGGAGCCTGAGATGCGGGTTCAAATCCCGCCAAGGGCATAGCTTAATCGTGGTTATCCGGCTTATAAAAGAGGAGGTACAAATTTGCTTATTGCCTGCGAAAGGGCAACCGAAACATAGAAATATTTCCTATTATCCATAGTATTCTGCTTCTAAGTGATAGAATGGCCCAAGCAACCGAGGAATCTGCATTAGAGTGGAAACTGGTTTTTGGAACGGATGCAGGAAACCCAGTACTGATTGACGCTGTAGACAAGATGAACGACAGGTTGGGGAAGTCCCCCGACATGAAGCAAGCCGGCTTTGGAAGGGGAGATATCCACTTAAGAAAGGATCCGAGAGAACACTGCATAGTCTTCGAGAGTACCTCGGGCAAACCAATACCTCGATCGATTGTCGAAGCCCTCAGGGATTATGCAACAGAAACAGCAAAGGGCAGCCAAGCAGTGCTTATGCGGGGAGAGCTGGTTAAGGGGAAGTCTGAGGAGCCTGAGGAGCAGAATGTGCCTGCTTTAACATATGAGCAGCTTGAGTCGCAATATAAAGCGCTTGGAATAGAGGTTACAAGGCTCAGGAACCAGAAGGATGCACTGGAGGAGCTCCTCGGCAAACAGGCCACTGAAATTTATCACCTGAAAAGAAGGTTGGGCGAGGCTGAGACGAAACAGAAGGATCCTGCAGTAATCGCGTACGAGTCCTTACGAGGAATGCAGTCGAATAGGGGATTGGTAGAGGAGGTGGATAGATGGTTTGCAGGCATTGCAAATGTGTTTGACGCTGCACTCTCTAATGAAGACGGCTCCCGTATTGCTACTGTGCTCCAATCCATAAAAGCCGCGCAGAAAGCATACAAGATGCTTGATGATGTGTTCTTTACCATTGAGGAAAAGTCAGCGCTTTCAAAACTTACAGGCGGGGATGTAATAAAAACTAGAGAACTTCTGAATAAGATTGCCTCTCTGAGCGATATGCATGAGAGGATGCAAGAGCTGGAAAAGAAATTCGAAGAAGTTCAGGATGGACTGGACGTCATTGAGGCAGCGAAGCAAGGCACACTGGCTGACGCGCTAGGCGCTACAAAGAGCATACCTTCATTCATCGTCCGGACATTAGCTAAAGTCGATCTGGCAGACTTAAAAAAGCAGCTTGAAGAACTATCTGCGCAGATGGAAGAGCTGAAGCTTCTCGGAACAGTAAAGACAGGATGGGAGCGCACAAAGAGCTATGCAAACTTGAAAGCGCCAAAACAGTTAACGATGTGTGTCGTAGTCTCGCTATCGCCAGGAACGCAACCAGTCATAGATATACCGCACGCAGAAACTACCCTGTCGCGCTATTTATCTAATGAAATAATCGGGTATGCAGCAGCCGGGCAG
>JAKAVF010000033.1 GCA_021827605.1 Microcaldota archaeon
TGTATCTTAGAATTCAGTTTTGAATAGAGAAGATAGTCAATGTTCTCAAGCTCTGTGCCAGCCATGGTCTGCAGTCTCTCCACCATGTTTGCAATGTACTCGTTTCTTGTCACTATGCTCGCGGCGGTGGCAGGATTGAAGTCGCTTACGCTCTCAAGCTCCGAGCCGGTAACGTCAACGAACCTCAGTGCATCAGCGCCGTATTTTTCCACCCCGTCTTCCAATGGGACGAGGTTCCCCCTGCTCTTGCTCATCTTTTCCCCTTCGTAGAGAAGCATTCCGTTTACGGCTATCTGTTTCGGGAAGTACTTTTCCGGGAGCACTGCAATGTGGTTGAACAAATACATTGTAAGGTGATTGTAGACGTGCTCAGTGGCGGTGTGGCTCGATGTCCATCTATACCAGTACTCGAAGTTATCCCTGCATCCCTTCAGCACCGTGACATCGATTCCTACGTCTTTCGAGACAGCATGTGCATCTCCCTTTCCAAGCAGCACATAATCGAAGAATTCGCTTTTAAGGTTCTCCGGACTGACGCCTGCGGCCCTGAGCACATGTACGAACGTGTAAAAGACCATGTAGATTGTCGAGTCGGACAGCGATTCTATTATGTGCTCCTTGTTGTATGGGAATTTTGTGCCGAGTCCGTGCGCCCTCTCCGCAGCCCTCAGGTCTATCCATCCTATTGCATGCTCGAAAGTCTGCCTGAGCTTCGGGGGAAATATTTTCGTTGCAGCCAGGTGCGCCCTGACCGCATCCTTCCATTCCTTATCCCCGTAGTTTATGAACCACTGGTCGCTCACTACGTTTACTACTATCCTTGTTCCATCCCTGCAGGATACCGGTTCATCATTGGTTATCTGATATACAAGCAGTGCGTCGTCGCTCTTGACAAGGTCGTTCTTCAATAGGTCTCTTGCCTCCGGCTCCCTCCTTCCTTTGTACGGCCCTGCAAGCATTACTCCATAGCGCGCTTCCTCCCTGTAGACCAATTTTGTCGCCCTCTCTATCTGGTCGTCTACAGCGTCCTGCTTGAGGTTCAGCAATTCCAGATAAGCAAGCGCCGGAATCTCGGGATGCTCCACTTTTCCCGTCTTTTCGCCGTCGCCTATAGTAGCGCCGATCTTTCCAGCACCCTCGATGCTTATTATCTTCCTGTATTCAAAATCCGGGATAGGATAGCCGCTTGCCCTGAGCCGCTCAAGTGCAACATAGTCGAAAGGAGCGTGGCTTGGCACGCTCATTACGATTCCTGTGCCGACATCCGGCTTTACGAAATAACCCGGGAGCACCGGAATCGTCTCTTTTGTAATTGGGTTGACCGCTTTCTTCTTGAGCAGTTCCTCTGCAGAAACGTCGCCCAGAACCCTGAGGTTAAGCTGGTGCTTGAGTACCTCTGCTGCCTCCTTTGCCAAATAGTAGTGCGCACCCTTTATGTCAGCTACCAGGTATGGTGTGCCCTCCTTTACGAAGAGATTTGTGACGCCATAGATTGTTTCAGGTCTGTATGTAAGGCACAGGAAAGACGCATCAGAATCCGGGTCCTTAAACTTTACTGCTACCGTTTCCTCTATATCTGGATGTACGTCCCCCTTGGTGTCGTTTTCTCCCACTGCATGGTTCTCCGCAGGGCACCATGCCACTGGGTGCGTTCCCTTTACTAGATACCCCTTTTCGTGGAGCTTGCGGAACTGCCACTCTATCATCTTGCTGAAGAGCGGATCTATAGTGGTAAACCTCCTTCTCCAATCGGTCCCAAGGCCAATCATTCTCAGTATCCGCTCCTGCCTCTCTACCATATATTCCGCGATGAAAGCGGGGTCTGCCATCTTCATCACGTCCTCATGTGGGATGTGATATATCCTCTCAAGCTCGTCAATCAGCTCCTTGTCGTTTCCCGCTATCCTTCTTGCAAATGAAGTAATTGGCGTTCCTGTCGCATGGAATCCAAAAGGGAAGAGGACGTTGAAGCCCTTCATCCTAAGATACCTGGAATAGGTCTCCGCAGTGCCGTAGCTTCTGAAGTGTCCTATGTGCAGCGGAGCGTTGACATACGGGAAGGCGTTTATCACCATGACGCCCTCCTTGTCGTTCGGCTCAGGTTCATAGACCTTTGCATCCGCCCATGCCTTCTGCCACTTCCGCTCAATCTCTCTATAATTCATCATGTAAAACCCGAAGAACAGGCACTTATAATTCTGATTAATGTATTTAAAGGTTATATGCCAATTCCAACTAAGGGTGTTTCCATGGCAATGAGATCAATAGCGAGGTCAATCCTTAGCGCAGTGGATAAGGTTGTCCATTTCAGGGAGGTGCATGCGCACTGCGACATTCCATGTGGCATATACGATCCGCACCAGGCGCAGGTTGCTGCGCATACTGTCTTGAGGATGGATATGCTTATAGCTGACCTGATGAAGTCGAATCCGACCAGTGCAGACGACAGGAACAAGCTCGTCAGGTACATAGCGGTGAAGGAGCAGCACGCCGAGCTTGTGAAACACGAGGTTCGTGTCATCTGGGGAGACTACGCGAAGCCGGAGAACGCGGACGCGAAGACGCACGAGCTTGTCTGGTCGATAATGAAAGCCGCGAGCAAGGCAAAGCAGGATGCAAACATAGAGAGCGCAAAGGACCTGCTCTCCAAGGTGGAGCAGTTCGCAGAGTGGTTCTGGAAGACGAAGAAGGTAGGCACGGTAAGAGCAAAGGCCCCAGGATTCCCCACAGAAGCCGAGATGGTTTTCCCGAAGGTCTGAGCTTGCGCTTATTTCCAATCTCTATCTTCAAGGTGAGAGACAATAGCATGGTGCCTGCGCTGAAGCCGGGCGACTACATTTTAGTCAGCACGTGGTTCAGGTGCATCTCAACGGGAAACATGGTCGTGTTCAAGTATCCGAAAAGCGGAATGCTTCTTGTAAAGAGGATAAGCAGAATCAATGGTGAGGAGTACTACGTATTGGGCGATAACCTGCCAAAAAGCCAAGATAGTAGGGAATTCGGCTGGATTGAAAGAAGGGACATAATCGGCAAAGTGATACTGAGAATCTAATACTCATGCTGCTGCGTCTCGAGCTCGATTCCCCTCTCTGCTGGCTAAGTTTGGTATCGCCCATCAGAATGCATAAAGGTTTTTTCATGCTCTCCCATCACATGCTTCCCGAGCTGCGGGTTCCATGTCCCAAACTGCTAGCTTTTAACCTTGCGCTGCATCTCCAGACTAGTTTGACGGATGTCAAACACGCATTCTCCGTTAAATACCTCAACAAAGAGAAAGGGCTTAGACGTGATGATGACGATGGCCGGAAAATTTTATGCATTTGCAAATTGGGAGGAACACAGGGCCTATCTTCAGTTCATTAACCTAACCGAGAGGCTCCTCAGTTCAAAAGGACCTGGCGCAGCTGAAACGGTGAGCGTTCTGATAGAGAAGATGATGAAGACAAGGCCGGAGCTTGTCAGCAGGGCTCTTGAGGCATACGAGCGCAGGAGAAAGGGCGATGAGGAAAACCTAAGGCTTCTGAGGACTCTGTTCTCAAGATTCGATGACCTCCCAGCTGAGAAGAGGGGATATTCGTGCTCTAAAGGCATGAGAGAGCTGCTTCGCAGGTCACAGGAAGAAGTGAATAGGAAGCTGATGGACCTCTACAGGATAGAGTACAACGGCGGGCCTGCTGACGGAAACTTTGGGGAATCGGCGAAGGACTTCAGGATTCGGATAAGACGAGGAGAGCCAGAGTCGAAGCGGTATTACGCTTCATGACCGCGCATAGCCTATTTTAAAATTGTGCATCCAATAGCATTGCGATGGATGCGTTTTTCATAGTTAGGGTTGCAGCCGTTATTGTCATAGCGCTAATATACATGCTCTTCGATCTCTTCAACAGGCGGAATGTGCCGAGCGTTTTCGCATATGCCACCATTGGTCTTGGCACCGTCTTCACGATCTTCTACCTAAACATCACAACCATAGCGGTCAGCGCAGCCATCGCGATTGTGATAGGCGCCCTCGGCTACCTTGTTTACAGGGCGGGCCAGCTCGGTGGCGCAGACGTGATTGAGTTCGCAGCGATCTCGCTGATCCTCCCGATCCAGCCGGTCCCGTACCTATCCAGCATTTTCCAGTTCAATCTGCCATTCATAATATCGACCTTCATCGCTACAGGCGTTGTTGCCCTCGCGATGATACCGCTTTACTACCTTCCATTGGCCAGCTCAACTGCGAAGAAGGGCCTGTGGGGCTGTGTAAAGAGGAGCGACATCATGAAAGGCGCGATCCTGGCGGCGGCATATCTAGCATTCCTCGTGTTCCTCGCCTTCGGCACCCCGGCGAGCACAATCGGCCTGATCTTAGTATTAGTCGTAATGCTGAGCTCGATTGTTACCATGACATTCGAGAAACCGATAACCGATTCAATGGTCGAGTACATAAAGGTGGACAAGCTTGAGGAGGGTGACATGATAGCCCTCAACCTCATGAGCGTGAAGGAGATACGCGAAATGAAGAGGAAGGTAAAGGGGTTTGACAGGCTCGCGACCATGAAGATAATAAACGAGATGAAGGGCAAGCGCATATCGAAGCGTTTGCCCGTCTACAGGAAGGCGATGCCGCTCGCACTGCCAATATTCATAGGAATAATCCTTTCTCTGCTTTTCGGCAACCTTCTCCTGCTGATAATTTGAGGTCAGATGTCAGGCAGCCTGCGCGAGACCTTTGGATACCGAACCTCCTTCCCCTTCTCTGCCTCCTGCTTTTGCTGCCCGGCAGACAAAAGGTGCCTTGCACCCCTGAGCAATCCTTCATGAAGGTCTTGCTGCAGTTCGGATCTCCGGTACTTGGATCTCTCTATTCTCATGCGGATCTACTTATCAAAAAGTCAGCTATGTCCTTTAGGCGCCTCTTCCCCTCAGAGTCCGGCAGTAACATCTCCAGGCTATTCCATGCGTTCTCGACCAGTTCCTTTTCAAGCCTCCTAGTATAATCCAAAGCGCCGTATCTCTCTATTATTGATATCGCCTCGCGTTTGAGTTCCTGGTCCTTGGTGTGCATCTTCAATATTTCTACCAACCTTTTCCTGTCCTTTGGGGAGGAATGCTCCATTGTGTAGACGACAAGCAGCGTTATCTTGCCCTCGGATATGTCGTCCCCCACTCCCCCCTTGCTCTCCGCGACGCTGCTTGGCGTTATGTTCAATATGTCGTCATGGAGCTGGAATGCGACGCCGAGCGTAGCTCCAAACTTGCCGAGCAATTCCACGGTATTCTCGTCTGCCCCACCGAGAACCCCTCCAAGCATCATCGACATGCGAGCGAGCACCCCAGTCTTTGAATACACCATCTGCAGGTACTGCCTTTCCGTGACGTTCCTTGGGTCGACAAGCTGCTTATGCCATGTTATATCAAGGCCCTGCCCCAAACCGACCCTGCACATCTCCCTTTGGTAGATGTAAAAGAGCCTGAGCTTTGTGTTGTCGTCAAGCTTCTCGCTCCCATGTACGGTAAGTATTGGGAGGTAGTACATTAGGTCGCCGAGGTTGACAGCCACATCGTCCCCAAACTTCACATG
>JAKAVF010000030.1 GCA_021827605.1 Microcaldota archaeon
TTAAGCTCTTGTCGCGGATCTTTGGGGAAGTTGATCTCAGCAAAGAGCCATTGAAATGAAGGGTTTGCGGGGCGAATCATTTATCAGCCGAATTTTGCACGCTCTTTCTTAAGCAGCTGCGCCTTTTTCCTGGTTCCGCCTGGAGCGGAATAGCTTCCAAGAGTGCCGTCGCTCTTTACTACCCTGTGGCATGGTATTGTCGGCGCGAGCGGGTTCATTTTCATCACACTCCCTACAGCCCTATACGCATTTGGATAGCCAGCCTTCTTCGCAAGCTCCTTGTACGTCATCGTTTTTCCTTTTGGTATTGAATAGGTCGCAATGAGGACCTTTGTCTGGAATTCAGTGAGCTTCCTCCTCTTTAGCTCCCTTATTACCCCGCCTCTGTGCATATTCAGGATTTAGGGCAGAATTATAAATTTTTACTTCTTTATCTGATGGGGGCGAGTAAATGGCAAACGACAGGTCTAAGCTTAAGGTATGGTGGGACGGAAAGTTCGTTAACTACAACGATGCAAAGGTGCCGATCCTCACGCACTCCCTTCAGTACGGCAGTGGGATATTCGAGGGGATAAGAGCATACCAAAACGGGAAGGGCACCGCCCTCTTCAGGCTCGGCGACCACGTCAAGAGGTTCTTCAGGACCGCGAAGATATACCACATGGATTTGGGTTATACTCCAAAGCAGATGGAGAAGGCGATAATCGAGACGGTAAGGGTGAACAAGCTCTCATCGTGCTACATCAGGCCGTTTGCTTTTTACAACACAGACCTTGTTGGGCTGGGTACACACGGAGATGAGGTGAGCACTGCGATCGCTGCGATCCCGTTCGGCGCCTATTACGGCAAGGGAAAAGAGACTGGTATAAGATGCAAGACTTCCACATGGAAGAGGATCAACTCAGAGATACTCCCAGTGGAGGCGAAGGCGAGCGGCAACTACATCAACTCCCTGATCGCGCATCTCGAGGCAGAGGCGTCGGGATTCGATGAAGCGATAATGCTCTCAACGCAGGGGAGGATAGCAGAGGGGACGGCGGAGAATATATTCTTATATATGGACAACTATCTCCTAACTCCGAACTACAGCGCTGATATACTTGTAGGGATAACCAGGGATTCGATAATAAAGATTGCGCAGAACATCGGGATAGAGGTGGTCGAGACCGAGCTCCACAAGGAGGAGCTCTACATCGCTGACGAGGTCTTCTTCACGGGGACAGCCGCGGAGGTAACGCCCGTTGTCAACGTTGACGGAATAAAGGTTGGCGGTGGAAAACCTGGTCCAATTACGAAGATGCTCTCAGATAAGTACTCTGAAGCAACAATGGGAAAGAACGAGATGTTCGGGAACTGGCTGACCTACATCTGATATTTTAATGCTTTCCGAGATAATACTACTGCCCAGTGATGACGTACTGTCTCGATGATCGTGGACCGTGATTAAAGCTTTTTAGCTGAGGGTAAAAGAATTAGAGCAGTTTCAGCTTGTCTGTGAATATGTCTATTTCTCCCGAACGCCAGGGGCCTATGCCCAGGACTGTCGTTGTTCCTGGAGGAAGCTGCGTCAGGCCTGCATCGTTGATAAGCGCGCACGGGACTTTCTTGAACTTGAATGCCTTGTAGAGCTTTTCCAACGATTCCTCATCCGGTACCTTGAGCACAATCTTCTTCTGGCCAGAGTCTATCCACTCCTTCGCGATTTTCTTGTCGATCATCTCGGCTTCGAGATAACTAGAAACAGAGCCGTGCGCCACCTGCGCAGAAAGCTTGCCCTTTCCCATATCGAGGTCTGCCCTGACTATTATCACCTGCTTTATCTCGTCCTTTCCTATTGGCATAGTTGCTTTTAGAATGCCATCTTTTATATTCTTATGGTGAAAAAGTATAGGTGTTCACTTGCTCGAACCAAAGGCAGAGCAGCTTGTGCGGAAGCTGATAAGCGATTATTATTTCAACGCTGATAGCATAGCGCCGCAGCACACCGAGAGAAGGGAATTCGGATTCGGCGACTTCGAGAAGAAGATCGCATTCCGCCATTACTCCTTCAGGAACGATAACGATTTCAAGAAATACATAGTTGACAACGCCCCTCCCTTCATCAACTATTCCCCGGCGGAGTACGAACACCCTGACGGGAGGCCGATGGAGAACAAGGGATGGCTGGGTGGAGAGCTGATATTCGACCTCGATGCAACAGACCTGCGTCTTCCGTGCCAGGAGAAGCACGGACGTTCCTGGGTCTGTGAGAACTGCCTTGCTGGGGTAAAGGAGGAGACGACGAAGCTTGTGGAAGACTTTCTCATCCCGGACTTCGGGTTTTCTGAAAAGGAGATAAAGATAAACTTCAGCGGAAACAGGGGCTACCACGTCCATGTCGTAAATGATGCGGTCTTCCACCTCAACTCGAAGGCAAGGAGGCAGATAAGCGAGTACATAACCGGGAGCGGGATCAATCCAGAAAAGCTCTTTGAGCTCAGGCCTGTGAAGAGGGAGGGGATGAGGAGCTTCGATGTCCTGCATGGACCGAAGCCCACAGATGGCGGATGGGGGGGCAAGATTGCCAGGAACCTGATTGGCGCGCTGAACACAGGGGTGGCTACGCTCGAGGAGATGGGGATAAGGCAGGAGTATGCCAGGAAGCTCTTCAAGAACAGGGCCACCGTAGTCCTGGGAATCAGCACTGGAAACTGGGACACGGTAAAGATACCGAAGAAGGAGGAGTTCTGGAAGGATGTGATAAAGACAATGGCGATAAAGCAGAGCGACAGCATAGACAGAAACGTAACGAACGACACCGGCCACCTCATCAGGCTGCCGGACTCTCTCCACGGGGACACGGGCCTTCTCGGCAACACCATCCCATCGCTAGGCGCGCTGCAGAAATTCGACCCGATGAAGGACTCGGTAGTTTTCAAGGGAAAGGCGCTTAAGGTGAGGATAGAGAAGGCGCCGAAGTTTTCCATTAACGGGGAAGACTATGGACCATACGAGAAGGCGACCGCGGAGCTTCCGCTCTATGCTGCTGTTTACCTGATATTAAAAAGAGCTGCTCAGCTTCTGTCGTGAAGATAGAAAAGCAGATTTTGCGCGCTGCGCTCTATTCTTCTCCTCCTCGCATTTTCCCTGAGATAGTATGCTATAGCAGGATCGCGCGTCATGCCGGCCGCATCTTCCAGGTGGTCCGCACCCTTTTCCACCAGGATCTCGACAAGCCTAAGCGAGCTGTTCTTCTTCCTCCTTTCCCTCGCCTGCTCCTCCGCTGTCTTCGAGCGCAACATCCACCTTGGCTGCACCTTCACAGCCTCTTCCAGGTATGTAAAGCCCTTTGCTGGGCGCTCGTTTAGGAATGCGTCGAGATCTATTCGGAGCATGTTCTCAAGCCTTGTGAGTATCTTCTCAACCGCCTTTGCGTCCCTCCTCTCGACCGCCTCGCGCAGCTGGACAGCAGCGACATCGTGCATCTCCCTCGCCACCTCTGGAGCGAATGGGAGGAACGCCATGGGTAGGTCGAGACTTCTGATAAATGATGGGAGTGAAGGATACTGATGCTCCTTGACAGGAGCAGAAACTGATATTGACATTAAGAATACCTAACAGGTCGCCTGTCGCTTAATTATATGTCACAATTTCCTTTTAAGCTTATCTGTCGGATTTGCTTTCCTGCGAAGAGTAGCGGCCTGAGCGCTTCCCTTATAACCCTCTTCGCAGCGGTGAGGCCTCCACAAGCTCCTGCATTCGCATTTACCGAACCAATAGAAAAGTTTTTTATGCCAAACGCTTATATTATATAGCATCGTGGTTGTTCCTATGGGAGAGCGAATTCTCGTACTTGCGGTCGACATAGACAATGATCTCTACCGCAAGACGAAGATAACTGGCCCTGTTATAGGCAGGCAGGAGAACCTCAAGGCAGCCGCAAGGCTGGCTCTCGCAGACCCGATGGACACGGACTCCAACGCGATGTTCGAAGCCGTCAAGAGGCACGACGAGCTGAAAAGGGCAGGCAACAGGGTCATAGTCGTGACGATAACCGGAGCTGAAAAGGAGGGCTACGCGGCAGACAGCGAGGTGTCCAGGCAGCTCGATATGGTGCTCGCGAAGTTCAAGGCCGACTCCTGCGTGCTAGTCACCGACGGAGCGAGCGACAACAGGGTCCTTCCGATACTCAAAACAAGAGTCAAGGTAAACAGCGTCGACATAGTCAGGATGAAGCAGTCGGAACAGCTCGAGAACACATACTTCACAATACTGGAAAAGCTGAAGGAGCCGCACTACGCAAGGATAGTCTTCGGCATCCCCGCGATACTGTTGCTTCTGTTCGCGCTCAGCTACTACTTCAACTTCGGGTGGCAGCCGCCGGTCGCGCTGATCGGGCTTTATCTCGTGCTCAAGGGCTTTGGAATAGAGGAAGCTTTCGTCAACTCGGCGAAGGGGTTCGGCTTCTCTGTCTACAGGATGAGCTTTGTCTTCTACATGGCGGCGCTCCTGTTCTTCATAATCGCGCTTATCGTCGGATACGGCAACTACTCAACTGCGGTGCAGTCGCAGCTGGTTTTCGATCCCATAACGCTCGGTGCATACGCGGTGCAGGGGTTCCTACTCATACTCCCTATATCGGTAGCGCTGTTCCTGATCGGGAAGATCACAGACCTTGAGGCGAAGAGGCAGAGATACCGCGCAATCGCACAGGGCACTTACGTCGGATTCGCTCTGGTGGGAATGATACTTCTTTACCTGGGAGCCGCATGGATAGTGGGCCAGATATACTTCTGGCAGCTGCTGATGTCTAGCGCTGTTGTGCTCTTCATAGGATACCTGATCTCTAGGGGCAGCTCCTACCTCAGGGGACGCGCGGTGAGAAGGACCAAGATGAAGGACAAGCAGGTCATCAACGACATAGGCGCATATATAGGAAGAGTGACGGAGGTAGACGCAAAAAGGGGAGTGATGTTCGTGAAGACAGACTACGGCAACGTCCTCAGATATGACATAGACAGGATTACGAACATAAGCGATAGGGTCATAATCAGGTAAAAACAACTCAGTTTCTGCCGCGGTAGTGGCCGGTTAGTGCGCCATATTGCTTGCTGACATGCCTTTTTATATATCCGCCAACGTCCTTGGGTTCGAAGCCCTTGAAAAACCTTGTTTTCACAAGCAGGCCGTCATCTATGTCCTTGACAAAAACCTCTTGCACCGGCTCCAGCTCTATAAGGCCCTCACCGAGCTTGTCTATATCCGCATTTTCCTTGGATCCTATAAAATAGAACCTATGCAGTACAGACCTTTTCTTCATAGCTATGTCATCCTTTATTTTCGTCGCCATTCTTCTCACCCACATAATCGCAACCGAGACAGATCATCCGTATTGTCC
>JAKAVF010000051.1 GCA_021827605.1 Microcaldota archaeon
TAGAGCAGATTGCATCCCCATACATCACCGTAGGAAAATCCGGAGGGGCAACGCAATCCACAACGTCTACCGGAGGCTCGACCACTACTAGCACCACCACGACCTCGACAAGCACTACAACAGTAGTAGGAACATTTATTAGCGGGGGCAACAGTGGTGCACTTCCGGTCTCAGCAGTCTTGTCAGGCTCGTTTTCAAGCTATATATGCGCAGCCGGGGCAGACGCAAGCACATTGCCGAATTACATAGTTGATGTAAACGACTCATGGGGGCCAAATGTAAGTGTACTTGGACACGGTACTTCCTACTGCACTATTGCAGACAACCCCGCCTTGGCATCAAAGTACGGGACATTGACCGCAGCACTGGCTACTGTCGGGCTAACAAATGCACCTGCGCCAACAATCTATAACAAACCACTTTGGCCTGGGGAGAGTGGCGGCGTTGGATCGATAAATTACTCAATTACACAACCGAATTCATTTGTTATAATAACGGCAGCTTGCGGCTATGGCTGGGGCTGCAGCGGCTACACTTTCCCAAGCGGTTGCACGCAGAGGCAAAGCATAACAGACAGCAATGGCGATATAGCGGTAGTTGCAACATGCCAATCGCAAGCTTCAGGGAAGTACTATGCATACTTCTCTTCAACCACGCAACTGGTAACATGCAGTTATTGCAAGGCAGGTGTAGAGTATCCGCTTGGGAGCATACTCGGTGCGTCAATGGCGGCATATGTATATGCGAACTATACGCCTACCGGAAGCTGATTCTCGAGTCAGTCCGTTTCCTTAGTTTCTGCTTTCTGCAGCATCACCCATCTCGTGCGGGAGGTGCAGGGCGATTATAGACTCGACATGCTGCGACTGGAGGACACCTACAAGCTTTCCTGCTCTGGTCACGGCGACAAGAGGCGCTTCCTCATATCTCATTTTCTTTATAGCCTTTGGCAGCGGTGCATTGTAATCTACAGAGGGGATTTCCACGCTGTATTCACGCGCGGTCTTGCTTAGTATTTCCTGCGATTCCTGATTGAATGGATTGACCGAAAGCCGCGTTACAGCTCTGAAGGCGCCTGCGTCTCTGAAGACGGCTATGTGCGTGCCGCTCTTAAGGATGGACTTGTAGAGCTCTCTCATGGGTGTGGTCGGGTTGATTGTTATGAAGTTCTTGGTGACTGCGTCTCTCACTTTCAAGGTTGAGGTGTACTTCATTATGTACGCGTTCTCGAGCTCTGCCTGCGCAGCGCTGTATATGAAAAGCACAATGATGAAGTTCCAAAGCACAATTAGGATCCAGTTCGATGAATCTTGGCCTGGGTAGTATGCAGCGTATGCAAGGCTCCCTATAATTATGACAGCAAGGATTCCCTTGCTGACGTTCACCGCCATCTTAGTTGCCCTAAGGTCATCCATGCGCTCTGCAAGGAAGCTTTTCAGCATCCTCCCGCCATCGAGCGGAAATGCCGGAACAAGGTTGAACACTCCGAGAAGCATGTTAAGCAGGAAAAGCAGCTGCATCAGCTGGTTTAGCATGAGCGGGATAAACGGTTGAAGTGATATCGGCGGTGCAATCACCGCAAGGAGTCCGAAGAAGAGGCCTAGAAGTATGCTGGCTAGAGGACCTGCAAGCGCTATCCTAAGCGATACCTCGGGCTTAACCTCATCAAGGTCTATAATCGACGCACCTCCGAGAGGAAGAAGGATTATCTTCTTCACCTTTATCCCGTTCCTCAGCGCAGTTATCGAATGCATCAGCTCATGCAGGACAACCATGGCGAATAGGAGCACTATGAAGATGAAGAGGAACAGGCCGAAGAATATGGAGTAGAGCAGCGATATCATCACAAGAAAGAGGAACGTCCAGTGCATCTCAATCTCTATGCCTGATATCCTGCCTAGGCTCATGCCTGATGGATTCGCCATTGGTTCACAGGAATAAATACCCAACAGTGTATTAAATACTTGCAGATTGATGCGATATGAAAAGTGGCAAAGAGGAGATAAAGTTCGTCTATAATGAGGCTGCGGTGGTTGTTACCATAGACGGGACTGGCTACCTCGTAATTGGAGACTTGCATATAGGAGCGGAAAGAAAGCTTATAGCTAGGGGAATAAGGGTTTACAGCGCAGTAGAGGCTATGGCCGGAAAGGTGAAGAAGCTGATGGATGAGTTCTCGCTTGAGAATATCATAATTCTTGGCGACGTCAAGGAAACGATACTTTATCCGGACGCGGGAGAGCTCAACGAACTTAAGAGGTTCTTCTCCGGGCTTTCAAAATACAGAATAGTCGTGATGCGCGGCAACCACGACCCGCACCTTGAGGAGCTTGTCAGTGTCGAGGTAAGTGACGAGCTTGTGGCTGGCGGTTTCGCTTTCATGCACGGACACAAATGGCCGAGTGAAAATGCCATGTTGTGCGGGTATATTTTCGCCGGGCACAACCATGCGGCGATAAGTATGATGGACAGGAATAAGGGTTTCTACAGTCAGAAGGCATGGCTTATCGCAAACATAAACAAAAGAAAGGCTGCGGAGGTCTACAAGGAGTTCAACAAAGATGCAAAGCTCGTTATTCTGCCGGCATTCAATGACCTTATTACTGGTATGCCTGTGAATGAAGTCGTTGAGAAAAGCGAGCACCTAAGCCCTTTATTCCGGAACGATGTCTTTGACTACAAGAAAGCGAAGGTCTACAGCCTCAGGGGAGAGATGGTCGGCACCCCTGCGACTATAGGAAAAGGAACGGAAAAAGAAAAATGATCGATTACTTCAAGATTGTAATCGGTATTGCCCCTTTCTCGAACTCAAGCTCTGCGAGGTCGATAGGGTTTATCATGTGCTCCGGAACCTTAACCAGTGGGGGAGCACCATATGCAAGTTGGAGCGCCCTTGCTCCTATGATCCTTGCCTTCTCGTATTTCGTATAAGTTTCTGTTGTCATGTTTTCACCAGGATGAGCGTCATATCGGGTTAGGCTTGAACTTCTCCTTGAACTCCCCCATCTCCTTTGACACCTGATCTCTCCACTTCGGGAACTCCTCTGGCGTCGCCGGGTATTTGGCATAGAGTTCGTTGAACATCTTCATCTTCTTTACAGTGTAGACGAGGTTTTTGAATGCGGTAATATTGGAAACCCCCTGCAGTACCATCGAAATCTTTGACGCTACGCTTAGCTCGGTCGTCCTTCCATATGCAAGATCTTCTGCTTCCTTCCTGCTAAGGAACTTTGACATTCCGTAATTTATGAGCTCGTTGTTGAGCGACTGAAGGTAGACCCTGAAAGCTTCCATGGCAGCCATCTTCTTGCCGTATTCCCTGTTGAAATCGACGTTGTACTGCCAAAGCCCTTTTGTGCTGACGTCGCCACTCTCAACCGCCTTCGCAACGTCCTCCCCTGAAAGGATTCCCGCCACCATAGCTGGTCCGATTCCGCCAGCGCTGATAGGGTTCGGCATTGCCATGCTGTCCCCGGCGCCGACATATCCGTTGAATACGAGGCACTCGATGTTCCTTCGCACGGCAACCGACCAATATCCCTTTCCGTTGTTGTCCTTTGTGAACAGCTTTGGGTCCTTGAGGTTTGGAATCGACCTTACATATTCGTCCATAAGCGTGTGGAGAGTATCTTTCTTTCCAAGCTTGCTGTTCCTTATCTCTATGCTAGACTTTTGGACGCCTATCCCTATATTGACTCTTCCGAACTGCGATTTTGGGAAAACCCAGCCGTAGCCTCCTGGCGAGACTATCTGGTTAAGATGTATGATTGCGTTCTTTGGATCGTAGTAGCGTAGGTCCTCGCCTGTAACCTCGCAATCGTAGATGTATCTTCCTGTTGATTCAAGGTCATCAACATCTACAACCCTGTCAACAAACTGCCCGTCAGGGAGCCTCCTTCTTAGGGTTGTTGCGACACCTAGAGCATCTATGACTGCCTTTGCGCGGATCTCCTTATGCTGCATGGACTTGTCCTTTCCGAACACTCCCACTACATAATTGTTCTCGATGATTGGTCCCTCGACGTCGAATTGCGACACATACTCCGCACCGCTCTTCACCGCATAATCCCGCGTCTTCTTCTCAAACTCCGGCCTGTCGAGGACATATCCCTCTCCGTCGAAGTTCACTTTTGTCTGCATATCCGGAGAATACGCGACCACACCATCGACCTTTACGTCGAGCTCGGGCTTTGAGAAGCTGAGCCCTATGTGCTGCTTTATGAAGTCTAGGTGCGTCTGGGCTACTGCATCCCCGCATACCCAGCCCCAGTTCGTCTTCTTTCCTACCTCCTCTTCCTTGTTCTTGTCAAGAAGGAGGACCTTGTGTCCGCGCTTCGCCGCTCCCGCAGCGGCGAGAGACCCGGCCATACCCGCTCCTGCGACTATTATATCGTATTTTTCGTCCATTCTAGCACTTTATGTATTATCTTGCTGTATCTTTCAGCGCTGAAGTTAGCGCAAACAACAATCAGTTTAAGCAAATAGTTTACATTACTTAGCCTATTTAAAATTATGCTTTTACCGGCAACTTTTCAGCGCAATATGAGGTCGCCACGCACTACAAACGGCTCTGCTATGAGCCTGATATTTGTAATGTCTTCCCTGCTTATTGAGGGAAACATGGCACCCGGAGCCACCCAGTCCGGCATGCGCACCTCATATCCAGGGTTTTGCGATCTGAATACGTCCATCCCGCTGAGTTCTCGCTCCACTTCCACTACCACGTGGTTTAGCGTAGGCACATGCGACGCCCTGTTCCTGTACATATAGCTGCCGAATTCCAGAACCTCGGACGGTCCGTTGCCGCGCAGCATATCGAGATATTTTGACATGGATTCTATATGCGACTGCCTTATCAGCGTTATCTCAGTATTGTTTATCAGCTGGAGCAGACCTTCCATTACTTCAAGCCTGCATTCAAGCAGATCCAGCTTGCTCTTTACTTCCGCATTCAATTCAAATCTTTTCTTCTGCGATTCTTCCCTCAATAGGTCTGCCTCGTCCCTCTTTACCCTTCTGCGCATAATCTTTTCTCTTTCAAGCTTTAATGAAGTTATTTCCGGCTTGACGTTTGCTCTTATCCTATCTGCGAATCCCAGGAAATTTGCCGGAGTAGGATACGTTCTCATACCCTGAAAGATCTTGTCACTTAGTCTGAACGAATTGGATATTCCGGAATCTGGCCCGATACTCACAGTGGTATTATAGCTTTCCTTGAAAGTCCGACAACTACTTTTGGACGGATAAAAGCGCCTCAATCGGCAAAAGCGTCGCAATGCTTCTGATCGTTTCCGGACTCAATCTTTTCACAAAATTACTTATCGCACGTC
>JAKAVF010000001.1 GCA_021827605.1 Microcaldota archaeon
CCGTAACATATTCTGACTTTGCGGCTCTTGCCGCTAGGTCGGAGGAATTAACATAGTAGTTCCTAAGGAATTGTGAAAGTGGATTATGGAGTGAGATTGTCTGTGACGTGTTACACCAGTTATAAAATTAGATGGTTAAAATGAGGATATTTATAACAGGCGCAAGTGGTTTTATAGGAAAAACAGCTTGTGAGTATTTTGAAGAGAAAAACGACATTTTCGCTCCGGCCCATAGCGAACTCGAACTACTTGATGCGGATGCGGTACAGAATTATGTAGAGAAAAACGACATAGATGTAATATTACATTGTGCAAATAGAGGGGGGAGGCGTGAGGATTTCAAAGTTGATAAGGTATTAGAGGACAACTTACGCATCTTTTTTAACATAACAAGAACCAGTGCAAGCGTGAAACGCATAATTTACTACGGCTCTGGAGCTGAATTCGGCAAGTCAAGAAACTTGAAAAAAGTTAAAGAAGAGCAATTCGGGGAGCAGATACCTAAAGAGGAGTATGGATTTTACAAATATGTGTGCAATAGCTATGCAAAGAACTCTGAAAACGTTATCAATCTTAGACTTTTTGGGGTATTCGGCAGATACGAAAATTATAGATATAGATTTATTTCTAATGCCATAATGAAGAACTTGGCGGGGGCGGATATTACAGTAAATCGGAATGTTATATTTGATTTTCTTTATATCACCGATCTTATGACAATTACAGACCATTTCATTAACAAAGATTCTAGGTATAAAGAATACAATGTGACACCGACTAATTCGATAGACCTCCTGAGGATATGTGACATAATAAATAGGATTGCGAGAAAAAGATCTGTAGTAAAGGTACTGAATGAAGGATTTGACTTTGAGTACACGGGTGACAACTCTAGACTTATGGAAGAACTAGGCAATTTTAAATTCAAGAGCTATGACGAGTCGATTGCTGATCTTTATAAATACTATGAACAAAACATGGATAAGATTGATGTGAAAAAACTTACAGAGCCGTCACATACTGAAAATTCACGCTCAAAGAAATAAAATACTGCAGTGCCGTCAGCTACCCAGAAACATCTCAAATAGATATTCCAACTTATCTAGATGTTTTGAGCTTAGACCATGGTGGCATCCGACTACAAAGGCGTTTTTCATTATATAATCCGCATTTGCATACGCTGAACTTTCACTCTTTTTGAATATGTCTTTGAATGCAGGTTGGTTAAGAATATTTCCTGTAAAGACAGGTCTTGTTTGAACCTTATTTTTCTCAAGATACATTGTTATATCTCTTCTCGTGAATGATGCTCCTTTTTTAATTGTGAGTGGATACGCCAGCCATGAAGTTTCCACCCTGTCAGATTGCTTCGGCAATGAGAATATGTCTTTGTATTTTGAGAAGAATTTCGTTAGCCGGTTGAAGTTTGCTTTTCTGATTTTGGCAAAAGTAACAAGCTTCTTAAATTGTTCAAGTCCGAATGCTGAACTCAGCTCCAAGGGCAGAAAGTTGTACGCGACCTCCTCAAAAATGAATTTTGAATCGTAGGGTATGCCGTTGATCTGGGTGTTGAATCTGCTGTCTATGTCTTCGCTTTCAGTGACAGCAGAGGACCTGCCCCAACCACGCAGTATCCGTGCTCTCCTGTTCCAATCGTCTTTGTTGAAGCATAGCATGCCGCCGCCTCCGGCTGCGGTTATGATGTGCGAGCCATAAAAGCTTGTAGTCGATATGTCGGAATAGGCCCCAGTAGGCTTACCATCATATGTTGCACCCAAAGTGTCACATGAATCCTCAATAAATGACAATCCGTGTTTGTTAGCTATCTGTCTAAGAGTATTCATGTCAGGCACATTTCCAAGCAGTGAAGGTATCATCAATGCCCTTGTGTTCTTAGTTATATTGTCTTCTATATTGTCGACCTGTATCTGATAATCACCCAGTCCTACGTCGACGAATATAGGCTTGAGGCCTTTTTGAAGCAAAGGGGCGATTGTGGTGGAGAAGGTGAGTACGGGAGTTATTACCTCAGATCCCTTTGGAAGGCGGAGTAGTTCAACTGCGAGGAGATTGGCCGAAGAACCTGAGTTTACCATTACCCCGTGCCTCTTGCCGAATGTTTTTGCTATTTTAGATTCAAACTGAAGCGTCTTTTCCCCAAGGATGGTTTTGTGATTTTTAAGGACATCGATTACAGCATGTTCCTCCTCGGGACCGTGAACTGCCATGGCGTAAGGCACTGGAACATCCCCGTATTTTCCCATTCAGACTCCTTTGTTTTTGTAGTACTCTTCTAATTCCTGCTTGTCTTTCATGTTGTCCACTGCCTTCCAGAAACCCTCATGCCTGAAGGCGTATAGCTCCCCCTCGTCAGTAAGCCTCTGCATCGGATATGTCTCGAACGGTTCGGAATCATCTTTGATATAATTCACAATTTCTTTAGACAATACCATGAATCCGCCATTTATGAATGGGCTGTGGTCTATGCGCTTTTCTTGAAATGATGCGACTTTTCCGTCATCTTGAAGATTGAGTACGCCCCACCTTGGCATTCTTACAGCGGTTATTGTCGCCTTCTTTCTATGTGCTCTGTGAAAATTAAGCAGGTCATTCGGATTTACATCGGATACGCCATCCCCATATGTAAGCATGAAGGTGTCAGAGTCCAAGTACTTGGCAATCCGTTTTATCCTTCCACCTGTCATGGTATTGAGGCCCGTATCTATGAGAGTGACTTTCCATGCTGGCCTTCTATCATTTAATATATCGATTTTGTTGTTCGCTACATCTACTGTAAAATCGTTTAGAATAGATGGCAGGTCTGCAAAGTACTGCATTATCTTTTCTTCTTTATAGCCGCAGGCTATTATAAAGTCGTTGAAGCCGTGGCTTGAATATAGGTTCATTATGTACCATATAAGCGGCTTCCCGTTTATTTCCACAAGGGGCTTTGGCGTTGATGAAGTCAGTTCACTTAACCGGGTCCCATATCCGCCAGCCAAGATTACAACTTTCATGCGATTACCGATAATTCATCGTTGTGACTTCTTATTCTTTCTTTAGTTTTTATCTTCAATCAACAGATGAAGTAATTCAGGTATTACGCGGTCTTGTCCATATCTTGCGTTTACCTCTTTATGTATCTTCCTTTTAAGCCTTAAATAACTTTCTTTGTCCTGCCACTTTTTGTAGTATTTCAGCACGGCGGCTGCGAAGCTCTCTGTGTCAAATTTCCCGAGTATTTTGCCCTGGAAGCTCTCTTTTACTATGTCAGAGGGTCCGCCGACATCGAAGCCCACTGCTGGCAGTCCATAGCTCTGTGCCTCGAGGAGCGCCAGACCGAAGGTCTCCTTCCTTGAGGTGAGCACGAACAGATCCGCGCTTGCATACTGCCTTGCCAGCCTCTTCTCATCCATGAAGCCCATGACCTCCACGTTCTTCGGATACTTTTTCACAAGTTCCTTCAGCAGCTCGCCTGAATCGCCATCCGGACCTATTATACGGAAGTGCACACCCTTATTCTTATTCAGCACCAGCTTTATTATCTCGGAGAGGAAGTCAAGGCCCTTCTCCTTCCTAAGAAGCTTACCGACGAACAACACGGTGAATCTGTTGCGGTTCACTGTTATCGACTTTGCGCTGATGGTCTTTGGCAGGAAGTTGGGGATAAGATACGCCTTCGCCTTTGGGAACCTGCGCAATGCGATCCTGTAGTCGTAGGAGTTCAGGGCATGGAATGCGTCCACCCTGCCCAGCATCGACTTGCTTATCAGCTTCGTCCACGAGGATGTGTCCTTTCCCTCTGCTATTGCAGAAAAGAGAGGGTTGTGTATCCCGTATATTATCCTCTTTTTGTACAGCTTGGAGAGCATTATGACGGTAGATATCATTAGGGGGTTCGAGCTTATGCAGTACACGACGTCTGCCTTTGATACCGCGGAGGGGATTCTCGATAATCCCGAGAGGGATGGCATGAAGAAATCGTAAGGCGTTCCCGCGACGCTTGACCTGAATGACCTCCCCTTCACCTCTATGCAGCGTATTCCGCCCATACTGGTCAGCTCCTTTGCGCCCTTTGCCGGCGCAGTGGGATTAGGAAAGAGTATCTCTATGCTGAACCTGCCTTTCAGTGCCTTAGAGAGCTCCAGTGCCCACACTTCGCCGCCTCTGGGCTGGCGCATGTTGTTGGTTACGAGCAGTAGGTTTTTCATTGCGAAACGCCATGGTCCTTGCGGTATTGCGCCTTCAAAAGCTCGAACAACAGCGCAATTCCCTGCTTCCTGCCTTTATACTTGGCGTACAGAATTCTTATAGTCTCTTCTTTGTCGAGTTTTAGATACCTTATTATCCCGATCCTGTTTATTATCTTGGATATCTCGAAGTACTCCTTTGAATCTGGCTCTGACTTCCACCTGTTTATCGTCTTGACCTCGCTTATCGCTCCCGGAACTGATCTCAATGCTATCCCAGGGCTCTTCATCATTATTGCATAGCCCAGGTTTCCTACCAGGTAGTAAAAGAAGTAGTCGAAGCCGCTTATCTCCTCGTCTGGCTTCCTGAGCGTAATCGCTTCATAGAACCGCAGCCAGCCGCCTAGAACCCTGCCTGAGAGGCTCCTTCTTGCGTTTTCATCGCCCGAGGACGAGAACCTCGACAGGTAGTTGAGCATGCTCCTGTTGTACGCGCCGTAGGACAGCCTGTGGTCGAACTTGTGCATCTTGTGGTACTCCCTTTCCTTCTTCTCCTTCAGATCAACGACATGCTCAAGGTACATGTCCGGGTCCTCGACCCTTTCAAGCCTGCCCTTTATTATGGGCGATTCGTGCACCATGCCGCGGTATGTCACCCTGCCTCTTCTCAGCAGGCGCACCTGCCACGTGAAGAACCTCGTCTTTCTGCCGTTATGCACCTCCTCGTACCGTTTGAACGCGAAGGCGCTCGCGTTTGTTCTGCTTATCAGCTTCTTCAGGTTCTTCTTCAGCCCTTGCGCCAGGCGTTCGTCAACGTCAAGGTGCAGCACCCACTCGCTTGTGCACTTGCCCAGGCCGTACATGCGCAGCGGATCCTGGTATCCCAGCGCCACAGAGTTATAGATCCTCACCTTCCTGTTCTTCCTTGCGTAGCGCTTCATGATGCCCTTGTCCCTCTTCCCGCTGCCTTCTATCACCACAAACTCTTCTGCGATGGAGTTCAGGCCGTTGATTAGGTCTATCGCGTTCTTTGCGTTGTCGCGCGTCATTATCAAGACTGATAGCCGGGGCAATTTATCACTAAATAAACAGGCAATGCGTTATTATTCTGTGCATAGCACTTTTATACCTTATCTGTATTAATATATTCGGTAGTTTCTTGGCAGACAGAAAGGGCACCATACTGGCAGGAGGTGAGGGAAAAAGGCTGCTCCCGCTTACATACGTGACTAACAAGAGCCTGCTTCCTGTGTTCGACAAACCCATGATAACATACCCGCTGGATACGCTTAAGAGGTCTGGTGTCGACAACGTATGTATAGTCACAGGAGAAGACCACCTTGAGGACTTTATAAGGTTTCTAGAGATATATGTGAGGCCCACGCTCACGTTCACGTATAGGGTACAGAGCAAGCCACACGGCACGGCACATGCACTGCTCCAGTCAGAGGGGTTCTTTGGGGAGGACAAGGTCGTTGTTGTCCTGGCTGACAACGTATTCGGAGATGCGACGGTACCAGATTCGGCCTTTACCGATAAGTACGCATATATATTCGTGAAGGAAAACAGCAATCCCTCGCTTTTTGGGGTCGTGGAGATTGATTCTGAGGGCAATGCCATCAGCATAGAGGAAAAGCCGGAGAGCCCAAAGTCCAACCTAGTCCTCACGGGAATGTATGTATATCCAAACGACGTTTTTAGGCGCATAAGGCAGCTCAAGGAAAGCCTGAGGGGCGAGCTGGAGCTCACTGACATAATCAAAGAATACATGCAAGAGGGTCTGTTGAAAGTTGTGAGGGTGGATGGCTTTTGGTCTGATGTTGGGAGTTTCGATTCATTGCTAAAAGCATCTGAATACTATTCCAAACTTGGAAAGGACGTAACTGGGGGAAAACATTAATTTGGTGTCTGCGTATACGTATAGTGATGGGATGGACAAAGGCAGCACGTACGAAGTAAAGGACCTCAAGCTTGCGGAGCAGGGACGCCTCAACATCGAGCTTGCCGAGAAGCGAATGGAGATAGTAAACAAGATTAGGGACAGGTTCTCGAAGGAAAAGCCGTTCAACGGCATAACGATCGGCATGGCGCTCCATCTCACCAAGGAGACCGCCATCCTCGTAAGGGCGCTTCGCGCCGGAGGGGCGAATGTCGCAATAGCAAGCTGCAATCCATTGTCCACGCAGGACGACGTTGCCGCTGCGCTTGCCGAGGAGGGCGTTAGGGTATACGGCTACAGGGGAGAGACAACCGAGGAGTACTACAGGTATCTTGACAATGTCATATCGGAAAAGCCCGCCATCACGATAGACGACGGCTGCGACCTCGTAACCAGGATTCACGAAAAGTACCCGGGTCAGATAAGCTCGATAATAGGGGGGTGCGAGGAGACGACAACAGGGATAATAAGGCTGCACTCCATGGTGAAGGCCGGTGCGCTGAAGTATCCGGTTGTTGCAGTGAACGACAACAAGACAAAGCACCTGCTTGACAACTATTACGGCACCGGGCAGAGCACTCTCGACGGCCTGATTCGCGCCAGCGCCACGCTTATATCCGGCAAGACCTTTGTGGTTGTGGGATACGGAAGCTGCGGCAAGGGCGTGTCGCTGCGCGCAAGGGGCATGGGCGCCAACGTCATAGTTACAGAGGTCGACAACTTCAAGGCATTGCAGGCCGTCCTTGACGGCTTCCGCGTCATGAAGATGGAGGATGCGTCAGGGCTTGGCGACATATTCATCACTGTCACGGGAGACAAGAACGTGATACGCCTTGAGCACATGAAGAAGATGAAGGATGGAGCGATACTTGCCAACTCCGGACACTTTGACGTTGAGATAGACATGGCATCTCTGAAGGGCTTCAGCAGGAGGCAGATGCGCCCGAACTTCCACGAGTATGACATAGACGGAAGAAAGATCTACGTGTGCGCAGAGGGTAGGCTCGTCAACCTAGCTGCTGCGGAGGGACATCCCAGCGAGGTCATGGCAACGAGCTTTGCAGGCCAGGCGCTTGCATGCGAGTACCTTGTGAAAAACAAGGGCAAGCTTGGCGCAGGGGTGGTCATGCTTCCGGAGAGCATAGATGACGACATATCAAAGCTCCAGCTTGATGCGATGGGCATATCTATAGACAAGCTGACTGAGGAGCAGATAGAGTACCTCTCCAGCTGGAAGACCGGCACGTGAAGAGCATGAAGAATGTTTTTGTGATAACCGGCGCTCCGGGGGGAGGCAAAACCTCCATAATATCCGAGCTGGAAAGCAGAGGCTTCAGGTGCCTGCAGGAGGAAAGCCGAATGCTGATAAAGGAGCTTCTGGACTCGGGAAGCAGGGCATTGCCTTGGATCGACATGCTTGCGTTCAACAGGCTGCTGCTGGAACGGCAGGTAAGGCAGTATCTCTGTGCGCCGGATGGCGAGGCCTGCTTTTTTGACAGGAGCTTCGTGGACAACCTTGGCTATCTGAAGCACTCATATATACCCGTCCCGGAGGAATTTTCCGAGGTGATAGGCAAATACCGCTTCAACAGGACCGTATTCTTCACAGAGCCGTGGAAGGAGATCTATGTGACGGACTCGGAGCGAAAGGAGCCGTTCGACATGGCCGAGAGGCTCTCTGCCCTCATGAAGAACGCGTATATCGCATCGGGATACGAGCCGGTTGCGGTCCCGAGGCTCTCGGTGCCGGAGCGCGTGGATTTCGTTCTCGAAAAGATCGGTTTGGAGTAGCCATGGAAAAAGCGGCTTGCAGGGAGGAGAAAGCAATTTCCACAAACATTATGCGGTTTGTGATAATTTTTCGTAAGTTTGGTAAAGATATATATACAAAAGTATAAATATCTATACATATAATATGAACATATGAGATACATGAACTTCAGTGCGGTACTGGAGCGCCTTGAAAAGTCCGGGACCCTGGTGTTCAGCGTGCAGGACGTTGCGAAGGTGATGCACAAGAGCACGGCCTACGCATCCCTGCTGCTTTCGAGGCATAGGAATATTGTCAGGCTTAAAAAAGGCGTTTACTACATCGCCGGGGCAGGCATGTATGAAATAGCTTCGAATGTCGTGTACCCTTCGTACATAAGCCTTGGTGCAGCGCTCCAGTATTATGACCTCATAGACCAGAACATAGTAAGATATTCTGTGATCACTACAAAAAGGCACAAGGAACTGAGCACAAGACAGGGGACCGTCGAGTTCATTACCCTATCGAAGGACAGGGTCTTCGGCTATACCTCTGATGGCAATGCATACATAGCCACAGTGGAGAAGACATTCATCGACTGCCTGTATCTTGGCAGGCCGGAGTTTAAGCAGGTGGAGGAATCGTTTGCCTCTGCCCTGCAGGATTACAAGGTAAGGATAGACATCCTCAAGGAATTCGGGATAAAAATGCGGAGCAGGTCGCTGATCAACAAGCTCGGCTTCCTTCTTGAGCGTAGCGGCATAGCGGCAGACGACTTGGTTAGTTATACTTATAGGTCTAAGTACGTGAAAGTGTCGAGGCACGCGGATTCGAGGGATAGGAAGTGGGCGGTACTTTATGATAGATGAGAACGAGTTGCTGAGGCATCTGCCCAACTTTGCAGATGAAAGGCAGCTAGAAAAAGACTATCTTATCAATCTCATGCTGAAGATTTTCTCGATGACGGAACTTTCGGCTCGGGCCCTGTTCAAGGGGGGCACTGCAATGAGTCTTTTTTATGGTCTCGACAGGTTCTCCGAGGACCTGGATTTTACGTACATGTACAAAGAAGGTGAAACGGAGAAGGACGCGCTTGTTGTGATAGACAGGGGCGTAGGCAGGATCCTTGCGGATTACAACTCGAACTACACCGTAAGAAAGAGCAAGACCGGCGTTCTTGGAAGGAATGCGGACGGAAGCATGCGCGACGTAAGAAACGAGTTCTTCATAGAAGGGCCCTTGTTCTCCAGGACAGGAAGGTCGCACAAGATAAAGCTGGAGGTGAGCCTCAGGAGGGATGTCATTTCTGCACCAAAGACGGCCGAAAAGCTTATATCAAAATATCGTGACATAGGAAGCATGCTGCTGTATGTCATGGGCGAGAATGAGATTCTTTCGGAGAAAGAGTGTGCATTGATCGAGCGTGATAAGGCAAGGGACCTGTACGACATGTACTTCCTTTTGCGGTATAAGGGGGTGAAGTTCGACAGAGGCATGTTCGCCCGGAAGAAGGATCTGCGCGGGGAGATGCTGAGCTTAGGCACATTAAGAAGCAGGATAAGCAAGTTTGACGGGAAGCAGTGGAAAGAGGAGCTGTCATACCTTCTGAAACAGCTTCCTGAGGTCTCTGAGGTGAAGAAAACGATCCTGAAGGACATGGATAGGAAGGGGAAAGAGGCGCAGGCATGAGAATCGCATTCGTGTATGATGTACCGTATCCGCGCGAGGGACCGCCAATGGCACTGAATTCCGATGAGTACAGTGGCTTGAGGTAGGGTATTTGTATTTTATGGACTGCATAGTATACACAGAATATAGATTTTTGGCCGGTAAAGTGACACAGGTTCCGGAGGTTTTCAGGGATTCGCTTCTATTGCCTATTGAAAGATAACATTAAATAGTTATCGTTTTGATAACTATGTTATGCCAAGAGGAAAAGAACTCAGGAGCATGTCCCCTACAGAGCAGAAGGTGTACTTTGCCCTTCAAAACAGCAGAAATGATATGTTCGACATAAACCAGATAAGAAGCTACAGGCTGTGTAGCGAGGGCATGCTAAGGCGCGCGCTTGCCTCGCTTGTAGCCAAGGGCTGGCTTACAAGGGTCAAGAACGGCCTGTATGCCATGGGAACCGTGGACCAGTTCAGGTTGGGCCCGTTCATGTTCAACGGATACGCCGCGTTCTCCTCTGCACTATACCTTTACAATGCCTTCGATGAGGTCCCTTCAGTTGTTTATGTTGCCAACGAGAACACATCGGCAAGCAGGATGCTGGGAAACATGGAGATAAGGGCTGTTGCGCTGGGAAGAAGGGCAATCGGCATTGTGGAGCACAACGACTATGTGATATCAGGAAAGGGCAAGACGCTGTACGATTGCTTCTACATGCCGGAAAATTCAGGCGGTTATATAAACGTTCTCCGTGCGATAACACTGCTTGATATGAGAACGTCCGATTGGAAGGAATTTATCATGTATGTAAACATGTTCGAGGGTTGTTCGTTCAGGAGAAAGGTAGGGTACATGCTTGATGTCCTCAACAGGAAGGCAGGGGGCTCTGTTCCGCACAGTGTCATAAACGGATTGCATTGCACAGGCAATACGGCAAAGCTTGGCAGCGGAAGGCATGGCCATTATGTGAAAGAGTGGAATATTATGGATTACGTAAGCACTGGGGCGCTGTTGGGGTTTGAATGATCACTCCAAGTCTTGAGCTGTGCCGATCAGTTGCATCTTCTGCAGGCCTTCCTCTCGACTTCGCAGTTAAGGAGTTTTATATTTTCAATCTGTTGGAAGGGATTGCCGGCGGTAGCTCTTCTAAGGGGTTGATTTTCAAGGGAGGCACCGCCCTCAACAGCGTGTACCTCGGCAACAAGCGCTTTTCGGAGGATCTGGACTTCGACATGGCAAACGGTCAGGGGGACAAAAACACGGCTTCGTACATAGAGAGCATTTGCAGCAGCATTAAGGGATTCACAGGCACTGAAGTGCGCAGATTCCACCAAACATACATGATTGAATTTATGTACTCTTCTCCTGCGGGAAAGCGTGACAGGATAAGGTTTGACATGCGTTTGGGAACAAAAGGCAGGATGTTAGAGAAACCGAAAACAGTTACCGCAAACTCCAGGTTCACCGGACAGAGCATCTCCGGGGTTTTGTGCTATGGTCTTGAGGATTTGGTTGCGAGGAAGATGAACGCTCTTGAGGAGAGAATGGAGGGCAAAGACGTGTTTGATGTTGCCAACGCAATGGCCATAGTTGACAAGAACAGCCTGGTAAAGGCCATAGGTCACATGCTGAAAGACATATCAAAAAACATTAGTGCAGAGGACTTTCTAAGGTCAATTTCGGAGAAGCTTGACGCTGCAAATCCAGGTATGCTCAGCAGAGCTACAAATCCGTATATACCGGTTTCTTCAAGGCCGACCAGCTGGAGGCTGTTGGTCATGGATCTGCATGCGAAAATAGAGCAGATGATTCGATGAGGATCGCATTCGTGTATGATGTACCGTATCCGTGGCACAAAGGCGGCATTGAGCACATAATGAGCGTTGAGGCTGAGGAGCTCGCGAAGGAGCACGAGGTCCATTTCTTCACTTTGAGATGGCCGGGCATGGAGCGCGAGTTCATGCACAACCGAATACATTACCACGCATATGGCAGCGCAAACGAGCGCAATGTGTACAGGCACGGCAGGAGGTCTGTTCGGGAGGCGTTCGTTTTCTCTGTTTATCTTGTTTCCATGTTTGGATACAGGTTCGATGCCATAATAACTGACGAGTTTCCTGTGCTGCACCTGCTTCCCATAAGATTGTACTGCTGGCTCAGGAACTGCAGGCTTGCGGTAAGGTTCAACGAGGTATGGGAGAAGGACTACTGGGTAAGGTACCTTGGGCCGGTGATAGGGCATGTGGCCAGCTGGTACTCCGAGCTGCTGATAAGGTCCAAAAGGGCAAGCTACATAGCTGACTTCGGAAGGATAGCAGATACGCTCAAGCTAAGGGGCATACCGAGCTCGCAGATATCCGTATTCACACCGGTTCTCGACAAGAAGTCATTTGAGAAGCTTGGGGCTGCGAAGCGGGAGAAGAGGATAATGTTCTCCGGGCGCTTCATCAAGGAGAAGAGGCTTGACAAGTGGCTCAGGATTGTAGGCAGGGTGGTCAAGAGCGACAGGAGCGTCAAGGGCCTGATAGTGGGCGAGGGCGTGGAGAAGGCCTCGATAGAGCATGACATAAAGCAGCTGGGCCTCTCCAATAATGTCAAGGTCGTTGACTTTTACAAGGACAAGGCGCAATTGTACAGGGAGCTTGCAAGGTCGTCCCTGCTGCTCCACATGTCTGAACGGGAGGGACTGAGCATAATAACCCTCGAGAGCATAGCCGTTGGGACCCCGGTTCTTCTCCCGGAGAATTCTCCGATATCGGAAGAGGCGCAGAGCATGTGCGTAGTCGCGCGGGGGGATAAGCTAGCCGAAAAGGCGCTTGAGATAATCGAGGCTCGGGGCAGAGGGCGATATGTGCACCATGTTGAAAACCTGGGCCTTTTTTACATACAGGACATAAGGGGATTCTACAAAAGGCTGTTCTCCAGAAACATATAAATTACTGCCCTGACAATCATTTACGACAAATTATTCATCAGGTAGTATTATGAAGAAGGCATTGATTACTGGAATAGCTGGTCAGGACGGCTATTTTCTGTCGCAGCTGCTGCTTGGTAAGGGCTATGAGGTCATAGGCATAGTGCGCAGGAACCGTGACATGCGCCTCGGCGCATTGGATAGATTGCCGAAGGAGCTCAGAGATAGCATAGACATCAAGCATGGCGACGTCACAGATTCGCAATTCATGAATGGCGTAGTGAAGTCCTCCGAGCCAGAAGAGGTGTACCACCTTGCCGCACAGAGCTACGTGGGCTACAGCTTCCATAATCCCCAAGCGACCTTCGAGACCAATATAATGGGAACCCTAAATGCGGTAAACGCCGTGCGCGACATTTCACCTGAAAGCAAGTTCTATTTCGCAGCCACCAGCGAGCTGTTCGGCACGCCGGAGAACGCGCCGCAGGACGAACATACGCAGTTCATGCCGAGAAGCCCTTATGCAATAAGCAAACTGGCGGGTTACTGGCTTACAAAAAACTATCGTGAAGCATACAAAATTTTCGCCACAAATGGAATATTGTTCAATCATGAAAGCGAGGTTCGAGGACCGGAATTCGTTACAAGAAAGATAAGCCTCGCTGTTGCGAGGATGCACCAGGGCAGCAAGGAAGTCCTTGAGCTTGGCAACCTCAATTCCAGAAAAGATTGGGGCTACGCAAAAGATTATGTCGAGGGCATGTGGCTGATGATGCAGCACAAGGAGCCAGATGACTTCATACTTGGCACTGGCAAGCTTCACACAGTAAGGGACTTTGTTGAGGGTGCTTTCGCAGCGGCGGGCATGGATGTGGAATGGAAGGGTGATGGAATGAATGAGAAGGGATTCCACAACGGCAGGGAGGTTGTGCGTGTGAATCAGAAGTTCTTCAGACCGCTTGAGGCCGACAACATGCTTGCGAATTACGATAAAGCAAAGCATGCATTGGGATGGAAGCCGAAGACAACGTTCAGTGAACTTGTAAAGCTCATGGTGGAAAGCGACATAGAAAAATCAGGGCACTGACTTCCTGCCAGTGCAGAAACAGGAAGGGTTACTTCTCCTTCACGGCAGTGAAGTGCTTCGTATCCGCAAGGATCATGTGATGGTTGTCCTCGAAGCCTATGGCTGCCTTGAACGCGTCTGGATCCATCGTTATGGTGTTGTCCGAGTAAGGGTCGTTTATGTAGAATGCGTCCTTGTCGTAGCCCTTCACCACGACCCAGTGCGGCGATGGCTCGAGATAGGAATTTATGACGTTTGCGTTTATCAGGACTATGGGAACGTAGTTGGCGCTGAGGGCCTTCTTTATCGATTGTATCGATATGTTGTTGTGCTCCTCTTCCACTTCGAGCGCCTCTGCCTTGCCTTTTATCTCGTTGTATGATGCTGTGAGCGTGTCGAGGTTGACGTTCTCATAGACAGCCATCTTGCGGTCGTAGCCCTCATCCTTGGTGTTGCTTATTATGCCGACCTTTGCGCCGCGCTTTGCGAGTGCGTACGCAACGCCGTACTTGCTGCCGTGCCATACGCTTCCGTTGACGGCTTCCTGCCATATGCTGTACTCGTTCTCCTTCTTGAGCTTGAAGCCCGGGTTTACGAACTTGAGCACCATCATGGCGCAGGCTGCGGAGCTGGTGAACTCCTCGCTCTGCGGGTAGTGCGGAACGTCGAATATGGCCTTGTCCTTGAGCTTCGTCTTCTTGAGCTTGCCGAGGAACCTGCCTCCTGCTGCCTGCCTCGATGAAGAGCGCGCGCTGGCCTTTGATCCCTTCCTTGAACTCTTATTTTTTGATTTCGTCTTCATTATATCGCCTTTTTAGAGTGTGCAGGGGGAGAGATTTGCTCATTTCTATTGAACTCCCGTAGGCCTAAGCCAGCAGATCTTGAGTCTGCCGCATTTGACCAGGCTCTGCCACCCCTGCAACATCCCTACTAATTGCAACATCATATTAATAAACATGTTCACACAAAGATAATATATACTGATATTTAAACGTTTCTATTGGTTTTGGCTTGATTTTACCTCGTTTATTTGCGATGCGGTGTTTTTATTGTTTTGCGATAGATATATGTATCGGTTTGGAAAAAATGCGCAGCGTTGGCAGTGAAAATGCGTACGGAGCGTGATTTTTATGGAGATTAAGAAGGTGTCAGATGTAAGGTTCGAGATAGAGCGCGATGAGGCTCAGGGCATGAACGGAGGGGTTACTCTGTACACCACCGAGGCCATGCTGGAGAAGATGAAGAAGGACAGCACCATACAGCAGGCGATAAACGCCACAACGCTTCCGGGACTTGTGGGTAACGTGCTTGTTATGCCTGACGGGCATCAGGGGTATGGATTTCCAGTAGGGGGAGTTGCCGCATTCGACGCCGAGAAGGGCATCATATCGCCCGGAGCAGTGGGTTTCGACATAAACTGCCTGCATCCTGATACGAAAATCACTCTCGAGAATGGAGAACCAAGGCGGATTGAAGAACTTAAGGCTGGAGACAGAGTAATCACTTTCGATAAGAAGAGGTCAAAGAGCATAATTAGCAATGTTGTACTGACAATGAAGAGAAAGCACAACGAGAATGTACTCAAAGTCAGGACAAGATCTGGGAAGGAAGTCGTTGCAACAAAGGATCACCCACTGCTGACAAAAAACGGCATGGTAGAGGCAGGTAAGATAAGAATAGGAGAATTTGTTGTAGTAAAAGAGGATCAGCTCACGGGCGGCAGGCCTTCTTCGGATAACAGTATCGGCGAAGGATTCGCATTCGACAGGATAACTCGGGTAACTGAACAGGTTTATGAGGGCTACGTATACGATTTGACAGTGGACAACGACAATCACAACTTCCTTGCTGACGGAGTTGTAGTCTCAAACTGCGGCGTCAGGCTCATAAAGACGAACCTTGAGGAGAAGGACATCAGGGCGAAGTCGAAGGCGCTTTCCGATGCGCTTTTCAGGAACGTTCCTACGGGGGTTGGAAGCAAGCTAAGCCTCGGCTTCACGCAGAAGGACCTCGAGCATGTGGCCGAGGAGGGCGTCAGCTACGTGATAGGAAAGGGGTACGGATTCGCGGACGAGCAGGAGAGCATAGAGGAGCATGGAAGGCTCGCTGGCGCTGACTTCTCTAAGGTGAGTGCCGACGCCAAGAAGCGCGGGCTGAACCAGCTCGGCACGCTGGGCGCGGGCAACCACTTCCTGGAGGTGCAGAAGGTCGAAAAGATATTCGACGAAGGAATTGCGGAATCATACGGGCTGGGAGCCAATCAGTCAGTAATAATGGTGCACACGGGCTCGCGGGGCTTCGGGCACCAGATATGCAGCGACTTCCTCAGGACGCTTGTGGAGTACCAGGAGAGGCACAACATCCATCTTGTAGACAAGGAACTCAGCTACGCGCACGTCGGCAGCACTGAAGCTGACGACTACATAAAGGCGATGAACTGCGCCGTGAACTTCGCATTCACCAACCGCCAGATGATAACCCATCTGATACGCCAAAGCTTCTCCGAGGTCTTCGGGAAGAGCGCCGACGCGCTCGGCATGGAGCTGCTTTACGACGTTGCGCACAACATAGCAAAGCCTGAAGAACACACTGTCGAGGGAAGGAAGCGCATGCTCTACATACACAGGAAGGGGGCCACGCGCGCGTTCCCGAAGGGCATGAAGGAGATGCCGAAGAAGTACCGCGGCGTAGGACAGCCGGTAATAATACCGGGGAGCATGAGCACTGGCAGCTACGTGCTTTGCGGCATGGAGGGCTCTATGAGGGAATCTTTCGGAAGCGCATGCCACGGATCGGGGCGCGTGATGTCAAGGCACGAGGCCATACGCACCATACCTGCGGAGAAGACGTTCAGGAGTCTCAGGGACAAGGGCATCGAGATACGCGTGAGGACGCGCAAGCTCATTAGCGAGGAGGCCGAATGGGCGTACAAGAATCCAGACGAGGTCGTGGGGGTCGTGGAGAAGGCCGGGCTCGCGAAGATAGTGTCGAGGAACATCCCGATGGTCGTCATAAAGGGATAGGGAAATCATTATAGATTTTAAATTTATAGTATAATTGTGGTATGGTGGAGGATTACGAAAGATGGCTTGATGGCGCAGAAATGTCATTGCGTGAGGCCAGGGGCATAATCAAACTGGGGTATAATGGCACTGTCTCGTTCAAATGCAATCAGGCAGCAGAATTTGCATTGAAGGCTCTGCAGATATTCAAATATAAGAAATTTGACAAAGCGCACGAGCTTGCCGTTTTGGCCGCGAAGCTTGATGCGCCGGCCAGCATAGTTGGCGCCTGTGAAGAGCTGTATCCATATTATGTTACTTCCAGATATCCGGATGTTAAAGTTGAGGTCTCGGGGAGTAAAGCTGAACACTTGATAGAATTGGGCGAGGAGGTTGTAAAATGGTCAAGAAGCCAGACAAAAAGGTAATTGATGCCATAAGAAAGTTCAAGGATGGCGAACAGAGGAAGTATGGTATAGAGGAGATAGTACTGTTTGGGTCACAGACAGAGGGCACGGCCTCTCAGGACAGCGACGTTGACCTCATAGTTGTCGTAAAAAACGAGATAAAGGACAGGGCCTTGCTTATGACGAATCTTGTAAGGGAGTGGCATAGCAAGCACAATATAGACCTGCCAGTGGATTTCCTGCCGTACTCGAAGAAGGAGTTTACTGAGATGACAAGAGGAGTCAATATAGTGAGCCAGGCATTGAAGGATGGCACAATAATATGACATAAGGGTCTACAAGAACCCAGATGATGTTGTATGAGTCGTGGAGAAGGCCGGGCTCGTGAAGATAGTGTCGAGGAACATCCCGATAATCGTCATAAAGGGATAGGCGCAACAGTGCAACTTTTTAAACCTTGGGTGCCAAATACTCCTTGCGCCGGGATGGCAGAACCAGGTATCGCGCCAGTGTGCGCGGCGAAACTCGAGATCTGGTGGCCTTCGGGCCTTTTGGGTTCAAATAAACTTTTGGAAAAAGTTTAATCAAAACCAAGGTTTGGAAAGTCCCAATCCCGGCGATTATTCCGATTACGCGAACAGCCTTTCTATTTCTGCCTTTTCCCCGCTGAACTTGCTTGATATCGGCTCGATTATCTTTATGAGCGATGACGCCGTCGCATTCTTCAGGTCTGCGGGGTGAAGCTTCTTCTCCGAGAAATATCTTTCGAGCTCTGCATAGGATTCGAACTCCGCGTCTCCGCCGTATTTCCTGTCGCGCTCTATCTTCATGGCGCCGAGATGCGGGAATATGACGTACCTGCACAGTCCGAGAACCGGGTTCTCCTTCACGATGCCCTCCGGGCACCATCCGCCGGATACGGTCTTCCTTATCTCGTCGTTGCTCGCGAGTATCTTTATGCTGGAGCCGGGCCTCGACTTGCTCATCTTCATCGCCGTTGTTATCTCCTCCTTTGTTGCGCTCTCGCTGACCTTCGGGGGCTCGAGCAGAGATTGCAGGAGATGCGTGTGCAGCAGGGCCAGAGGCCTTTTCTCGCCAAGCTCCCCGAAGACCTCCCTGGCCAGCATGTGCACCTTGCGCTGGTCCATGCCCGCATGCGATATGTCGACGTCTAGAGCGCGTATGTCCGCCACCTGCATCATTGGATATAGGTACTGGGAAACGTGCAGCGTATCCTTCTCGCTCCTTCCCTGTATTATCAGGGTGCGCGTCGCCCTCGCCATGGTCGTTTTTGAGGATATCTTCATCACCTCCTGCCAATACTCGTCGTTGTTGTGGTAGAGGTCGGAGCCGAGTATCACCTTGGATCTCGGGCATGCTATGGCGAAAAGCCTCTTGTAGAATTCTGCGGCCTTCTTTATGCGCCCCCAGTCTCCGCCCAGCTTCTGGTTCGCGACGGTGTGCCAGTCCGCGATTAGGAGCTGCGTCTCGATGCCCGCCTTTGCAAGATCGTTTACCTTCTTTCCCGCCACAAGCACGTGGCCTATGTGCAGCATGCCGCTTATCTCGAACCCTATGTAGTGCTTTGGGTGCTCCTTAGTCTCAAGTATGGACAGGAGGTCCTTGTCGGTGACCATCTCTTCTGTGGGGTCGGACTTTATGAGGTCAAGCTTCGTCTGCAGGTCCATGGCTCTCGTATGCCTTTGTAAGCCAAAATTATTAAGCGCTTTGTAGTGCTTGAGGACAGGACGCCTGACGGTGCCATTGCCGCGCACGTGCAGAAAGCAATAAATAATTACCCATGGTAAGTAAGCGTATGGTATTCGTAGATGACCTGGCATACGCGCTTTTCGCGCTGAGCTTTGCCGGCTTCATGCTGCTGTATGCCATATCGTCGATATACGGCTCGTATAAAAGGGGTAGGAAGAACTTCAGGGAGCACCTTGAGGGGCTTAGCGTGCCGCTGGGAATCCTCGGCGCGTACATGCTGATAATGGGCCTTTGGGGCCAGTTCAACTGGCCGCTCCCCGGCAGCTACAATATACTTTATTACGATCCGTTCCTTTCTTTCGGGCTCGTCATACTCGCCTTCGCAATCGCGGTCAAGTACAGGACGAAGCTAGGATACGTGGGATTCCTTGGCCTGCTTTTCGGGGTCATGGCCGTGATATACGGCGCAGAAGGCTATGGGATAGGTCTTTCTACCGAGCCTCTTGCATTGCTCGGCCTGTTCTTCTTATATGGAGCGATAGGCATACTTTCTTTTCCCATGGCGCTTATGATTGACAGGATGCCTGGCAGCGAGAAGCGGCACTGGAGGGGATGGTACGTGCTGTTGCTCGCATTCCTGGTGCTCCTGCTGCTCGCAAGCCTGCTCTCGGGGTTTATAGGGAGCAGCGCCATATCCGCGCACCTTCTCAATGCCCCGTGAGCCAGCGCCAGGGACATTCGGAACTCGCAAATCTTTTTATGTTTTTGCTGCTATAATAAACGAGGCGACATCATGGCTGAAATGCAAAACACAGGCGTCATATCACAGGACGATGAGGAGCTTCTTAAGTTCATAGAATCGGCTAAGCCGAAGATATCCATAGTCGGAGCAGGGGGTTCTGGGAGCAATACGGTAACAAGGATATCTGAGTTGAACATAGACGGAACCACGCTGGTGGCCATGAATACCGATGCGTCGCACCTTGCCAAGACGAGGTCCCACAGGAAGATACTGATGGGCAAGAAGGTTTCTAGGGGACTCGGGGCCGGCAGCGACCCGAAGCTTGGGGAGGAGTCCGCAGTCGAGAGCAAGGACGAGATAGAGCATATGCTGAAGGACTCGCGCCTCGTGTTCATCACTTGCGGCTTGGGAGGCGGAACAGGAACGGGCTCTGCGCCAATAATAGCGCACGAGGCGAAGGAATCAGGGGCGCTCACTATAGCAATAGTCACGCTCCCGTTCTCGAGTGAGGGCAAGGCAAGGATGAGGTCTGCGCTCGAGGGTCTTTCCAAGCTGAGGCGCGTCACAGACACCACTATAATAATACCGAACGACAAGCTCCTTGCGGTTGCGCCGGACCTGCCGCTCAACATGGCCTTCAGGATAAGCGACGAGGTGCTCGCCAACGCCACCAAGGGCATTGTGGAGATGGTTACGAAGCCCGGCATGGTCAACCTCGACTTTGCAGACCTCAGGAGCGTGCTCAAGGATTCAGGCTACGCGGTCATAGGCATAGGAGAGGCAAACTCCACGCAGACCAACGACCGCGCATCCATAGCCATAAACAACACGCTCAACTCGCCGCTGCTTGACGTGGACCTGTCGAAGGCGAGGAAGGCCCTGGTCAACATAGTCGGCGGGGAAGACCTTACGCTGCGCGAGGCAGAGAAGATATTCCAGGAGGTTGCGGGAAGGATAAGCGAGGACGCAATGCTGAAGTGGGGTGCGAGGATTGATGCATCGATGCAGAAGAGCGCGGTCAAGGTAATGGTCGTCATGGGCGGGGTCGAGTTCGCTGACTACTCCGACTCCGGGATAAAGAAGAAGATCGACGGCTCGAAGAGCGTGGACCTTGACAGGATATTTGATGAATAGCTGCAGTCCAGGGGGCTTGAGAAAGCCTTTTTAATATTCCCAGTGTAAAGTAGTTCATTGCCGTGGTATGATGCCCATCGAAATATCAAGAAAGTTGAAGAACTTCATCTCCAACTCAAAGCACGTTATGAGCGTAAGCTACAAGCCGGGCACCGACGCGTTCGTCAGGACAACGAAGGTCGTGCTGCTCGGGACCATACTCCTAGGCGTAGTGGGCTTTATACTATCCATCATCATATCATTGGTGGCGGCGGGCACGTTGCCGTGAGCGCTGCGGAAAAGGGCGCTGGACTCTTTCTCGGGATTTTGGGATAGCGATGGACATTGCAATAGACTTCACCATAAGCGCGCAGGAGAACGCGCAGTCATATTTCGAGAGGTCGAAGAAGGCGAAGGCCAAGTCCGAGGGCGCAAGGAGGTCGATTGTGGACCTTAAAGCAAAGCTCTCGAAGGCGGAGTCGCAGAAGCAGCAGCAGAAGAGCATAAAGGTCGTAGAGAAAAGGGAGTGGTTCGAGAAGTTCAACTGGTTCTTTGCCAGCGACGGCAGGCTTGCGGTGGGGGGAAGAAGCGCGGAACAGAACGAGGAGCTCAATTCAAGGCATTTTGACGACAAGGACCTCTTCTTCCATGCGGACATATTCGGCGCGTCCGTAGTCATCCTCAAGGACGGCGTCGGTTCTGGTGAGCAGTGCCGCAACGAGGCTGCGCAGTTCGCCGCTTCCTTCTCCAAGGCTTGGGAGAGCCTCCAGACAACGGTGGATGTGTATTCATTGAGGAAGGAGCAGGTGACGAAATCTAGGAACACCGGATCGCTGGGCACGGGCAGCTTCCTTCTCAAGGGGGAGAGGCAGTGGTACAAGAGCGTCCCGCTTGAGCTGTGCGCCTTCATCGAAGAGCTGGGGCAGGAAGGCAAGAAGAGGAGGGTGGTGTCTGTAGCGCCTGAAAGCGCATGCAGGCACCGCGGCATAAAGGACGGGGTCATAATATCGCTGGGGAAGACCAAGAAGTCCGACGCAGCGAAGCTTATCGCGAAAAGGCTCTTGTACGAGGACGTAGACTACATAATGCAGCACATTCCTGCTGGGCCGTTCCGCATCGATTGATCACTTCCCGGAGGATTTCTGCACCAGCGCCTGCGCCTTCTCGGCGCTTTCCCAGCCGAACACCTCTGCCCACTTGCCTGGCTCAAGGCTCTTGTAATACGAAAAGAAGTGCGCTATCATGCTCTTGGTGTGCTCCCCGAGCTCGGACACGTCGTTTATCTTGCCGAAGTCTGGATCCGTTTTCTCCGTAGGCACCGCGATGACCTTTGTGTCGACGCCTTCCTCGTCCTTCATGAGGAGGCTACCGATTGGCTTTGCCACGACATAGGTCCCCATGGCGAATGGCGCGGAGCTTATCACCATAATGTCGAGAGGGTCTCCGTCTTCCCCCTTTGTTCCTGCTATGAACCCGTAATTGTACGGATACACCATCGAGGTATGCAGTATCCTGTCAACCTTTACCAGGCTGCTTGCCTCGTCGAGCTCGTACTTCACGTTGCTGCCCTTCGGTATCTCTATGAAAGCGTTTACCTTCTTCGGTGCGTCCTTCCCGATGCTGAGTTTCATGACATCATCAGGAATAGATTGCCAGCGCTTTATTTTATTTCTTTGCATTAATGCGACTGCATAGGTCCTGGGCAGCGACATTCGATATGCGAGCCTTGTATCAAGATGCAGGCAGCACGGTGAAAGGATTTAATGAAGTTAAATATTAAGTGTAGAGTGACAAGACTTATGTCCGAATCGTTGACAGGACATTCGCATTCATCCCGCGGTTGAAACCGCGGGTTTGCTGCCATGCAGCGCTATAAATCTTCGCCGACAGGGCCCACGCTCGTGCCGCTGGGTTGCCCGCCCCGGGGGCGTTTATCTGGCTATCCCTTTACAAAGTTCGGCATCTTCTCGAAAACCCTAGATGCAGAATGTGATTTCAGTATTTGTTCAACCTGTATCATCGAGAGGTCGCATGGCGCATCTTCCCATCGCGGTTTCAATTTTTTCCGTAGGCTCGCTAGCTATAAACCCATTATCAACAGGAATAACGGAATGATGCCAGGGGCACCTCGCTTGCTCCTATGTGCTGCGTTATCCCCCAGCCTCCTTGACCGTTATTGTTGTGCTGCGTATCCTGTAGTTCAGGCCTCCTTTATGGATGCTTTTACCTTTGCCATTGTAGCCTGGTCTATCTCAGACATTCCATGGGCCTTCTTGGCGTGTGCGGCTATTTTCCCCATCAGCGCCTGTTCAGAGGCTGCGCGCGCTTCAAAACCACATGTCATCCCTATATCCTTGCATGCGAATCTTTTTGGCATTTTTACACCTATTATTTATCTGGTTACAATAATTAATAAATGCTACTATACGATTGCAGCTGGCTGCGCGGTAGAGTGCGCAAATTGCGTTGGCATCGCACGAGCCGTCGTGGCTAAGGTTATGGGTTACCTATCCGCGAAGCTTTTTTTATGAAAAGCTTTGCCAAAAAGTCCAGGCGCGAACCATCTGGAAAGACTAATAGGAAACGCCTGGGCGCGGTTAATGCCCGATATGCAGCATGATTCTTTATTTTCTTCATGAGGCTTGCTTATATTTATATTCGTGCCTGGTAAGATACACGCATATGGTAATCTTATGGCAGCTGATGATACGGATAAACGGTTCAAGTATCTGTTATATTCAAGAGCGTTCAGGAGCGTTGCCATAATATACATGAGCCTTGCATTTTCACTTTATCTGGCGGAGCTGCATATCCAGATAATAGAGATAGGGATTGTAGCTACAATAGCAATGCTCTTCATGGTCTTTCTTACAATCAGTCTAGGGCTGATAGGAGACAGATACGGGTACAGGATTGAGCTGCTTTGCTCTGAATTTGTAGCTCTGGTAGGTGCATTGATCATAGGAGTATCTTCTGCTCCGTTATACATAATGGCAGGCATGGTGATTGCAGGCATTGGAGGGGGGGCAGGTGGGATGAGAGGCGCATTCTCTCCCGGGACTAATGCGTTCATAGCTAACAACTATAACGATCAGAAGGATAGGATAAGGCGCTATTCTAATATAACTCTTGTCGGCTCTATAGCCTCGATAGGGGGCAGCATGCTCTTTGCAAGCGTTTCTCTGCTTAGCGGTTTCGTCGGGTCGCTCGGCGCGTACAGGATACTCTTCCTTGTCTCATCAGTCATGCTTGTTGCATCAATGGCATCGATTAGCATGCTTACGGAAGAGAAGAGACCGAAGAAAACGACAAAGGTGATGAAAAGTAGCAGCATGAGATATTCTGCAAGGGTTATTGTAGTAAATGTCCTAGGAGGGATGGGAATAGGCCTTGTAATACCTCTACTTCCGTTGTGGCTGGCTCTTTCTTACGGAGCTACATCATCGGATATAGGCGTTATCTTTACTGCCTTGTATCTGGCAGTTGCTTTGGGCTCTTATCTCTCTTCAAAGATTGCAAACCGCATGGACATGCTAAATGTTGCATCGCATACCCGGCTTCTTTCAGGGGCGCTTTTGTTTGCAATGGCATTTTCTCCCACATTGATTATCGCTGCGCTTCTTTACATACTAAGGGGTGTGCTGGCGGGTTTTGGAAGTCCGAGCAGGACAGCAGTAAACGTCAGGGGGGTTGATATTGAGGATTATGGCGCAGCCACAAGCATGCAGGGAATTGCATCAAGAGCGGGGCAGCTCAGTTCAGGCTTAAGCGGATATCTTATGGAGTTTGCACTGCCGCTACCTATATTCATAGGGGGGATATTCCAGTTGGCAAGCGGAATTGGTTATAAGCTTCTATTCAGCAAGCGCAAGAAGGGCCAAACGATCTGATGTCCGACCATACATGAAACTTCATACAGATTCGGGTAAGTAGGTGTGGACTCTGCGGATTCGAACCCGCGGCCTCCTCGTTGCGAAAGGAGTGCGCTACCAAAGCGCTGCATTCGAGAGCAAGGTATTATAAATATATAAGTGCATATTATTACATAAAATTGTAATAAAATGTAGTTATGGTTATATGAATATAAAAGATCAGGCGCAGATGGAGAAGGCAAAACTGGAGGATGCCCTAGTAGATCTCTTGTATAGCAGGTACAACAGCCTGGTGTTTCACGGCGGCACTTCGATATGGAGATGCCATGGAGGAAACAGGTTCTCCAGAGACATAGACTTTTATCTTTATGCTAAGACAAAAGAAGAAAAGACACAGCACTACAAGGAGCTTTCAGAATTCTTGAAAGATTCGGGATTTCTGATCAAAGAAAAGGGATATGAAAAGGCAACAGACACGATGCACTTTTTGGTAGAATCCAACACAAAGATGAAGATCGACATAAACTTCAAATACAAAAAAGGCACCGAATTCGATTACACGAAGATTGATGGCAGCAAAATCGTTGTCTTATCCCTAAGTCCGTTAGAACTGCTAAATGAAAAGATGGCTGCCTACGAAGATAAACTGAATACTGCGGAGAAACCCAAGCAGACTGAAGTGCAGGATTTGTATGACATTTACTATTTAATTTCCCTTGTCAACAATGCTGATGCGAAGACAGTCAAACAGCTAAAGACATTAATTGGAAAGATAGACGGAAATCCGCCGCCCAACATGAGCAGCCTAGGACATCTGATAATCGCAGGCCTGCCGCCGACATTTGACCTGATGGTGAACACGATAAAGAAGTGGTTGAGTGACAATAGTAAAGGACATAATTAATCATTTTTCAGACTACCATACGTTCACGCACAGGGACCTTAAGTTATATTTCAAAAGCAAAAAGCTGAAAACGGCAAACCTTACAAGACTCATCGCGTATATGAAGAGTAGTGGGAAGCTGTATACGATTAGAAAAGGGGTCTATACATTCAGAAAAGATATTATGGTGGCAGGCTTTGCGTACAGTCCATTCTACTATGGATTGCTGTCCGCGCTAACTATAAGGGAGCTTTGGACACAGAATTCTAGACCGGATATCATCACCATCCGGAAGGTACGTGTCTCTTCGATACACATATTTAGTGATATGGAGGAAATGGTCTTCGTCCACCATGTGCCAGCAAAGTATTTCTTCGGGTTTGACATAGTCAAATATGGGACACTGGAGGTACCTGTATCAGACCCGGAAAAGACGCTTATAGATCTGTTCTACTATAAGGTGAGGTTGCCAATTCAGGATTACAGCGAGCTATTAAAGAATATAAGCAGGAAAAAAATCCGCAAATACCTGGAGAGATATGACAAGCATACTGCTACAGCCGTCCTGAATTTCATAAAAAGGTACAAGGAATCTGCAGACGCAGGCAAGCTCGTCAGCCCATATTAATGGACTCGGCGTCACTGCAGCTTTTCATGCAGTCCCATCCGATAAGCATTATTATACAATTGCTTACGTTTGGGTACAGTCTACCTGCCTTTATACCCAAAGAGCTTGTCGTAAGAGGGATGGTCTATAATGTAAAGCACAAAACTTACTATTTCCACCTCATTTGTCCGAATTGTGTAAAGCATTCTCCAATAATGCGTTAATTCTATTCTGAAAAGGTTACCACATCCAGTGTTCTTGGAATGAGATCTTTTGATATGCTCTGCCCATATGCAGGATTATACTTCAACAATGCAACTTTCTTATCTATGGATTTGAGCAGCTGGTGACTATTCAAACGTTTAGCTAGACGTTAATTTATACCTTCTCTTCGTATTCCATTTTAATGGTAGAACTGGTTGAGGCGACCAGTTGCACATCGTGCGGTTCTACCGATATAAGACCCAAGAGGCGATATACCCGTTCCCCAAGGACTTTGGATGGAGTTGAGACTGTCGTCGTAACGCAACACGAGTGTCGTGATTGCAAAAAGACCTTTACAGACGCAATCAGGGGCACAAAACAGGGTGCCCAGATTGCGGATGAGGTAAAGGAGAGGGCGGCAGACCTCTACTTGGGAGGTCCCGACCTGGAGGGAGTGAAGAAGGTGATGTGTAAATTCGGCGTTAATATCTCAGCA